>DATBIK010000075.1:0-18393 GCA_036556985.1 Candidatus Limnocylindria bacterium | reverse complement strand
GTTCGCCGCGTTCTGCCTCAAGCGCTGCCACGACCTGCGCGTGGTCAACACCGTCTGCCCGGTGACCCTGACCCGGCAGGACGACTCGGTCCGCCTGGCGCGCGAGGTCGACGCCATGGTCGTGGTCGGTGGCAAGAACAGCTCGAACACCAAGGAGCTGGCGGTGAAGTGCCGCGAGATCTGCCCGGAGACCATCCACGTCGCCGATGCCGACGAGCTCGCCGCCGAGTGGGCGTCGTGGCTGGCCGACAAGCCCCGCATCGGGATCACCGGCGGCACCTCCACGCCCGAGGTGGACCTCGAGGAGGTCCGCGACCGGATCTACGCCCTCGCCGTCGCGTAACCCGTGAGCGAGCAGGGTTGGCGGGACTTCCTGGCGGCCGACGGGGTCGAGGACTGGGTCGTGCTGCACGGAGGGCCGACCGCAGTCTTCCGCACCGAGTCGTTGGCGGCCGCAGCACGGCTGGCGGCGGCGATCGCGGAGGTCCCGGGCGTCGCGGGATCGCGCGCCGTCCTGACCCTGACCGGCAGCCACCTCAGCGTGCGTCTCGCCCGCGACCTGTGGGGCATCGAAGCGGAGCTTGCCGACCTGGCGCGAGCCGTCTCCGACGTGGCGCGAGCGCACGGTGCCACCGCCGACCGCGCGGCGGTGCAGGAGGTGCAGCTCGCGATCGCGGCGAAGCCGGATGACATCGACATCGGGTTCTGGCGCGCGGTCCTGGGCTACGCCCCGATGGCCGAAGACAACGCGATCGACCCGCTGGGTCACGGGTCCACCGTCTGGATGCAGGACCTCGACCCCGCCAAGCCACTGCGGCACGCCATGCACGTCGACGTCTCGCTCGCGCGCGAGGCGTCCCGCGCGCGGGTGGACGCGGCGCTCGCTGCCGGCGGGCGGATCGTGCACGAAGAGGAGGGGCACTGGACCCTGGCCGACCGTGCAGGCAACCGCGTCTGCGTCGCCGCCTGGCCTGACGGGGGAGACACCGGTAAGGCGGACGAGCCCGCCTAGCCGGTAACGCCCCCCTGCACCTCGCCGAGGAGGCGCCGCAGGCGGCGGCGCAGGACCCGGTACGACAGCCGCCGACGGGCGATCTCGAAGTTGTGCCGGGCGGTCCGGGCCTGTCGCCGCGGGTCGGCGAGCGCGGCGCGCACGGCGGCCACCGTCTCGTCGGTGATGGCCCCGTCGATCTCGATGAAGCGGAAGCCCATCGGCGCGATGTCGCTGACATAGACCGAGTACCGGTTCACGACGACGGGCTTCCCGTAGAAGATCGCCTCGATGAGCGCGTTGCCGTAGCCCTCGTACAGGCTGGGGTAGGTGATGAGGTCCGCGGCCAGGTAGGCGTCGTGGAGGGTGTGGGCGGGACCGATCGGCTTGCCCTCCAGGTCCGGCTCGAACCGGTCGGCCGCGTAGCGCAGCTGAACGCCGGCGCGCTCTGCCTGGCGCTCGAGGGTCATGAGGTAGTCGAGGCCCTCGTCGCCGGCGGGCGAGGTGATGAGCAGCGTCGAGTCCGGCTCGCCGAGGCGCGACACGAGCTCGATCGCCAGCTCGATCCCCTTGCGCGGCACCACCCGCGTGGGCTGCACGACGAGCAGCCCACGATCGTCCATGCCCAGTTCCAGGCGCATGCGGCGGCGCACGGCCGGATGCGGCCGAGGCCGGGGCCGCTCGAAGTCGAAGACATTGGGCACCACGATCGAGTCGATGCCCCTGCGCCGCCAAAGCTCACGGGCCGCCAGCCCGTTGATGCTCGCGTGACGGACATTCGGCAGGTCCGGCGGGAATGCCTGTTCGAGCAGGTCCGGTACGACACAGTCGGCGAAGCGCTCGCGTTCCCACCAGTAGTCGTGGTGGTGGCCGATGGCCGGGATGCGCGTGCGCTCGACCACGCGGCGGAGGGCGAGGCCGAGCGGCAGGTGCATGGGGATGGCCCAGGCGTTCTCCACGATCAGCGTGTCGAGCCGCTGCACCTCGGCCCAGTTCTCGAGGACCGGAACGAGGAGCTCGGCAAGGCGATCAACCTCGGCACGCACCGCCTCGGCGTCGCTGTTCGGATCGAAGGCGGCAGCGCTCACGCGGGCAGCCGGCGGCCAGCCGAAGTGCATCGGCGGGATGAGGCGGGCGCTGGCCCGCAGCGCGTCCACCTCACCGGCGCACAGCCGTACTTCGTGGCCCATCCGTTCCAGGGCCAGCTCCCACTTCGCCGCCTCGAAGGTGACGCCGTCAACGCCGGCCAGCCGGGTGGCCACGATCCCCACGCGCATGACCCGATCGTAGCGCGGCTACACTCGGGCCATGCCCCCTGGCTCGCTCCCCGTGGTCGCCATCGTCGGCCGCCCGAACGTCGGCAAGTCCACGCTCT
Source organism: Candidatus Limnocylindria bacterium (assembly GCA_036556985.1). Lineage (GTDB taxonomy): Bacteria > Chloroflexota > Limnocylindria > QHBO01 > QHBO01 > JAPSGM01. Next base: position 16,027 of record DATBIK010000075.1, on the reverse strand, counting down.
TCAACCGCCTCATCGGTGAGCGGCTGGCGATCGTGGAGGACATCCCCGGCACGACCCGCGACCGCGTCTACGGCACCGCCGAATGGAACGGCCGCCGTTTCACCGTGGTCGACACCGGCGGGCTCGAGCTCGAGCCGGGGACCGATATCGAGGCCCGCGTCCAGGAACAGGCCCGCGTGGCGGTCGAGGAGGCCGATGTCATCCTCTTCGTCGTCGACGCCGCGGCCGGCCTGGCGCCGCTCGACCACGAGGTCGCCGATCGGCTGCGGCGCGCCTCGAAGCCCACCATCCTCGTCGTCAACAAGGCCGACAATCCCCGCCGCGAGCAGGAGGGCGCCGAGTTCTACGCCCTCGGCATGGAGCCGACGATCGCCGTCAGCGCGCAGCACGGCCGCAACACCGGCGACCTGGCCGACATGATCGTCTGGGAGCTGCCGCCTCCCTCCGATGCGGAGGCATCGGTCCAGTCCGACGCGGACGACCTCAGCGAGGACGAGCTGGCGGAGCTGGAGGAGACGGAGATCGGTCCACCCCGGGTGGCGATCGTGGGGCGGCCGAACACCGGCAAGTCGACGTTCGTGAACCGGGTGCTCGGCCAGGAGCGGATGATCGTGTCGGACGTGCCGGGCACCACCCGTGACCCGGTCGACACGACGGTCGCCGTGGACGACGAGCCGATGATCCTGGTGGACACCGCCGGCATCCGCCGCCGCGGCTCGATCGAGAAGGGGATCGAGCGCTACTCGGTCCTGCGCTCGATGAAGGCCATCGATAGGGCCGATGTCGCCGTGGTCATGACCGATGCGGTGGAGGGCTACACGGCGCAGGACGCGCACGTCGTCGGCTATGTCCTCGAGGCGGGCAAGGGGATCGTCCTCGTCATCAACAAGTGGGACGCCGTCGAGAAGGACGGCCACACCGCCGACGCCTGGCTGAAGGCGCTGCGCCAGGAGGCCCCGTACCTGGCCTGGGCCGACATCGTGTTCGCCTCCGCGCTCACCGGGCAGCGCGTGGAGCGCATCCTGCGCGAGGCGCGGCGCGTGGCCGAGGAGCGCTATCGGCGCGTGCCGACCGCCGACCTAAACCGGGTCGTGACCGACGCCGTGCGGGCGCACCCACCGTCGCACGTCCGCAACCGCCTGCCGAAGGTGTTCTACGCGACGCAGGCCGGCGTCGCGCCACCCACGTTCGTCATCTTCGTCAACGACCCCGAGCTCATCCACTTCAGCTACCGGCGCTACCTGGAGAACCGGATCCGGGACGAGTACGGCTTCCTGGGCACGCCGATCAGGCTCGTCTTCCGGGCGCGGGAGTCGGAGGCATCCGCGCGCCGTTCCGCGCGCCCCCGTCGAGCGGGGAAGCCGCGTCGAGGGCGCTGACGGTCCAGCCCCTTCCCATGGTTGACGGCGAGGCATAGAATCCCGCCCGACACGGCCCGGGCAATCGTGTCGACCCGGATCCCGGCGTCGAGGAGGAGGAGGGCCTGGCTATGACCATGGCCGACCCACGGGTCGAGGGGGCGTCGCCCTCGCTGGAGCGGGATGCCATCGGGCTGCCCGAGGTGCTGTTCCAGTCGATCACCCACATGGCTCCGGCGGTGGCCACCGCGCTGAGCATCGGCGCGGCCACGTCCTTCGCCGGGGGCATCACCCCGCTGGCCGTGCTGTTCGCGATGATCGCCGTCCTGTTCACGGCGTTCTCGATGGCCCAGCTGGCCAGGCACCTGCCATCGGCCGGCGGGATGTTCGCGTACGTCCGGAACGGGCTCGGCTCGTTCTTTGGTTGGCTCGTGGCGTGGGGCTTCGCGCTCGCCGAGCCGCTCGTGATGCCGCTGCTTCTTGGCGGCTTCGGGTTCTACGGGGCCATCTTCCTGTCTGCGTACCTCGGGATCGACATCGAGTTCGCCTGGATCGGGCTCGCGGTCCTCTGCGGCCTCCTGGTGTGGTGGCTCACCTACCGGGGCGTCGCGCTCTCGACCCGCGCGGGACTCGTGCTCGGAGTCGTGGAGATCGCGATCTTCCTGCTCATCTCAGCGCTCCTCATCGTGAACGCGGACGAGAACACCCTGAACGTCTTCGTGCCCGGCGACGACGGGGTGAAGCCTGCCTTCCAGGGCATGATCTTCTGCCTCCTGGCGTTCATCGGCTTCGAGGCTGCCGCACCCCTCGGCGAGGAGACCCGTGAGCCGCGGCGGACGATCCCGCGAGCGGTGATCTGGTCCGCGATCCTGGTCGGCCTGTTCTACGTCTTCAACTACTACGCCGCCACGGTGTTCTTCGGACCGGAACGGATGGTGGAGTTCTACAGCTTCAATGAAGGCGATCCGTGGGGCTTCATGGCCGAAGAGGTCCTTCCCGGCGTGGGCGGGCTGCTCGTCGTGTTCGCGATCCTGAACAGTTCGATCGCGAACGCGAACGCCGGCGCCACGGCGGCCACCCGGACGCTCTTCGCCATGGGGCGCGTCTCGCTCCTGCCGCGCTGGTTCGCGGCGGTGCATGACGAGACCCGCGCCCCGGTGAACGCGGTCCACTTCCAGGCCATCAGCGCCATCGTGGTCGCCGTGATCCTTGGGATCGTCCTGGCCAACGACCCGTTCCCGACCCCGGAGGGCGCGGCGAGCTTCGGCGGGCTGAACGTCTACGTCTTCCTCGGCACGATGCTGGGGTTGATCTTCGTGTTCATCTACATCTGCGTGAACCTGGCCTGCATCGGCTACTTCTGGCAGCGACGACGCGAGGACTTCAACGTCATCACGCATGGCCTGGTGCCGATCATCGGCGTGCTGGCCATGATCCCCGCCGGGCTGGCGGTGATCGGCGGGCTCACCATCCCGTTCCTGGACATCGAGCTGGGCGCGTACGAGAACGCGCTGCGCTGGACCGCGCCGATCGTGGGAGTCTGGATGCTCGTCGGCGTCGGGCTGTACTTCTACCTGCGCTCCACGAATCCCGAAGCGCTCGCGCGCATGGGCGACGTCTACGGCGGAGAGGCGCCCTCGCCGACCGACAGCGTCGAGTAGTCGCGGCTTCAGTGGACCGATGGGCCGGCCTGCGGGCCGGCCTGTCGGCTGCGCGCCGGCTAGTCGAAGATCCCCAGCGGGCAGTGGGCGGTGACGATGAAGTTGGGGACGTCCACGATCTCGCTGATCCGCAGGTCGACCGCAACGCTGCACAGCAGGTACGCCTGCATCGGCTCGAGGCCGTGCTCCCGACCCATCCATTCGATCATGCGCCGCACCGCGTCCCTGGCCGCCTCCATGAGGTCCGGGCCGACGCCGTCCGTGGCGTAGCGGCGGCCGTTGCGCAGCTCGGCGTGTGGATCGGGCGCGGCCAGGAACTCGGGCGCCGTCAGGTGGATGTCCCTGCGGACCGTGGTGCGCACCAGCGCGCGCATCGGCGTCTCGATGGCCGTTCCCGAGACCTCGCCGTCGCCCTGGGTGGCATGTCCGTCGCCCAGCGATAGCTGCGCCCCGGGCTGGAAGACGGGGAGGAAGAGCGTCGAGCCGGCCACCAGGTGGCGAGTGTCCATGTTGCCGCCGTGCACGTCGGGCGGGATGGTGGACAGCGGCCCGCTGCGTGGCGCCACGCCCACCACGCCGCAGAACGGCGCGAGCGGGACCCGCACACCGGGCCAGAATTCGGCGTGCCGGGTGTCGGCCTCGAGGCGCGTCACCTTGTAATGCCCGTCCGGGAAGTCTTCGGCCAGCAGGCCGAAGCCGGGGATGGAGGCGGTCCAGCCCCAGTCGGCGGGCTGGAACTCGAGGAGGTCAATCTGCAGCGTGTCGCCCGGTTCGGCGCCACGGACCTCGACCGGGCCCGTGACCTGGTCGACCCGGGCGAAGTCCAGGGTGGCCAACGAGTCGTGCCTCGAATCGGCGTCCAGCTGGCCGAACGAGGCGTCGAGGCAGTCGAACTCGATCGTCTCACCGGAGTCCACGCTGGCGATCGGCGGGATGGCCGGGTCCCAGGCCAGGTGGTTCTGCTCGCGCCGGCAGTGGATGGTCGCCTCGGGTAGGCCCACCGCGGAATTGTAGCGAGCGGTGCCAGTCCACGGCTCTACCGGAGTCCCCGTTGATGCCGGGGAGGCGCATCTCGTCAGTGATATATCGGCCGATGGGAGGCGGACAGGGTGCCGCCGATCTCCAGCTCAGCATCCTGCGACCGATCTGCACGGCCCATGCGGCACAATGCTCGCGTGACCCGAATCCTGCTCTACACCGGCAAGGGCGGCGTGGGGAAGACGAGCGTGGCGGCGGCCACGGCGCTCGTCTGCGCGCGACGTGGCTACCGGACCATCGTGCTCTCCACAGACATCGCCCACTCGCTGGGCGACGCGTTCGGCGAGGAGCTGGGCCCGGAGCCGCGAGAGATCGCCCCGAACCTGTGGGCGCAGGAGTCCGAGGTCTTCCACAACGTCGCCAAGTACTGGGGCCGCATCCAGGAGTACGCGGTCAGCGTGCTGAAGTGGCGCGGCCTGGACGACGTCCTCGCCGAGGAGATGACGGTGCTGCCCGGCATGGACGAGGTGGGCAGCCTGCTGTGGATCGCCGAGCACCACGACTCGGGGCAGTACGACGTCATCGTGGTCGACGCGGCGCCCACCGGCGAGACGCTCCGCCTCCTCTCCCTGCCCGAGGCGGCGAAGTGGTGGATGGAGAAGATCGAGCCGATCGGGCGGCGCATCACGAAGCTCACCGGGCCGCTCATCCAGCGGGTGGTGGGCATGCCCATGCCCGGCGACGACGTGTTCAACGCCGGGGAGGACCTCTTCCGACGGCTCGAGCACATGCACGATCTGCTCGCCGACCCCGAGCGCACATCGGTCCGGGTGGTGCTCACCCTGGAGCAGGTGGTCATCAAGGAGGCACAGCGCAGCTTCACCTACTTCCACCTGTACGACTATCCGACCGACCTGGTGGTGGCCAACCGCATCCTGCCCGATGACGTGGGCTGGACCTACTTCCGCGGCTGGTACGAGGCGCAGAAGCGCTACGGTCCACTGGTGGAGGAGACGTTCGCGCCGATCCCCGTGCGCTATGCCCCGTTCTTCGACCGCGAGGTGGTGGGGCAGCCGATGCTGATGGAGCTCGGCGAGGCCCTCTACGGCGAGGCCGATCCGACCCGGCACTTCTACCGCGGCCGGCCCTACTCGGTGGTGCGCAGCGACGGCGAGTACGTCATGTCGGTGGAGCTCCCGTTCGCGTCGAAGGAGGAGATCCACCTCTCACGCCACGCCGACGAGATCGTCATCGACGTCGGCACCTGGCGGCGCAACCTCGTCCTGCCGCGCGCCCTGCTCGAGGCCCCGACGCGCGGGGCCAGGTTCGAGGACCACGTCCTGAAGATCCGGTTCGCGGCCACCCCGGCCGGCAGCAATGGAGGAACGACCCGTGGATGACGATCGGAACAGGGAGCTGGAGTCGCGCATCGCCGACCTGGAGTCGAGGCTGCGCCGCGGCGATCGCCGCGACAGCGTGGAGACCGCCTTCTGGGCGCTCATGCACAACGTCTTCCCGGAGGAGACGCGGAAGCACATGAAGGCCGCCGGCCGTGAGCAGCTCATGGCGGCGCGCTCCTACCTCGATCACTGGATCGCGAAGCTGGACGAGAAGGGAGCTTCGGCGGCCCCCGAGCGCGAGACGATCGAGGTCGAATGACCGACCAGATCGGGGTCATCGGCGCCGGGGCGTGGGGGACGACCCTCGCCGTCCACCTGGCCGCCGCGCAGCGCCCGGTCACGCTCTGGGCGCACAGCACCGAGGCGAGCGCACAGCTCGCCGCCCAGCGCGAGAACCGGCGCTACCTGCCGGGGATCACCTTCCCGCCGAACGTGCGCGTCGCGGCCGAGGACGGGCACCTCGGCGAGCCGTATCGGCTCTATCTGGTCGCCGTCCCGTCGGCGCACGTGCGCGAGACGATGCGGCGCCTGGCACCGATCCTCGACGGCAACGCCGCGGTCCTCAGCGTGGTAAAGGGCATCGAGGAGGGCAGCCAGCGGCGGATCAGCGAGGTCATCGGCGAGGAGCTCCCCGGGGCGCGGGTGGCGGTGCTCTCCGGTCCGAACCTGGCGCGCGAGATCGCGGCCGGCAAGCCGGCCGGCAGCGTGGTCGCCGCCGAGGACGCGACCCTGGCGGAGGAGATGGCAGCCCTGCTCGCGGGCGATCGGTTCCGGGTGTACACCAACCCGGACGTCGTCGGTGTCGAGCTGTGCGGCGCGCTGAAGAACGTCATCGCCCTCGCCGCCGGCATGGTCGACGGGCTGGGCCTGGGCGACAGCGCCAAGGCGGGGATCATCACACGCGGCCTCGCCGAGATGACCCGCCTCGGCGTGGCGGCCGGCGCGAACCCGCTCACCTTCGCCGGCTTGGCCGGCGTGGGCGACCTCATCGCCACCTGCATGAGCCCGCTGTCGCGTAACCGGCACGCCGGGGAGCTGATGGCAGGCGGCCTGTCCTGGCGCGAGGCAGAAGGACGGCTGTCCGGCGTGGCCGAGGGCGTGTTCACGGTCCGCGGCGCGCTGGCGCTGGCGTCGGCGCAGGGCGTGGAGCTGCCGATCGCCGAGCAGGTGGCCGCCGTGGTGCACGAGGGCCGCGCCCCGATGGAGGCCGTCGCCGCGCTCATGGGACGCGAGCCGAAGGGCGAGCTCACCGGCCTGCCCTCCTAGCCAGCCGCCACCCACCCCAAACCCGGGGGCTGCCATTCGGCACGTCCGATCCTGCTGCCCGGCCCTGTCGATCCGCGCCGCGAACGCGGGAGAGTGGGGGAGACGTGGACCAGCTCGTGGCCGACGAAGGCCTTTCGTCGACGATACCGAGCGGACGCCGACGGATCGTCGCGTTCGCGGTGGCCGGGCTGGCGGCACTCGCCGGTTACCTCCTTGCCCCGCAGCCCTGGACGGCCGGCGCCGGCAGCCTGGAAGTCTCCTACCGCGGGACGACCGATGCCGTGGCGAGCGTCGTGATCGGCGCCACCGAGCCGATCGAGCTGGTGATCGAGGGTCGCGTCGTGCGCGGCACGCTGGAGCTGGCCGAGGGCATCCCCACCGACGCGCCGATCGGGGCGCGGCTCGTCCTCGCCGACGGCGACGGGGACCTCGACCTGGGACGCGTCACCGCGCGGCTGGTGCTGCCCGACGGCCGCCGCGAGGCGCTGCCCACCATCCGCAGCGATCCCGCCACCGGCACGGTGGAGCTGCAGCGCCGGCCGCCGGACGGGTCCGCCGCGGTGCTGGCGCTGCTCGGCGCGGTCGTCGTCCTGTGGGTGACCGAGGCGGTGCCGCTGTTCGTCACCTCGCTCGCCATCCCGGTCGTCATCGTGGCGACCGGGGTGGGCACGGCGGACGATGCGCTCTCGCCGTTCTTCCACCCGATCATCGCGCTGTTCTTCGGGGGCTTCCTGATGGCAGAGGCGATGCGTCGCACGGGCCTCGACCATCTCGCCGCGGTGAACATCGTGGCGCGCGCCGGCCGCAGCCCGCTGACCCTCTTCGCGGCGATGATCGGGGTCTCCGCCTTCCTCTCCCTGTGGATGTCGAACACGGCCGCGGCGGCCGTCCTGCTGCCAATCGCCCTGGCGGTGACCGAGCCGCTGGCGAGCGTCGGCTACCGGCGCGCCATCGTGCTCGGCATCGCCTACGCGGCGACGGTCGGCGGTATCGGCAGCGCCATCGGCACCCCGGCCAACCCGCTGGCGATCGAGTACCTGCGCGACTTCGTGGGGCGCGACATCAGCTTCGTCGAATGGTTCGCCATCGGCATGCCGATGGTCCTCGTCTTCCTGCCGATCATGGGCGCCTACCTGTGGTGGCGGATGCGGGCGCGGCCCGAGGCGAATCGCTTCGCCGAGGCCAGGGAGGTGGCGCGGCGCGAGGTCCAGGAAGCGGGCCGCCCGACCCGCGACCAGCTGGTGGTGCTCGCCGTCTTCCTGGGGGTCGTCGCGCTGTGGCTCACCGAGACGTGGCACGGGCTGGAGACGGGGATCATCGCGCTCGGCGGGGCGGTGGCACTGGCGCTCCTCGGACGCATCCTGCCGGAGGACCTTGGCCGCATCTCGTGGGCGTCGCTGCTGACCTTCGGTGGCGGGCTGGCGCTCGGCTTCTTCGTCCTGTCGACCGGGACGAGCGACTGGATCGCGACCCGGCTGGACGGCCTGGCCGCAATCCCGGCGCCGGTGGCCATCCTCCTCGTGGCGAGCGTGACGCTGGGCCTGACCATGGTCGCCTCGAACACGGCCGCGGCGGCCATGCTCATCCCGCTGGCCATCCCGCTCGCCGCGATCACCGGCGTGAACCCGGTGCTCATGGTGCTCGTGGTGGCGATCGCCTCGTCGATCGACTTCGCCCTCGTCATCGGCACGCCGCCGACGATGCTGGCCTACTCGACACGCCTGTACACGCCCGCGCAGATCTTCCGGGTCGGCATCGCGCTCGACGCGATCGGCATCCTGCTGCTGGCAGTCGGCATGGTCTGGGTCTGGACCCTGCTGGGGCTGGCGTAGCGTGGTGACGTAGAGTGGTGACGATGACGAACGAGCCGATCCTCGACCGCGCCGGGGAGGTGCTCGGGCACGCCACCGCCCCGCTCGACCCGTTCTTCGCACCGCGCTCGGTGGCGGTCATCGGTGCCAGTGAGGCGCCCGGCAAGGTGGGCCGCACCATCGTGTGGAACCTCATCAGCTCGCCGTTCGGCGGCACCGTCTTCCCGATCAACGCGAAGCGCGCGAGCATCCTCGGCCTGAAGGCCTATCCGTCGCTCGCCGCGCTGCCGGAACCGGTGGAGCTGGCGGTCATCGTCACCCCGGCGCCGACGGTGCCGGACCTCGTGGAGGAGTGCGCCGCCAACGGCGTGCGCGCGGCGATCATCATCTCCGCCGGCTTCAAGGAGACCGGCCCACACGGGGTCGAGCTCGAGCGTCGCATCCTGGCCACGGCGCGCCGGGCCGGGATGCGGATCATCGGCCCGAACTGCCTGGGCGTCATGAACCCGATCGGCGGCTTCAACGCCACGTTCGCGGCCGGGATCGCGCGGCCGGGGAGCGTCGGCTTCGTGAGCCAGTCGGGGGCGCTGCTGACCGCCATCCTCGACTGGGCGGACCGCGAGCAGACCGGCTTCAGCAGCATCGTCTCGCTGGGGTCGATGCTCGACGTGGGCTGGGGCGACGTCATCTACCACCTCGGCGACGATCCGCACACCCGCAGCATCGTGGTCTACATGGAGACAATCGGCGATGCCCGCGCCTTCCTGTCGGCCGCGCGTGAGGTGGCCCTCACCAAGCCGATCATCGTCATCAAGCCCGGGCGCAGCGAGGCGGCGGCCCGCGCCGCGGCCTCGCATACGGGCAGCCTGACCGGCAGCGACGACGTCCTGGACGCAGCCTTCCGACGCGTGGGCGTCCTGCGCGTGGACGCCATCGACGACCTGTTCGGCATGGCCGAGGTGCTCGCCAAGCAGCCGCGCCCCACCGGGCGGCGGCTGACGATCGTCACCAACGCGGGAGGCCCGGCGGTGCTCGCCACCGACGCCCTCATCGCCGGGGGCGGCGAGCTGGCCCCGCTGCCGGAGGCCACGCGAGCGGCCCTCGACGAGTTCCTGCCCAAGGCGTGGAGCCACAACAACCCGATCGACATCCTCGGCGACGCCGACGCCGAGCGCTACCGCCGCGCGGTCGAGATCGCGGCCGCCAACCCGGAGAGCGACGGGCTGCTCGTGGTGCTCACCCCGCAGGCCATGACCGAGCCGACCGAGACGGCCGAGTCGCTGCGTGACTTCGCCCACCTGCGCTCCGGTCCGCTCCTCGCCAGCTGGATGGGTGGCCCGCTCGTGGAGCCCGGCACCCGGCTGCTGGGCGCCGCGGGCATCCCGGACTTCGCCTACCCGGACGCCGCGGTGCGCATGTTCAATTACCTGTGGCGCTACGCCGAGAACCTCGAGCACCTGTACGAGACCCCGGTGCTGCCCGACGGCGCCGACAGCCTCCAGCAGCGCACCGCGGCCGAGGCGGTGATCGACGGCGCCCTGGCCGACGGCCGGGCGCTGCTCACCGAGGACGAGTCGAAGGATGTGCTGGCCGCGTACGGCATCCCGGTGACCGAGACCCGCGTGGCCCGCACGCCGGAGGAGGCGGTGGCGGCCGCTGGGGCGATCGGCTACCCGGTGGTCGTCAAGCTGTACTCCCGCTCCATCACCCACAAGACCGATGTCGGCGGCGTGAAGCTCAACCTCGTCGATGCCGATGCCGTGGAGGGGGCGTATCGGTCCATCGCCGACGCGGTCGTGAACCGCCACGGGGCCGATGCCTTCGACGGGGTCACCGTGCAGCCGATGATCAACTGGACCGGATACGAGCTCATCCTGGGCTCGAGCGTGGACGCTCAGTTCGGGTCGGTGCTCCTGTTCGGGATGGGCGGCACCCTTGTCGAGGTGGTGCGCGACCGTGCGCTGGCCCTGCCGCCGCTGACCACCACGCTGGCGCGGCGGCTGGTGGAGGGCACGCAGGTGGCGCGCGCGCTGGCCGGGGTGCGCGGGCGCCGGGCGGTGGACATGGCCGCGCTCGACGAGCTGCTCGTGCGGTTCAGTCAGCTGGTGGTAGAGATCCCGCGCATCGCCGAGATCGACATCAACCCGCTGCTCGCCTCGGCGGAGCAGCTCATCGCGCTCGACGCGCGGGTCGTGCTCCATCCCGCCGACGTGGCCGACGCGGACCTGCCGCGGCCGGCGATCCGGCCCTACCCGCGGCAGCATGTCGGGGAGTGGATCGCCCGCGACGGCACGGCGGTCACGATCCGTCCCATCCGCCCCGAGGACGAGCCGCTCATGGTCGCGTTCCACGGGACGCTGTCGGAGGAGACGGTCTACGCCCGTTACTTCACGTACTTGAAGCTCAGCCAGCGGACCGCCCACGACCGGCTGACCCGCATCTGCTTCACCGACTACGACCGCGAGATGCCGCTCGTGGCCGACGTCCGCGACCCGGAGACGGGGGAGCCGCGGATCGTGGCCGTCGGCCGCCTGTCGAAGGCGCACGGCCGCAATGAGGCGGAGTTCGCGATCCTCGTCGCCGACGCCTGGCAGCGACAGGGCCTCGGGACGGAGCTCCTGCGCCGGCTGGTGGCCATCGGCCGGGCCGAGGGTCTCGACCGCATCTACGCCGAGATGCTGGGCTCGAACCGCGGCATGCGGCGGGCGAGCGAGGCGGTCGGCTTCCAGATCGGCCCCATGGCCGGCGACCGGAGCGTGCTGCGCGCGGACCTCGACCTCGCGGCGGAGCGCGTGCCGGCCTAGCGTCCTCCGGCCTGGCGCTCGGCGGGGTCGTCCGTCGGCTCGAGCTCGGGGTAGTCCGGCCACCACATCGCGCGATCCACGGCCAGCTCCACCTCGTCGTCGCGCAGCTGCCGGCCGTAGCCGGTGTCCCGGAAGTGCCGCACCAGGGCCACGGCGATGGCGCGCGCGGCGGCGCGCAGCTCGGCGATGGGCGGGTACATCGCGCCGCCGGCGAGGCGCTCCTCGGCCACCATCCCGGCGAGCGTGCGCGCGGCGATCACGAAGGCATCGTCGGTCAGCTCGCGGGCCTCGGCCACCATGGCGCCCAGCCCGACGCCGGGGAAGACGAACACGTTGTTTGCCTGGCCGACGATGCGGGTGCCGGTGCCCGTCTCGACCGGATCGAACGGGCTGCCGGTGGCGACCAGGGCGCGGCCATCGGTCCAGGCCAGGATGTCGGCCGGAAGCGCCTCGGCCCGTTCGCTCGGGTTCGAGAGCGGCAGGATGATGGGCCGCTCGCCACTGGCGGCCACCGCCCGCACGAGCTCCTCGCCGAACGCGCCGCGCTGGCCGGTGGTGCCGAGCAGGATGGTGGGGCGCACGGCGCGCGCCACGGCCACCGGGTCCGCCAGCTCCGCGCCGGACAGGCCGAGCGTGGCGAGCCGTTCGCGGCTCACCGCGAAGGGTCGCTGGTCGTCGGACAGCGTCTCGCGGCCGTCGTGCACGACGCCCTTCGAGTCCACCAGGACGAACGCGGCGGCCGCCTCGTCCGCCGGCATGCCCTCCGCCTCCAGCTCGCGCACGACCATGGTGCCGATGCCGAGCGCCGCCGCGCCGGCGCCCAGCGACAGGATCCGCTCCCCGCGGAGCCCGCCGCGCTCCCGACGGGCGGCGAGCAGCCCAGCCAGCACGACCGCGCCGGTGCCCTGCACGTCGTCGTTGAAGCTCGGGATGCGGCGCCGGTATCGGGCCAGGATGCGCAGCGCGTTGTGCTGCTTGAAGTCCTCCCACTGGATGATGGCCCGCGGGAAGACGCGCCCCACCGCCTCGACGAAGGCCTCGACCACCTCGTCGTACGCGGCGCCGCGCAGCCGCGGGGCGTGATAGCCGAGGTAAAGCGGGTCGGCCAGCAGCTCCTCGCGATCGGTGCCCACGTCGAGCGAGACGGGCAGCGTCCAGGCGGGGTAGATGCCCGCCGCGGCGGTGTACAGCGCCAGCTTGCCGATGGGGATGCCCATCCCGCCGGCGCCCTGGTCGCCGAGGCCCAGGATCCGCTCGTTGTCGGTGACGACAATGAGGCGGACGTCGGGGTGCGGCGCCTCGGCGAGGATCTCGTCGATGCGGCCCACGTCGTCGGGCGTGATCCAGATCCCGCGCGGCCGCCGGAAGATATGGCTGAACTCCTGGCAGGCACGGCCCACGGTCGGGGTGTAGACGATGGGCAGGAACTCTTCGAGGTGCTCGAGCAGGAGGCGGTAGAAGAGCGTCTCGTTACGGTCCTGGGTGGCCGCCAGGCCGATGTAGCGCTCGAGATCGTCGTCCTTGCGGCGGATGTGCTCCAGCTCCAGGGCCAGCTGGTCCTCCATGCTCGAGACGCGCGGCGGCAGCAGGCCGCGGAGGCCGAAGCGCTCGCGCTCCCCCTCGCTGAAGGCGGTGCCCTTGTTGAGGAGCGGATGGCCGATGAGGTCCGGCCCGCGGCGGTCGGTCACGATGCGGCCGCTGGGCGCCTCGAGCGTGGGTCGCGGTGGGAGCGCGCTGCTCACTGCCTGCATGCGCCTCGAATGCTGGATTCGCCTAGGGTACCCGCCAAGGGCCGATGGTCACGCTAGAGTGCGGCCGATGGCACGGCGCACCCCGCTCTTCGCGCTCTACCTCGCCGACGCGATCAGCGTCACCGGCAACGTGCTGGCCCTCGTCGCGATCCCGTGGTTCGTGCTCGAGCAGAGCGGCAGCGCCGCGCTGACCGGCATCGTCGCCTTCTTCACGACGCTGGCGACCGTCCTCGCCTCGTTCTTCGGCGGCACGTTCGTCGACCGGCTCGGATTCCGGCGCATGTCCGTCATCTCGGACGTGGCGAGCGGCATCTCGATCGCGCTCATCCCGATCGTGCACTGGGCGCTGGGCGGGATCGAGACCTGGCTGCTCATCGGCCTCGTCTTCGTGGGCGCCCTGCTCGACGCGCCGGGCACCGCCGCGCGCAGCTCGATGCTGCCTGACGTGGCGGCCATCGCCGGCATGCCGCTGGAGCGGGCGGCGGGCATCTCGCAGGCGATCCGGCGCGGGGCGACCATGCTCGGCGCGCCGATCGGCGGCGCGCTCATCCTGCTGGTCGGCACCGAGGGGGTGCTCGTCGTCGACGCGGTCAGCTTCGGCGTCTCGGCGCTGCTCATCGGCCTCCTCACGCCCACGGTGCGCCACGCCCCGCCGGAGGGTGCCGAGCCGGCGGCCCGCCCCGGTTATCTCGGCGAGCTGCTCGCCGGCGTGCGCTTCATCTGGTCCGATCGACTGGCCCGCGCCATCGTCGCCACGATCATGCTCACGAACTTCCTGGATGCGCCGATCTTCGCGGTGCTGTTGCCGGTCTACGTCAAGGACGTGTACGGGTCGGCGGTGCAGCTCGGCGTCATGCTCGGCGCCTTCGGCGGCGCCGCGCTCGTCAGCTCGCTCGTGTTCGGGGCCATCGGGCCGCGGCTGCCGCGGCGGCTCACCTTCGGCCTCGCCTTCGTCGTGGTCGGGCTGCCGTTCTGGCTGCTCGCCGCCTCGCCGCCGTTCCCGCTGGCGGTGGCCGCCACCGCGGTGGTGGGCCTGGCGGCGGGCCCCATCAACCCGATCCTCTCCACGGTCATGTTCGAGCGGGTGCCGCCCGAGATGCGCGGCCGCGTCATCGGCCCGCTGACGGCCGGCGCCTGGGTGGCGATGCCGCTCGGCATGCTGATGGCCGGCTTCGTGAGCGAGGCCTACGGGGTCATTCCCGCCCTGGTCGGGATCGCGGCGGCCTACCTCCTCGTCACGGTCAGCATCTTCGTCAACCCCGCCATGCGCGAGATGGATCGGCGCCCGGCCGGCGGGCCGGGCGCCTCCACCACCTGACGACGTGCTGGCTCAGCTCAGGCGCTCGCCGGCCAGGTCTCCGGTGAGGAGCGCGTAGAGGAGCGCCGCCTCGGTGTGCATCCGGTTCTCGGCCTGCGGCCACACTCGTGAGGCGGGACCGTCGATCACCTCGTCGGTGACCTCCTCGCCGCGGTGGGCCGGCAGGCAGTGCAGGAAGATCGCTCCCGGATCGGCCTCCGCCATGAGCGCCAACGTGATCGTGTACCCGGCGAAGCTGGCTCGGCGAGCATCCTGCTCCGCTTCGTGGCCCATGGACGTCCAGACGTCGGAGTACACCGCGTCGGCGCCGCCGATCGCCTCGTGTGGATCGTCGGTGAGCTCAATGGAGCCACCCGTGACCGCGGCCAGGCGGCGCGCTGCCGCCACGATCGCGGCGGCGGGCTCGTATCCGGCCGGCGTTGCCAGCCGCAGCGAGAAGCCCGTGAGCGCCGCCGCCTGGATCAGGGAGTGGGCCACGTTGTCCCCGTCGCCCACGAACGCGACGGTCAGACCGGCCAGGTGCCCGAACTCCTCGCGCAGGGTGAGCACGTCGGCGAGCGCCTGGCAGGGGTGGTGGTCATCGGTCAGGGCGTTGACGACCGGGACGCTGGCGTGCAGCGCCAGCTCCTCGACCGAGGCCTGGCTGAAGGTGCGGATGACGATCGCGTCGAGATAGCGCGACAGCGTTCGGGCCGTGTCCGGGATCGTCTCGCCGCGGCCGAGCTGCAGCTCATCGGGACGGAGCGCGACCGGCAGCATGCCGAGCCGCCAGGCTGCAGCCTCGAAGCTCACCCGGGTGCGGGTCGACGGCTTGTGGAAGATGAGGCCGATGCGACCGCCGTCGAGCGCGCCCCGCGCCAGCGTGCGGTCACGCTTGAAGCGCAGCGACAGGTCGAGCAGCGCCTCGATGCCGGCGCTGTCGAAGGCGTCGAGCGTCAGGAAGTCGGCCGGCACCGCCAGGTGGGCGGGGGGTGGATTGAGCCGCGCGGCCATGTCGCGCCTCCTCGTGAGCGGGCTGAAGGGGCGTGCGGGGCGGCAGGCGGCCCCGCGCGCGCATCGAGGATCGGTCTCGACGGTGTCGCGGGGTAGGGCCGTTCGGCCCGGACGGGGCGGGCCAACGAGCGGGTGTAGGGTGGGCGCATGCCTGCGCAGGCCCGCGCCCGTCTCGCCGCCCTCGCCGCTCGCCACGGGCTGGAGGTCGTGGGCGTCACCGACGCAGCGCCGCTCCCCGAGGACCGGGCTCGGATGGAAGAGAGCGTGGCCGCCGGCCGGATGGGGCGCATGGGCTGGATGGGCGGCGACCGGCCGCGCCTCGCCACCGAGCCGCGCGCCCACGACCCGGCGGCTCGCTCGGTGATCGTCGTGGCGGCGCCGTACGCCGGCCGCGACCGCGAGGCCTGGGACCCGGCGCCGGACGCGCTGCGCCGTGCACTCGCCCCGGTCCTGGCCGGCAGCCCAGCTGAGCCGGCGGGCACGATCGCCCGCTACGCGCTCGGCAGCGACTACCACGTCGCCCTGCGCGGGCGCCTCGAGGCCCTTGCGGCCGACCTCCGCGCCGAGGGCCTGCCGGCCGGCGAGGTCGCCTACGTCGACGACCGGCCGCTCGCCGAGCGCGCGCTCGCCGCGCGCGGCGGCCTGGGCTGGATCGGGAAGAACACGAACCTGCTGACCCACCACCGC
>DATBIK010000074.1:0-3388 GCA_036556985.1 Candidatus Limnocylindria bacterium | reverse complement strand
CGCCGCTGGGTGATCATCGGCGGCCTCGTCCTGCTGGCACTGTTCCTGTTCGGCTTCCTGGGCGGCATCGTGAACCTCGTCACCGACCTGATGTGGTACGAGGCGCTCGGCCAGCGAGAGGTCCTCGCCACCCGGCTCTGGTCGCAGGTCGGCCTCTTCGCGGTCGGCTTCTTCGCCTTCCTCATCCCGGCGCTCGCCAGCATCTGGCTTGCTCGCCGGATCGCGCCGCAGGTGCCGATCCGGCGCATCGGGCAGTGGGAGATCCCGGACGCGTCGCGCGCGATCACCTGGGGCCTGGTGGCCGTCGCGCTCTTCGGCGCGCTCCTCTCGGCGGGCGGCTGGGCCGGCAGCTGGGAGCAGATCCTCCTCTTCACGAACGGCGGCGAGTTCGGTGCAGCCGACCCGCACTTCGGCCGCGACATCGGCTACTACGTCTTCGACCTGCCGGTCTTCCGCTTCCTCCAGGGCTGGGGCATCGCCAGCCTGGTAGGGATCCTGGTCCTCACCCTGGGCAGCTACGCCGCCGGCGCGCTGCGATGGCAGTTCCGCCTCACGGCGCCGGTGCGGGCGCACCTGTCGATCATCGGCGCCCTGCTGCTGGGCCTCATCGCCTACGGCTACCAGCTCGACATCAGCGAGCTGCTGTACTCGCGCTCAGGGTACGAGGCCATCCAGGCGGCGACCTACACCGACATGAACGCCCAGCTGCCGGCCTACGTCATCCTCACCGTGGTCGCGCTGGCGGCTGCCGCCCTCCTCCTCCTGAACATCTGGTTCCGCACGCTGTGGGCGCTCCTCCTCGCCGGCGGCGCCTGGTTCGTGCTGTCCGTGGTGGTCGGCGGGCTGTATCCCAGCTTCATCCAGAACTTCAGCGTGGAACCGAACGAGCAGAACCTGGAGCGCCCGTACATCCGCGACCACATCGGCTCGACGCGCGCGGCCTTCGAGCTCGACGACATCGAGGTGCGCGACTTCTCGGGCGAGCAACGGCTGACCGAGGGGGTCTTCACCAACGACGCGCCGACGGTCGACAACCTCCGGCTGTGGGACTACCGCCCGCTGCTCACCACCTTCGGCCAGCAGCAGATCATCTATCCCTACTACGACTTCCTGGACGTCGACATCGACCGCTACATGGTCAGCGACGAGCAGCGCCAGATCATGCTCAGCGCGCGCGAGCTCAACATCGAGAAGCTCGCCGCCGACGCCCGCACCTGGACGAACGAACGCCTGGTGTACACCCATGGCTTCGGCATCACCGCGGTGCCGGTCGACGCGGTCACCGCACAGGGGCAGCCGAACTACCTCGTCAGCGGCATCAACCGCGAGCCGCAGCTGCCCGTCGGCCAGCCACGCATCTACTTCGGGGAGGCCACCACCACCTGGGTCCTGACCGGTACCGGCACCGAAGAGTTCGACTATCCGCTCGACGAGGCGGCAGACGTCGCCACGAACACATGGGAGGGGACGACCGGCGTGGACATCGGCAACCCGATCGCCCGCGCCCTGTTCGCGCTGCGCTTCGGCGACCTCAACCTGATCATCAGCAACCAGCTGAGCGGCGACTCGCAGGTCCTCTTCAAGCGGGAGATCGGCGAGCGCGTGCACGAGCTGGCGCCGTTCCTGTTCTACGACGGCGACCCGTACCTGGTCAGCGCCGACGAGCGGCTGTTCTGGATCTGGGATGCGTACACCGCCAGCGCCCGGTATCCGAACGCGCAGCCGCTCGGCGCCGAGAGCCCGTTCCCCGGCGCGAACTACGTGCGCAACAGCGTGAAGGTCGTCATCGACGCCTACGACGGCACCGTGCGCTTCTTCCTGGCCGACCCCGATGAGCCGATGGTCCAGGCCTACGCCCGCATCTTCCCGAGCCTGTTCGAGCCGATGGAGTCCATGCCCGCCGGCCTGGTGCCGCACCTCCGCTACCCGGAGGACCTGTTCATCGCCCAGAACGTGGCCTACCAGCTCTACCACCTGCCGGCGACCGACGGCGGCGCGAACACGTACTACAGCCAGAACGACCGGTGGGCGATCCCGCCCGACCCGACCGAGTCGGCCGAGACGCCGATGGAGCCGTACTACGTGATCATGCGCATCCCCGGCGAGGACGAGGCCGAGTTCGTCCTCATCCAGCCGCTCGTCCTGGAGCGGCGGCCGAACATGATCGCCTGGGTGGCCGCCCGCATGGACCCCGGCGTGTACGGAGAGAAGATCGCCTTCCACTTCCCGAACGACACCTCGACCGACGGCCCGATCCAGGTCCAGGCCCGCATCGACCAGGACCCGACGATCAGCGCCCAGTTCTCGCTCTGGGATCGCACCGGCTCGCGAGTCATCAAGGGCAATCTGCTCGTGCTGCCGGTCGGCGAGGACGCGCTCGTCTACGTCCAGCCCATCTTCCTGCAGGCCGAGGGCGCGCCCTTCCCCGAGTTCGTGCGGGTCATCATGGTCTCGGAGGAGCAGGTGGCCTTCGCCGAGGACATCCCCACCGCCCTCGAGCAGCTGCTCGGCGAGGCCGTGCCGGAGCCGCCGGATGGTGGGCCGGGCGGCCTGCCGGAGGACGTGGCCGGGCTGGTCGCCGAGGCCCAGCGGCTGTACGCCGAGGCGCAGGCCGCGCTCGCCGCCGGCGACCTGGGCGAGTACCAGGCCCTGCTCGACGAGCTGGAGCCGATCCTCGAGCGCCTCGCCGAGCTGACCGGCGCCGAGACCTCGCCGTCGCCCGCGCCCTCCCCGTCCGGATGATCGGTTGAGGATCCTCGTCCTCGGGGCGGGGGCGCGCGAGCACGCGCTCGCCTGGCGCCTCGCGCGGGACGAGGGCGGTCACGAGCTCCGCATCGCGCCTGGCAATGGCGGGACCGACGCCGTGGCGGAGCGCGTCGTCGACCTCGACCCGCTCGATCCGGTGGCGGTGGCGCGCCACGCCGGGCGGGAGCGCTACGACCTCGTCGTCATCGGTCCGGAGGCACCGCTGGCGGCGGGGGTCGCCGACGCGCTGGCGCAGGCGGGCCTCCCGGCCTTCGGCCCGTCGCGCGCAGCGGCGCGGCTCGAGTCGTCGAAGGCGTTCGCCAAGGAGCAGCTTGCCCGCGCCGGGGTGCCGACCGCGGCGAGTCGCACCTTCCGCGACGCAGAGGCGGCGCAGGCCTGGATCGGGACGCAGGAGGCGCCGCCAGTAGTGAAGGCCGACTGGCTGGCCGCGGGCAAGGGCGTCGTGGTGCCCGAGACGCCCGATGAGGCGGCGGACGCGGTCCGCGCGCTGCTCGCCGGTGCCGAGCCCGGCGCGAGCCTCGTCCTCGAGGAGCGGCTCGTCGGCCGGGAGGTCTCGGCCTTCGCCTTCGTGAGCGGCGAGGCGGTCATCCCGCTCGGCGCGGCGCGCGACTACAAGCGGCTG
>DATBIK010000073.1:0-9980 GCA_036556985.1 Candidatus Limnocylindria bacterium | reverse complement strand
ACGTACCCGGCCAGGAGCACGGCGCTGGCGATGATCACGCCGTACCAGTGCACCTCGAGCGGGCCGACCGTGAACAGGATGGGGTCGATCACGCGGCCGATTCTACCCGCGCCCGCCGCGGTGCCGCCGCTGGCGGGCAGGAGGAGGCTATGCAGGACCGGTCGCGGCGCGCATGATGCGCGCCGCGGACATCATCCGAGCGGAGTGACCCGATGACCGACACGACCCGCGGCCTGCCCGACGCGCGCCAGCGGATGCTGCCGATCACCCAGCTGCTCACCCTGTCCGTCTACTGGTTCGGCATCCAGACCATCTGGGGCGGCCTGAACACCGTCGTCCTGCCGGATCGGCTCGACGCGCTGGGCCCGGCCATATCCGGCTCCCTGCTCGCGATCACCCTCGGGGTGAGCGCGGTGGCCGCGATCCTGGTGCAGCCCACGGTCGGGATCGTCAGCGACTACACCGTCACCCGCTGGGGTCGTCGCAAGCCGTACATCGTCATCGGCACGCTGTTCGACGTCGTGTTCCTGGTGGCGCTCGCCACCTCGAACGGCTTCCTCGCCATCGTGGCCTTCTACTTCCTGCTCCAGGTGAGCTCGAACTTCGCCCAGGGGCCGTTCCAGGGCTACGTGCCCGACCTCGTCCCGGCCCGGCAGGTGGGCCTCGCCTCGGGGCTGATGGGCCTGATGCTGACCCTGGGCACGATCGCCGGCGTGGGCATCGCCGCGCTGGGCCCCTCCTTCGTCAGCGAGCCGGTGGCGGTCATGCTGCTCGGCGCGGTCGAGGCGGCCACCATGCTCGTGCTCGTCCTCACCGTGCGGGAGGGCTCCGCGGCGCCGGCGCGCACCATGCCGTGGACCCGCCTGGCGGCCTCGGCCTGGGCGCGGGACATCCTCGGCCAGCGCGACGTGCTGTGGCTGCTCGTCGTCCGCCTCCTCTTCCTGGGCGCCTACAACAGCACGCTCGTTGCGCTGCTGTACTTTCAGTACGCCCACGGCATGACCTCGGAGGACGCCAAGGGCACCGTCTTCCTGGCCACCGGCATCGTGGCCGCCTTCACGGCGCTCGCCGCGGTTCCCGGTGGGCGCCTGTCCGATCGATACGGCCGCCGGCCGGTCATCTGGGTGGCAGCCGGCATCGCCGTCCTCGGGCTGCTGGGGGTGACGTTCGCGCCGTCGGCCGGGTTCGCCATCGCGGCATGGGTGCCCTTCGGCATCGGGATGGGCACCTTCCTCTCCGCCGACTGGGGGCTGATGGCCGACGTCATTCCCAAGGACACCGCGGGCCGCTACATGGGCATCCTGAATGCCGGCACGGCCATCGCCGGCCCGATCTACATCCTCATCGCCGGGCCCGCCAAGGACATCGTCGGTGCCCTCACCGACCCGGGCACCGGCCTGCGGGTTGCGATCGCCATCGCGGCCGTGTTCGTCGTGCTCTCGGCGCTCGCGCTGCGCATGGTCGATCCCACCCGGCGGGAGGCCGTCCTGCCCGCCAGCGAGGCGTCGGCCGCGTGACCGTCGACGCTCGGCGCACGGGCCCACGCGAGCCCGGCGTCGATGCCGGGTGGCGCTATCGGCTCATGCGCTGGGGCGTGAGGCTCCTGGTCGGCGCGCTGTTCCGTGTGCGCGCGGATGGCCTCGACCGATGGCCGGCCGCCCCGCTCTGCCTGGTCGTCAACCACCACAACGGCTGGGACCCGATGATCCTCATCGCGGTGACGCCCGAGCGGCCGCGCGTCACGTGGTTCGGACCCCGCGAGGCCGACTTCTCGCGCGGCTTCAAGAACCGGGTGATGGGCTTCTTCGGCGGCGTCATCCCCTTCAACCCGGAGAAGACGACGCTCACCTCGGCGACCCGCGCGGTGCGCCACGTGTTCGCCTCGAACGGCGTGCTCGGCATCTTCGCCGAGGGCCGGAACGGCTTCCGGGAGACGGAGCTGCAGCCGTTCGAGGAAGGGGCGTTCGTGTTCGCCACCATGGCCGGCGTGCCGATCGTGCCGTGCGTCATCACCGGCACGACCCACCTCTGGCTCGGCAAGCGAGTCGACGTGCGCTTCGGGGACCCCATCGCAACCGAGGGCGTCCGCGGCGGCCCGGGCCGCGCCGAGCTCAGCGACCGGGTCCGCGCGGCGATGGCGTCGATGCTCCCCGAACGCGAGCCCGTGGCGAGCGGCCGGCAACCGCTGCGCGACGTCCTCACCGACGTCTTCAACGGTCCGGACGACGTGCGACGCCGGGTCGAGGAGCTGGGGCAGTGATGGCAGCGTAGGATCGGGGCATGCTCCCCGTCGCCTGGGCCACCTTCGCGCTCTGCGCCGTCGGCGGTTTCCTCGTCCTGGCCGCCTACTGGCTCGACGTGCAGGACCGCCCGGACTTCTCCTTCCGCGCCCGCCTGGCCTGGTCCCTGGCGATCATCGCCTTCCCGCTGAGCGTCCCGGCCTATGCCTTCGCCGGCGGGGCCGGCTGGCCGCCATTCCTGCGCGCCGCCTCGTTCGTGCCGGCGGTCGCGGTCGCCCTTCTCGCGGCGTTCTGGCGGGGGTCGTTCACGTGAGCGTGTCCCCGACTGCTTCGTCGGTTGATCGGCTCCGCCAACCATTCGCCACGCGACTATCGAACCGAGCGGGCCACCCCGTGGCTGCCGGCTCAGTTGCCGGGTGACTGCCGTGGCAGCGGCGGCCCCGCGTAACAGGTTCGGCATTCGCCCGGCGGATAGCTGGCAGGACTCCAGCCGGAGCGCACCTGCCGCCGGCCTTATCATCGGTCCATGACGACGACGACGAGCGGCGTTGACGCCGCCCTCCAGTACCTTCGCGATCACGCGGACGAGCATCTCAAGGGCCTCGACGAGTTCCTGCGGCTCGAGTCGGTGAGCGCCGACCCGGCGAAGAAGGCCGAGGTGCGCCGCACGGCGCAGTGGGTCGCCGACGAGCTGACGCGGATCGGCGTCGAGAACGCGCAGCTGCACGAGACGAGCAGCCATCCGATCGTCACCGCGGACTGGCTGCACGCCGGCCCGGAGGCGCCGACCGCGCTCGTGTACTGCCACTACGACGTGCAGCCCACCGACCCGCTCGACGAGTGGGTGCGACCCCCGTTCGAGCCGCGCTACGAGGACGACAACGTCTATGCCCGCGGCTCCGGCGACGACAAGGGCCAGCTGTACATGCACCTCAAGGCGGCAGAGGCATGGCTGCAGGGCGCCGGCAGCCTGCCGCTCAACCTGCGCTTCATCTTCGAGGGCGACGAGGAGCACGAGAGCGAGCCGGTCGAATCGTTCATCACCGCCCACCCCGAGCTGCTGGAGGCCGACATCTGCATCGTCTCGGACTCCGACATGCAGGACGACGAGGGCACCCCGGCCATCTGCTACGGCCTGCGGGGCATTGCCTATTGGGAGGTCAAGGTCCGCGGGCCGTTCCAGGACGTGCACTCCGGCCAGTACGGCGGCGGCATCGACAACCCGGCCAACGTCCTCGTCCGCATGCTGGCCAGCCTGACCGACGCAGATGGGCGGGTCGCCGTCCCAGGCTTCTACGACCGCGTCCGTGACCTCACCGACGAGGAGCGGCAGGCCTACGTCGAGCTTCCCTTCGACGAGGAGGATTGGAGCCGTCGCCTCGACGTCCCCGGGCCGATGGAGGGTGAGCGCGGCTACACCCTGGCCGAGCGGCTCTCCGCCCGCCCCACGTTCGACATCAATGGGCTGTGGGGCGGCTACAGCGGCGAGGGGTCGAAGACGATCATCCCCGCCTTCGCGGCCGCCAAGATCAGCACGCGCCTCGTGCCGGACCAGGACCATGGCGAGATCGAGCGGCTCATGGTCGCGCATCTCCAGCGCATCGCGCCGCCGACCGTGAAGGTCGAGGTCAAGGTCATCCATGGCGGCCAGCCGGCGATCACGCCCATCGACCACCCGGCGGTGCGTCACGCGGCCCACGCCCTGGAGGGAGCGTTCGGCAAGGCACCGCTCTACCACCGCTCCGGTGGCTCGATCCCGTTCGTGGCCGCGCTCGAGTCCGGCGTCGGCGTGAAGTCGGTGATGGTCGGCTTCGCCTCGCCGAACGGCAACTTCCACGCGCCGAACGAATGGATGCCGCTCGCGAACTACCGCGGCGGGATGGATGCCCTCGTGCGGCTGTGGGGAGAGCTCGGAGCGGCCGGTCGGGCGGAGCTCGCCACGAGCTGACCGGGACGATGCCGGACGATCGACGCACGGCGACGCCGGACGATCCGTGGCTGGCGCTGGGCGCCGCCTCGCGCCTGGTGGGGGTCGGCCCGGACACGCTCCGGCGCTGGGCGGACAGCGGCAAGGTCCAGAGCTTCACCACGCCGGGCGGCCACCGGCGCTTCCTGCGCTCCAGCCTGGAGGCCATGGTGAACGCCCCGCGCCGGCATCGGTACGGCGTCGATCGGCTGGTTGGCTCGGCTGGCACGATCTCGGGCGACGTGCACCGCCGGGTGCACCGCGCGGACGCGGCCGCACAGCCGTGGCAGGCTCGGCTCACGGCGGACCAGCGGTCGGAATTCCGGTCCTGGGGACAGCGAACGTTCCAGCTCGTGCTCGACTACGTGAGCGCCCGGCGCCGCTCGGAGCGCGACCTGCTCCTCGGCGAGGCGGAGAAGATGGGCGCCCTCTACGGAGAGGAGGCGTCGCGCGCTGGCATGCCGCTGGCCGAGGCGGTGGAGGCGTTCCTCTACTACCGCTCGCCGGTGCTCGAGGCGATCGCCGCGCATCTCCGCCGCCGATCGGCCGACATCAGCGACGTGACCGCCGCGCACCGCGAGGCGACCGCGGCCATCGACGGAGTACTCGTGGCGCTGGTGAGCTCGTACCGCTCCGCCTGACGGGCTACTCGACGACGTAGAGGCGCCGCTCGGTGCGGTTCAGGCGCTCGCCGCCACCCTCGGTGACAACGACGATGTCCTCGATCCGCGCGCCCCAGCGCCCGTCGACGTAGATCCCCGGCTCCACGCTGAACGCGTCGCCGACAAGCAGCGGGTCGCGGTTGCCGGCCACGATGTACGGCTCCTCGTGCGTTTCCATGCCGATGCCGTGGCCGGTGCGGTGGATGAACTGCTCGCCGTAGCCGGCGTCGGCGATGACCGATCGCGCGGCGCGATCGACGTCCTCGGCCGGGATCCCGGGGGCGACGGCATCGCACGCCGCCAGCTGCGCGGTGTGCAGCACCTCGTACAGCGCCGCGAAATCGGCCGGCGGCGCACCCACGAAGGCGGTTCGCGTGGTGTCGCTGCCGTACCCGTCGAGCATCCCGCCGATATCGAGCACGATCGCGTCGCCATCGACGATGACCCGCTCGCCCGGCTCGTGGTGCGGGCTGGCGGCGTTCGGTCCGGAGGCCACGATCGCGAAGTCGGCGGTTTCGTGGCCGGCTTCGACGAGCAGCTCCTTGATGCGGCGGCTCACCTCCGCCTCGGTGCGACCGGACAGTCGCTCCGCGGTGATCGCCTCCATCGCCTGGTCCGCCGCGACGCCGGCGGCGCGCAGGCGGGCAACCTCTTCGGCGTCCTTGGTTCGTCGCAGGGCCGACATCGCCGGGCTGGCTACGACGAGCTCGACCGGGTCCAGCACGGCGCGCAGTCGGAGGACGAATCGCGCCCACATCTGGTCCTGCACGCCGGCGCGACGCGCATCGCTGGCCATGAGCCCGTGGACGAGGGCGAACGGGTCGTCGGTCTCATCCCAGGCGATGACCTCCACGTCGTCGGCCAGCTCACCGAGCTGGTGACGCGCCAGCGGCGCCTCGAGGCGCGGCACGACGAGACGGGGCATGCCGTTTGCAGGCACGACGAGGCAGGTGAGCCGTTCGAGCTCCGGCGGGCGATACCCGAGGAGGTAGGCGAAGTCCGGTGATGGCGTGACGAGAAGGGCGTCCAGGCCGCGCTTCCCTGCCTCGGACGAGGCGCGGAGCAGACGGGTGCGCAGGACGTCGGGAGGGAAGGACCGCGCGGCGGTTGGCAGCAGCGTCATGACCACAGGGTACTCGACCCGAACCAACGGGCCATCGACCGTGGGCATGTGGGATCGATACACTCGAATCTGTACCGTCGTGTGACAATGTCATACGGATCCAACGGGAGGCAGGACCTCACGGGAACCAGGCACAAGCGCGAAGCTGCCAGCCTTCGACGCCTGACCGCGGCCGTGATCGTGGCAGGCCTGTTGAGTGGTGCCGTGTGGGTAACGCCCCCCGCCACGACCGGGGGACGACCCGGCGGAGCGGCGGCCGACTTCCTGGCCGCCCGGCATGGTGGTCGCCCGGGCGACTATCCCCTTCGCTATGAGCGGTCGGCGCGCGTCCCGGCCACCGGCGAGCCGATATGGGTCGGCAAGCTGTGGGACCGGCAGGCCGGACGGATCCGGATCGTCTACCGCGACGCGTCCGGCACCGTGGGCGGCCCGGAGCTCGTCCGCGGGCGCGAACGCGCCGCCCTCGCCGGCCTGAGCGCCTTCGATCGCAAGGCGAGCCACGGCCTGCGCCAGGCGGTCGCGCGTGCCGCGACCGGCGGCACCCGCGGACCGCTCGCCGTGGCCATCTGGCTGGACGTGGATCTCGGGGCCGCCGAGGCGAGCGTCCGCGACCGGCATCCGGAGGTTCGCTGGATCGGCGATCGGCCGGTGGTGAATGACCTGGGCGCGGTGCGTCGCCTGCGCGCCGAACTGTGGATTGCGCGTCGCGACGCGATCGCTGCGGCAGCGGCGCGCCTGCGCGCGGCCGTCGAGGCGGGTGGGGGCAGGGTCGCCTACGTGAGCACCTCGGCGCCGGTGGTGTTCCTGGACATCGGTCCCGACGCCGTGCCGGGCCTGGCGGGTCGCGGAGATGTCGTCAGCCTGGGCCTGGAGGGCAGCTGGCAGCCGTCGATGACGTCCGCATCGCCGGCCGTCGAGGGCAACTGGACGACGGGCGGCCGCGACTCCGGGGCCGGGGTACGGGTCGGGGTGGTCGAGTACCACAACGTCCGGCGCAGCGGCGACATGTCGGGCGCGGTGGTGAGGTCGTACAGCACCTCGGGCCGCCTCGCGTACTCACCCACCTTCGATCATCCGACCTGGGTGGCCGGCGCCATCGCCGGGCACGGCGGCCAGTGGCGGGGCGTCGCCACCGGGGCTTCCATCATCAGCGCCGGGACGGGCGGCTACACCCCGTCGCTCGCGTACGACCGCAAGATCATCCGCGCCACGGACTGGACGATCTCGCCGTCGGGCGGCAACGCCGATATCGTGAACACGAGCCTCGTGCAGGACACCTCGACCGGCGCCGAAGAGGCGCGCCGCTATTTCGACTCGATCGTCGAGCGCGACGGCCGCCTGGCGGTGTCCGCCGCGGGTAACTACGTGAACCTGGCCTCGTGGGCCATCGGCTCGCCCGGCACCGGCTACAACGTCCTCACGGTGGGCGGCGTGGACGACCAGGGGACCGGGCGGCGCCGCGACGACCGCATCTGGTACGTGCCCGGCTCGAACGGCAGCAACTACCTCGACCGTCCGTCCGACCCATGGAACGCGCACGGCGACTACAACAAGCCGAACCTCGTGGCGCCGGCCGTCAACGTCCGCACCGCGAACGGGTTGGCGGCCTCCGGCACGAGCGTGGCGACCCCGATCGTGGCCGGCGTCGCGGCCCAGGTGCTCTCCAACGAGCCGGTGCTCGCCGCCTGGCCGGAAGGCGCGCGCGCCGTGCTGATGGCCGGGGCCGTCTACCGCGTGAAGATGCCGAACGGCTCGAGGAACGTCGACCACGAGGGGGTCGGCATGATCTCGGCGGTGTGGGCCAACCGCGCGGCGCAGGCCGGCGACAACCGCCTGGGCGGCTACGAGATCGGTGAGCTCCACCGGAACGACCAGCCGGTCCAGAACGTGGAGGTCCTCCGCGGCGATCGCCTGCGGGTGGCACTGGCCTGGAACAGTCACACGGCTGGGTCCGGCAACCTGGACCTGACCGACGAGCTGCGCGCCGACCTGGACCTCCAGGTGACCGATCCGTCCGGCCGGGTCATCGGCTCCTACACGCTCGACAACGCGTACGAGTTCGTCGAGGTCGTCATGCCCAGCTCGGGCACGGCTCGCATCCAGGTCCTCCAGGCCCGGTTCGACGGCAGTTCCGAGACGTACGGGCTGGCCTGGGTGAAAGTGCGCGAGACCGACCCGCCGGGCATGCGCTCTCGTGAGCCCGATCCCTCGGAGCACTGGCCCGCCGGCCGGGATCCGATGTGGGTGACCTTCGACGAGCGGGTGATCGGCGTGAGCGGCGGGACGTTCCGGCTGAGGAACCTCGCCACCGGCGCCCGGGTCCCGGCGACGGTCACCTACCATGGCGCGACGCGCACCGCGCACCTCGTCCCGGACCGGCGCGTCCGCCCGGGCCGGTACCAGCTCGTCCTGCGCTCCGGGATCACCGATCGCGCCCTGAACCCGCTCCGCACCGTCCGCTGGACGTTCCGCGTCGTCCGCCCGTCGTAGGATGCCCCGCATGGCTGGGCACCGATGGCTCGCCCGTGCGGGCGCCGCGAGCGTCCTGGTGGTGGCCGCCTGCGGCGGACCCGCTCCCTCGTCCGCCCCGGATGCCTCGGTCGGACCGTCGGACGCCGCGCCATCATCCGTGCCCTCCGATTCGGCGAGCACGCTCGCCACGCCGGGCACCCCGTACAGCGCCGCGGACGTCCTGGCGACGATGCGTGACTCCCGCCGTCCGGGTGGCGTCCCGGACGAGCTCGAGACCAATGCCGTGGCGGCCGCTGTCGCCGAGCAGCTGTGGACCTGGGACGGCGAGCCGTGGGCGACGTGGACCGCCGCCGGGGCGTGCGGGCCGGACACGTGCAGCCTCGACGTCGCCGGCTCGCCACCTGGCGACGCGGGCACCGACCTGTACTCCTTCGAGATCGATCCGAGCAGCGGCGCGGTGACGCTGGCCGGCACCGACCTGCACGGACATCCGCCCGACCTCGACGCGCGGCTGGACGCCGTGGCGCGCGGGGCGCTGGACGCCGATCGGCTGGAGGGCCTGTCGCTGGTGGGCGTCCGCTGGCGGCCGCCGCCGGAGACCGACCGCTACTGGCTGGCCTACCGCTCCGGCGGGGAGGAGGGGTCGCCACGCCTCGACGTGATCGTCGACCTGGCGAGCGGTGACGTCATCGAGGCAGACGCCGGCAGCTGACCGATCCTGACCGCCACCTCTTCCACGGCATCGGGGCCGATGCGCCACGCGCGAAGGGCGGCGGCTGCTCCCGCCGACGGGTTGACGATGAGCTGCGGGGTGCCGGGATACAGCTGCGCCGCGCGCCGGTCGGTGGGTGACGGCTCCGCAGCAGTCCGCGGATGGGCATGGACGATGGCGAGCAGCTCGTCGCCGGCACGCTCCATGGCGAAGGTGATGCGCACCAGGTCGTCCGGGTCGAGCGTGAAGCGGTACGGCGAGGCGTCGGCGTTCCGCGCCGGGTGGAAGGCTCGCGCCAGGCCGGTGGCCGTCGAGCCGGCGAGCAGTCCGCAGGCCTCGTTCGGCAGTGCCGCGCGCGCGTGCGCCAGGATCTGCCCCCGGACGGCGGCCCCGAGCCTGATCTCGCCGGGTGCGCTCAAAGGTCGCCGCAGGCCCGGCAGGCCGGGTCGCGCTCGACGCGCACCTCGCGGAACTCGGCCGTCGCGGCGTCGACGAGCAGCAGCCGCCCCACCAGCGGCTCGCCGGTGCCGAGGACGAGCTTGAGGACCTCTGCGGCCTGGATGGTGCCGAGCATGCCGGGCAGCACCCCGAGCACGCCGGCCACGGCGCAGTCCGGCGCCAGCTCGTCCGGCGGCTGGCTGGGATGCAGGCAGCGATAGCAGGGGCCCGCGAAGGGGACGAGCGTCGTCACCTCGCCCTCCCATCGGTACACCGAGGCGTGCACCACCGGCTTCCGCAGGCGGACGGCCGCGTCGTTCAGCGCGTAGCGAGTGGCGAAGTTGTCGCTGCCGTCGACGACGACGTC
>DATBIK010000072.1:0-6844 GCA_036556985.1 Candidatus Limnocylindria bacterium | reverse complement strand
TTCCAGCCTGGCCGATGACGACGGCATCGGTCCGCCCGGCCCGATGCTCCTCGGTGACGTCGTCGTCGACGTCGAGCAGGCCGTGCGCCAGGCGGCCGAGGGCGACTGGAGCGTGCCCGAGGAGCTCGCGCTGCTCACCATCCACGGCTGCCTCCACCTCCTCGGCCACGATCACGCAGACCTGGACGAAGAGCAGTCCATGCGCGGGGTCGAGCGGTCCGTGCTCACCGCCCTGCACCGGCGCCACCGGGACGTGGCCTGGAAGCCCGGCTCGCTGTTCGATCGCGCCGGCCACGCGGTCACGACCGGCAGCTGACGCCTCAGCCGGCGCCTCAGCCGGCGCCCGGGGGCTCCCAGTCGTCGGGCACGATCTCGCGGCGGGGTTCGCTGCTGTCCGGGTCGATGAAGCAGGCGAACCGGTACGCCATCTCGCGCGTGCCAGCGTCCGCGGGAAGCAGGGCTCCTGCGCCGGCCCAATTGACACGGTCCCGGGTGACGAGGGCATAGACCGGCCGCGTTACCGGCAGGCCGAGCTGCGCGGCCGTGAGGAAGCCTTGGTACGCGAGCGACGCGTCGGGAGGCCGTAGCCGGCACTCGGCGAGCGTCGCCACCTCCTCCGATGGCAGCTCGGGCGGCGTCCAACCGGCGGGGAGGCCCACCACCGTCGGCGGCAGGCCGCTGGCCGTGGTGAGGCACGCCAGCCGGCCGCGCACCGCCGGCATGATCCGGCGCGACAGGCCCGGCGGGTTCCAGGCCGCGTCGCCAGCGGGGACGAGCGCGTAGAACGGCTGGCCGGGATCGGCATCCGGTGGCGCCACGCCGAGATCCGCCACCGTCAGCCAACCGGCATAGGCCAGCGGGGCGTCCGGCGGCCCGATGCCGCAGGTCTCCAACGTTGGCAGCTCCCCCGGTGCGGTCGGGACCAGCGGCGGTCCCTTCATGGTTGGCGCCCGCACCGTCGGCTGCACCGATGCGAGCCCGCCGACGGCAGTCGGGTCCGTGGAAGACCTCGTGGCGAGCGCGATGAGCACGACGCCGAGCGCGGCCGCGGCCACGGCCGCCCCCGGCACGCCGCCCCACCGTTGGCGGCGCCGCCGCGGCGCCGCCGCCTCCTCGTCGTCTCCGGGGCCGATCGAGAGGTTGAGCGCGCCGAGCGGTCCAGCGACGACCTCCCTGAGGAGTCGCTCGGAGCCTGCCGTGGCGACGGCATCGCGCAGGATCCGCTCGGCGCGACCGCGCCGCACGCCGGCCGCACGAGCCGCGATCGCGACCGGCACGTCGGCAACGAGGATCGCACCGATGACGGCGCGGGCCTCCGGCTCGGCGGGAAGCACCGCGGGCCGTCGTGCCGCAGTGGGGTCGACCTCGCGCGTGTCCTCGTAGCGGCGCAGGGCATCGGCGAGGACGTCGGTCACCAGCCGTTCGTGGAGCTCGGGACCGTACGGCCGCCACCCGGCCGTCTTAGCGCGGCGGACGGCTGCGGACACTGCCGTCGCCGCGGCGGCTTCGGCCGCGAAGCGTTGCTGGAGGACGAGGTACGCCAGCCGCGCAAGGTCGGGTCCCGCCACCCGGGCGAGTGCGGCGCGGGCACCCGCGCGATCCGGGGCGGCGAGGAGCGCGGCCAGCCGTTCGGTGTCGCCGGGATTCACCCGACGAGCATACGCCTGGCCGCTGGCGGGGTCAGGCGCGGGTCAGGCGCGGGTCAGGCGGCCCGCGCGAGGTCCGGCGCGACCGAATCTGGCACGGCGTTGGTAACCGGCGCGTGGCGGTCGACGTCCGGGTCCGACGCGGCGAACAGCCAGCAGGCCAGCAGCGCGCCGAACGTGACGAGGGCGGCGATGATCATCGGTCAATTCCTCCTTCAGGCCCCGTAGGCCACTTCACCGTGCTGCGCCAGGTCGAGCCCGGCGTTCTCCGCCTCGTCCGGCACGCGGATGCGGACGAGCAGGTTGACGAGGGCGAGGATGCCGGCGGTCATGAGCGCGGAGTAGACGGCCACCGCGCCGGCGCCCGCCAGCTGGACGAGGAGCTGTCCCGCGCTGCCGGCCAAGAGCCCGTCCCGGCCAGCCGCGTTCACCGCGGTCGTGGCGAAGACGCCGGTGGCGATCGCCCCGAATGCCCCGCCCACGCCGTGGACGGCAAACACGTCGAGCGCGTCGTCCACCCGGGAGCGGAGGCGGAGCAGGGAGGCGCCGTAACAGACGACGCTCACGCCGAAGCCGATGAGGACGGCCGCGGCCGGCGTCACGAACCCAGCGGCCGGCGTGATCGCCACCAGCCCCGCAACCGCCCCGATGGCCGCGCCGATCACCGACGGCGTGCCGCGGTGCAGCCAGCTGATGGTGACCCAGGTCAGCGCCGCCATGGCGGCGGCCGTGTTCGTCGTCACCAGCGCGGTGGCCGCCACGCCGTTCGCCCCCAGCGCCGAGCCGGCGTTGAAGCCGAACCAGCCGAACCACAGCAGGCCCGCGCCGAGGACGGTCATCGGCACGTCGTGCGGCTCCGTGGCGGGCCGAACCAGGCCCAGCCGCCGGCCGACCACGAGCGCCGCGACCAGGGCGGCCACGCCGCTTGCGAGGTGGACCACCGTGCCGCCCGCGAAGTCGAGGATGCCGAGCCCGGCCAGCCAGCCGTCCGGCGCCCAGACCCAGTGCGCGATCGGCGCGTAGACGAACGTCGACCACATGACGCTGAACAGGACGAAGGCCTTGAACCGCTTCCGTTCGGCGAAGGCGCCGGTGATGAGCGCCGGGGTGATGATGGCGAACATCATCTGGAAAGCCATGAAGGCGAGGTGGGGGACGGTCGGCGCGTAGACGTCCGACGGCGCGCCGGTCACGCCTTCCAGCCCGACCCAGTCCAGGCCGCCGATGAGCCCGAGCCCGGCGTCCGGCGCGAAGGCCAGCGAGTAGCCCCACAGCACCCAGGTGACGCTGACGAGGCCGAGCATGAAGAAGCTGTGCATGATCGTGGAGAGCACGTTCTTGCGGCGCACCAGGCCGCCGTAGAACAGGGCAAGGCCCGGCGTCATGAGCATGACCAGGGCGGTGGAGATGAGGACCCACGCGGTGTCGCCGGAATTGACCGTGTCCATGCGCTGCTCCCCTCGAGGGCGGCGGTGTTGTGCGGAGGGTATGGACCGATGCCTCCGCCGGGAACCGCCCGCCGCGTGTCCAGGACCACGAAGGGTTGTGCACAGTGCACAACCGCGCGGGGCCTCAGGCGATGGTGCGGGTCGCGCGGAGGGCGGCGGGGATGGAGGTGTCGTCGTCGGAGAGCAGCGCCTCGACGGCGAGCGCAGCCGATCCCGGGCCGGTGGAGATGCCCCACGGCCCGTGGCCGGCGCATACGAGCAGGCCCTCGGTCCACGGGAGACGGCCGATGAAGGGGCGCCCGTCGATCGACTGCGGCCGGGCACATCGCCGGACCTCCACCACCGGCGCGTCGGCCAGCGCCGGCAGGTAGGCGACTCCCCGGCGGATGAGCAGCGCGGCGATCGGGGTCGGGTCCGGCTCGGCCGGCAGGAAGGTGGAGCCCAGGGTCGAGATGCCTCCGGCGCTCGCGATCGAGAAGAGTGACTCCGGCTCGACCTCCTCGCCGGCGGCCGCGGCCCGTTCGGCGGCGCGCGCCGGCCGGTTCACGGCGTCGACCTCGTCCTGCTCGACGATGTGCCGCGGCGCGGCGCCGCCGAGCTCGACCTGGACGGTCACGCCCCAGGTCCGCACGATCGGCTGCCACGTGCCGTCGCCGCCGGCGATCTCCGGCGTCCACGGCCCGGCGGCCAGGAGCACCACGTCGGCAGCGACCTGCTCGCCGTCGTCCAGGCGCACGCCGCGCACCGCGCCGCCCTCCACCTCCGGGGTGGCGGCGCGGCCGATGCGCAGCTCCGCCCCGAGGCGCTCGGCGCGACGGGCCCAGGCCGCGGTCGCCGAGGCGGGCGGGATCGGATGCCCCGTCTCGAGCCGGCAGGCGCTGAAGCCGGGCGCCAGCGAGGGCTCGGCGGCCGCCACCGCATCGGCGTCCAGGAAGGTGGCGTCGAGCTCGGGATGCGCGGCGCGCAGGCGCTCCGCCTGGGCCTGGGCGCGCGCGGCATCGGCCTCAAGCAGGAGGATGCCGGAAGGCGAATCGGGGACGGCGAAGGCCGCATCGCCCGCGGCCAGGCCACGGTATCGGTCCAGGCTGTCGTGGTAGAGGCCGGCCAGGACCG
The DNA here is from genome assembly GCA_036556985.1 of Candidatus Limnocylindria bacterium. Classification (GTDB taxonomy): domain Bacteria; phylum Chloroflexota; class Limnocylindria; order QHBO01; family QHBO01; genus JAPSGM01. The sequence continues at coordinate 2,637 of DATBIK010000072.1, read as the reverse complement.
GGTCGAACGGGTGCTGCAGGACGCCCAGGTTGCGGCCGGAGGCGCCCGCGCCGATGGCGGTCGTTTCGAACAGGGTCACCCGCGCCCCGCGCTCCGCAAGGAGCGCCGCCGCCGAGCAGCCGATGATGCCGCCCCCGACGACGGCCACATCCGGCGTCATCCGCGCCGGCTCATCACCAGCCAGCTCACCGCCAGCGAGGCCGCAGCCCAGCCCGCGAGCAGGAGGAAGTCGGAGGCCTGGATCGGGAACGGCCCGCCCGCCACCGTCCCGCGGATGAGCTCGCCCATGGCCTGGACGGGCAGCACGTCGTGCACGGTGCCGAGCCAGTCGGGCAGCCGGTCGGGCGGGAAGTTCAGGGGCGAGAACATGAGGATGAACACGACAAGCACCTGGGTCAGGACGCCGGCGGCCATGGGCGGCATGACCGTGGCGATGGCGTAGCCGATGGCGGAGCTGGTGAGTGCCACGAGGAGGACGACGGGCACCACCAGCGGGCTGAGCTGGAGGTCGAGGTCGAAGCGGATGGCGCTCACCCAGACGGCCGCAGCGACGCCGGGCAGGACGATCAGGAGCCAGACCGACAGGTCCGCGACGAGGTACAGGAGCCGTGGAACCGGCAGCGACCGCATGTAGTCCAGCGTGCCCTCCTGCTTGCCCTGGGCAACGAACTGCGGCACCGCCACGAGACCGATGGTGATGAGGGAGATCGCCGGCGCGCCGGTGGCGATGAACAGGATGGTGGTGGCGTCGAGCTCGGGAAAGAGGAGCGGGTAGCCGAGCACGATGCCGAGCGCGAAGAGCGCCTGCACCACCACGAGCAGCGGCAGGAACATCTTCATCCGCAGTGCGTGCCACTTGAGGAGCAGCGTGTAGTTACGCAGCGCCGACATCGGCCGCCTCCGGCTCCTTGCCATCGCCGTTGGCCACCGCGACCTTGCCGACCAGCTCGACGTACACGTCCTCGAGGGTGGCGGCGGTCATCCCGAACTCGTCGATGCACTTCCGCGACTTCAGCTCCTCGATCCACGCCAGGGCGGCGGTGGCCCGATCCGCGGGCAGGCGCGCCAGGATCCGCGATCCGATCACCGTGGAGGACGTCACGAACTCCGGCATGGTCGGCTGCTCCGTACCGGGCTCGAGCACGATCTCCAGGCGCAGGTCGTTCGCCACGCGTGCCTTCAGCTCGGTTGGGGTGCCCTCGGCCACCACCTTGCCCTCGTCGAGGATCACGAGGCGTTCGACGCTGCGCTCCGCCTCGACGACGTTGTGGGTGACGAGGAGGACCGCCGCCCCGTCGCGCCCAAGCGCGCGGACCTGCTCCCACAGCAGACGGCGTCGCACCGGGTCGACGTCGTTGGTCGGCTCGTCGAGCATGACCACCCGCCCCGGAGTCACCGCGGCCATGGCGAAGCTCGTCAGCCGCTTCACGCCGCCGGAGAGGCGCGCGCCATCGGTCTTCTCCCACTCGCCGATGTCGAGCGCCTCGATCAAGTGGGTCGTGCGAGCTCGGACGTCCGCGGCCGAGCCGCCGCGCAGGCGGCCGACCATCTCGATCGCCTGGCGCGGCGTGAGCCCGTTGATCGGGACCTGGGCCTGGGCCTGGAAGGAGCATTCCCTGCGGGCAAAGGCTGGGTCGGCCACGACGTCGCGGCCATTGATCGCGATCGCGCCGGCCGTCGGCTTCAGGAGGCCAATGACCTGGTTCACCAGGGTGGTCTTGCCCGCCCCGTTGTGGCCCAGCAGCCCGTACACCGTGCCGGCCGGCACGGAGAAGGTGATGTCGTCGTTCGCCCTCTTCCCCCGGCGGTAGACCTTCGTCAGGTCGCGGATCTCGAGGAGCAAGCTCGGGTAGCCTCGGTCGTATTGTCGAGCAGGGCCAAATCCGGCCGTCACTCTAGCAGGGCCGTCATGTGAGTCGGTCCCCGCCACCCCGACAGGAGGTCAGCACCGATGCCAAGCGTGGAGGATGCCACCCGGACCCAGATCGCGAACATCGAGCGCAGCACCGGGCGCAGCCTGGCGGAGTGGGTAGTGCTCATCCGCGCGTCCGGCCTGGAGAAGCACGGAGAAATGGTCGCGTGGCTCAAGGCGGAGCACGGGCTGGGCCACGGCAACGCGAACCTGCTGGCCATCAAGGCCAGGGCCGCGGACGACGCACCCGCGGACGACGCGTCGCTGATCGCCGCGCACTACGCGGATGACCGGGCCGCGCTCCGCCCGCTCTACGACGCGGTCGTCGGTGAGGTGCGTGCGTTCGGGCCGGACGTCGAGCTCTCCCCCAAGAAGACGTACGTCAGCCTCCGACGCCGACGCCAGTTCGGGCAGGTGGGGCCAGGTGGGAAGGATCGGCTGGAAATCGGCTTGAACCTGGACCTGCCGGTAGCCGGGCGCGTCGAGAGGGCGAGCGGGATGGTGCCCCGCCGCGTCCGCATCCGGAGCCGGGAGGAGCTGGATGCGGAGCTCATCGGGTGGCTCCGACAGGCGTACGACGAAGCCGGCTGAGGGCGCGCGGGCTACCATCGGTGGGTGAAGGTCGTCTGCGGACTGGGCAACCCCGGCGAGCGCTACCGTCTCACCCGCCACAACGTCGGATTCCGCGTCGTCGACCTGCTCGCCGACCGCTGGGGGCTCACCGG
>DATBIK010000071.1:0-16761 GCA_036556985.1 Candidatus Limnocylindria bacterium | reverse complement strand
GCCCACATGTTGTCGGCGATGATCTCGGACACGCCCCGCCCGCGGATGCGGTAGCTCGGCCCCAGGTCGCCCTGCAGGATGTTGCCGACCCAGCTGATGTACTGCTCGTGGATCGGCTTGTTCAGGCCGAACTGCGTCTCGAGCCGCTCGATGACGGCCGGCGGCAGCGGGCGGTCGCTCGTCGGCTGGAACGGCGTCCCCGGCGCCGCGTGCATCAGCAGGAAGGTGATGACCGACACGACGAAGATCACGGGGATCAGCCAGAGGACTCGGCGGATGATGTAGGTGGTCACGCTATCGCCTCATTACGTCCAGGGTGGTCCTACGCCATTGCTTGCCGACGGCCGCGCGTCCCGGCATCCCGGGGCGCGCGGCCGTTGGGTGGAGGGGCGGACCCCTCCACACAACGGACGGTGGTCTACATCCCCTCGTTGGAGATATACACCCTGTCCATGAACAGCTCGCCGGTGTTCGAGTCGGCGGCGGTCACGACCAGGCCCTCGACGAACGGCTTCACCAGGGTGAAGCGTCCGTACCAGTACACCCAGACGGCCGGCGCGTCCTCGACCAGCATGGCCTGCGCCTCTTCGTAGAGCGGCAGCTGATCGGCCAGCTCAGGGGTCACCTGCGCCTCGGCCAGCAGCTCGTCCATCGCTTCGTTGCAGTACCCACCCCGAGCCGTGTCGCAGCTCCACACGTCGTAGAGCCAGTTGTTCGGATGCGGGTAGTCGGTGCACCAGCCGAGGCGGTACATGTCCTGCGGATTCTCGGCGAGAGTCTGCAGGTACACGGACCACTCCTGGGCCTCGATCGTCACGTTGATCCCCAGGTCCTCCTGAAGGTTGGCCTGGATGAACTCCATGATCGGCTCGTGGCCAGAGCCGGCGTTGACGCCCAGCGTCAGGTTGATGTCTGCAGCGCTGTCGAGGTTGAGCTCGCTCAGCGCGGTCTCCAGGTTCGCCTGGGCAGCCGCGAGGTCGTACTCGAGGCCGAAGCCGTAATCCTGGTGACCCGGCATGCCGACCGGGATGAAGCTGTCGGCCGGACGGCCGATGCCCTGCCGGACGGTCTCGATCAGGCCCTCGCGGTCAACCGCCTGGCTGATCGCGTGCCGCAGCGCCTTGTTCTCCACCGGGCTGCTGTCACCGTCCTCCGGATCCTGGTCGAACCCGAGGTAGTAGGTGCACAGCACGTCGCCCGTGATGGACTGCGCGTTGAGCTCCTCGTCGGCACGAACCTGCTCGGCGTTGGCGCCGGGCACGGCCGCGAGGTGGACCTCGTCGTTCAGGTACTGGCGGTAGAACCCATCCGGGTCCGAGCCGTACTTGATGACGATCTGCTCGAGGAGCGGCGCCTCGCCGACCCAGTTCGGGTTCGGCGTCAGGACGATCTCCTCGTCATGGCTCCAGCTCTCGAGCTGGAAGGGGCCGGAAGCAACGTAGTTCTCGGCCTCGGTGAAGTCCTCACCGATGTCGACCCACGACTGCTGCACCGGGACGGTGACCCAGATCGTGGTGACGTACAGGAAGTAGCTGGCCGCGCGGCCGAGCTCGACGACGAACGTGCTGTCGTCCGGAGCGGAGACGCCGACGTTGTCGAGCGCTGCCTCGATATCCTCGTCCGACGGAGCCGGATCGGCGCCCGCCATGTCGAGGACGTCGCCGGCGCCCACGATGTCAGCCAGCACGTACGAGTACGGGGCTGCCGTGCGCGGGTCGAGGGTGCGCTTCCAGCTGTACACGAAGTCCTCGGCGACGATCGGGTCGCCATTGGAGTACGTGATGCCTTCCTTCAGGGTGAAGGTGATGGTTTGCGCGTCCTCGGAGACCTCGTAGCTTTCGGCGAGGCCGCCGTCCGTGGTCAGCTCCAGGTCCTGGGTGAACCACAGGAGCGGGCGCTGCACCGAGGTGAGAACCTGGAGCGAGGCGCTGTCCTGCGCCAGGTTCGGGTCGAGAGTGGGCGGATCCGCGTCCGCGCCCGGCAGGATCAGCGTCTGATCCTCCGCCATGTCCGACGACGGAGCGGCTGACTCGCCGCCGCCGTCGCTGGCATCTGGCGCGACGCTGGTGCCACCGTTCCCGCAGGCCGCGAGAACGAGCGCCAGCGACGTGATCACGCCAAGTGATGTCCTACGCCACATATGTTCCTCCAATGAAGGGGGGTGCCATCTGGGGTTGGGGGGACGTAGCGGCGCCCGGGTCTCGGACCACGGGCAACACCGGTGAACCTTGGCGGGTGCCGTTCACGGTTGGGCGCCGTCCTCCTCCAATTCCCACGCTTCGCGGTAGCCACAGCGACCCCGGCTTCGCCGGCTTGATGGCGTCCCTGTGCAAAGCGCCCGCAATGATTGACCGCCGGCACACGGCGCGTCAAGAAAGGCCAATGCGGCCTTGGCCTTCAATTAACTATACCCGGATCATCCTTCGGAGGTTCATGCCGGGCCTAGCGCACCCACGCTCCCGCGCTGAGCGTGACCTGGCCGTCGGTTCGGACGCCCGGGCCGCTGATCTCGAACGGGCGCGACTCGCCGGGCTCCATGCGCTCGCCGATGCCGTCCTCCACGATCGCTCCCAGGAACTCCCCGTCTGGGCCGCTGAACTCCACGCCGATGGTGGGGCTGCCGAAGCGCCGCACATCCTGGGTCTCGTGGATGATGCCGCGCACGGTCGTGACGCCGTCCTGACCGGTTTCCCATTCGAGATCCGTGACCTCGAGCGGCAGGCCCGGCACGTCGTCCATCCCGCGCGTGGGGCAGTACTTGATGTGCGTCACGAGGTCGCCGAGCTCGCCGTTCCCCACCTCGAGCACCGGGGACGCGCCCATGAGGTACACCGCCTCCTCGCCGGGCTGGAGGATCGCCGGCGTCGGGAAGAAGCGACCGCGGCGGCCGGAGGAGGCCGCCGTGCCATCGGTCCATTCCAGGCGCACGAGCGGCTCGTAGAGCTGGAGCGGCTCGTAGTCGTAGAGCGTGTTCAAAAAGGTGATCGGCTCCTCGCCGGTGTTCGTCATGCGGATCCGCATCGTGACCCAGCCCTGGTAGACCTGAACTTCCTGCTCCATGAGGCCGCGGAACGGCTTGACCGGACCGGGTGGCGGCCCGACCTCGTAGGCGGCGGTGAGGAGCGTCGGCGCGCCCGCGGTGGGCGTTGCCAGCGGAGTGGGCGCGGGCGTCCCGCCGCTCGCGCCGGGCGGACCGGCCTCGCAGGCGGCGACGAACAGGAGGAGCGCCGCCATGCCCGCGGCGGCCACGCGCCGGGGAGAGATCACCGGATGACGCCACCCGTGGTGGGTTCTCCGGTCGGCAGCTTGATGCTCGTCACGAGCTCGGCATACGCCATCTCGCCGGACGGCACCGGCAGCTGGACGCTCGGCGACGGGATGACCACGACCTCGTGCACCGGCTCGGCCACACTGGCGGTGTCGGAAAGCTGCTCCTGCCACTGCATTCGGCTGGCGAGCGGCGACACGAGCGCCGGCCCCTCGTCGGTCGCCGGCTGCGACCAGGCGAGGACGGCGGCCAGCATGACCGCGGCGGCGGGCACCATGACCCGCAGCCCGCGGCTGAGCGACAGGACGACCGTTGACCATCGGCCGGGCGGCTCGGGATCGGCGGCCTGGAGCCGGACCGCGCGCCACACCGCCGGCGACGGCTCGAAGCCGGTCACCCGTTCCCGGAGGGCGGAACGAAGCCGCTCGGCGAGCTCACGGTCGACGGCGATCTCGTCCTGGCAGGCGCGGCAGCGCTCGACGTGGGCGAGGTAGGCGTCACAGTCCGCGTCGAGCTCTCCGAACCGGAAGCGCTCGAGCAGCGCGCGGCTGACCTTATGGCAGCTCATCGGTCGCGAGGCGCGCATCCGGCGCCGAAGCCCGACGCTCGACGGGCAGCAGGGCCCGCAGCGCCTTCAGGGCGTAATGGAGGCGTGACTTCATGGTGCCGACGTTGCACTCGGCGATCTCCGCCGCCTCGGCCAGCGAGTAGCCGTGCAGGTAGTAGAGGATGACGGCGGTCTGCTGCTTGGGCGGCAGCGCGTCGATGCCGCGCTGCAGGACCTCGATGATCTCGCGCGACTCGGCCACCTGCTCCGGGCGCGAGGTGAGGTCGGCCACCACGTTCGTGATGAGCGTGGTGAGCGGCTCCATGATCGCCCGCCGGCGGGCGATGCGGCTGTAGCACAGGTTCGTCGTGACGCGCTGGAGCCACGGCAGCGGAGAGACATCGGTCCGCAACCGCTCTCGGACGCGGTATGCCTTGACGAAGCAATCCTGCAGGATCTCCTCGGCCAGGAACGGATCGCGCGTGATCGCCAGCGCAGTCGTGTAGACCGGCCGCTTGTAGGTATTGAAGAACTCCTCGAACGCGCCCAGGTCCCCCGACTGCATGCGCTCGACGAGGCCATCCGGCTGCGTCGTTCCCACTGGCACCCCGTGATGCAACGGCCGCTTGGTGCCGAATACTACGCCTCGCGGCCTCTCCACGTTCATTCGGAGCCGGTTTCAGCCGATGCCGTGGCGCGGAAGTCGACGCGCAGGTCCGGGCGCCGCGCGGCGCCCGCCTCGTCGAGGCGGCCGACCGGGGTGGAGGTCGGGGCCCGCTTCAGCGCGTCGGGATCGGCCTCGGCCTGTGCGGCGATGCCGTGCATGACGTCCACGAACCGGTCGAGCGTCTCCATCGACTCCGTCTCGGTGGGCTCGATCATGAGCGCCTCCTCGACGATGAGCGGGAAGTAGATCGTGGGCGGATGGATGCCGTGGTCGAGGATGGCCTTCGCGATGTCGAGTGTCGTGACCCCGTGCTGGCGCTTCTGGCGCCGTCCGCTGAAGACGACCTCGTGCTTGCAGATGCGGTCGTAGGGCAGGTCGTAGGCATCGGCCAGGCGCACGCGCAGGTAATTCGCGGCGAGCACCGCGTCCTCGCTCACCGCCCGCAGGCCGGCGTCGCCGTTGCTGCGGATGTAGGTGTAGGCGCGCACGAACATGCCGAAGTTGCCGGTGAAGGCCCGCACCCGGCCGATGGACTCCGGGCGAGCGTCCGCGGCCTCGAGCGCGAAGCGCGCGTTCGGCGTGGAGCGGCCGGCCCACGCGTTGCGGCGCACCTCGTCGGCGTCCCCCTCCACGAGGAGTGGAAGCGGCCCGGGCAGGTACGGGGCGAGCCGCTCGCTGACGCCGACCGGGCCGGCGCCAGGACCGCCACCCCCGTGCGGCGTCGAGAAGGTCTTGTGCAGGTTGAAGTGCATGACGTCGAAGCCGGCCTCGCCCGGGCGGAAGCGGCCGAGGATCGCGTTCAGGTTCGCCCCGTCCATGTAGGCGATGGCGCCCGCCTCGCGGACCGCGGCGAGGACCTGGTCGATCTGGTCCTCGAAGATGCCGAGCGTGCTCGGGTTCGTGATCATGAGCGCCGCGGTGCGCTCGTCGAGCGCCTCGCGCAGCGCGCCGAGGTCGATCCCGCCGCGCTCGTTCGAGCGGATCGTGACCGTCTCGTAGCCGACCATCGTGGCCGTGGCCGGGTTCGTGCCGTGCGCGCTGTCCGGCACGAGCACCCGGGTCCGCTGCTCCCCCTCCCCGCGCGACCGATGGTAGGCGCGGGTCATGAGCATGCCGGTCAGCTCGCCGTGCGCCCCGGCCGCCGGCTGGAGGCTGACCGCGGCGAAGCCGCTGATCTCGCGCAATAGCTCGGCGAGCAGCCACTCCAGCTCCAGGCTGCCCTGCGCGCAGGACGCCGGGTCGAGCGGGTGCGAGGCGGCGAAACCCGTGCGCGCCGCGGCCCACTCGTTCACCTTCGGGTTGTACTTCATCGTGCACGACCCGAGCGGGTAGAAGCCGAGGTCGATGGCGTGGTTCAGGTGGCTGAGCCGGTTGAAGTGGCGCAGCAGGTCGAGCTCGCTCACTTCGGGGAGGCGGGGCGCCTCGGCGCGCAGCGCGGATGCCGGCAGATCCGGCTGGCCGGCAGCGGCCTCGCGCGCTGCGTCGGTGGCGGCCGGGAAGCGCACCCCGCGGCGACCGGGCGCGCCGGCCTCGAAGATGAGCGGCTCGACGATGGTGAGCTCCTCCCCCGCCGCCGGCGAGGCGAAGGCCGCCCCCCGGCCGGAGGGATCGGCGGCGGCCGTGCCGGGGCGCTCGGCCACGCTCATGCCGCCACCTCTGCGAGCGCGTCGACGAGCGCGTCGATCTCGGCGTCGGTGGTGAGCTCGGTCGCCGCCAGGAGCAGCGTGTCTTCGAGCTGCGGATAGTCGTCCCACAGCGGGTAGCCGGCCACGATCCCGCGCTCGGCGAGCGCGGCATGCACGCGGGCCGCCTCCGGGATGCGGATGGCGATCTCGGCGAAGTAGGGGGCGGCGAAGCGACGCTTTCCGAGGCCGGCCCCCTCGATGGCGGCGGCCAGGTGGCGGGCCTGGAGCATCGACAGCTCGGCCACCTCACGCAGCCCCTCCGGTCCGACCGCGGTCAGGTAGGCAGTGGCGGCGAGCGCGCAAAGGGCCTGGTTGGTGCAGATGTTCGAGGCCGCCTTCTCGCGGCGGATGTGCTGCTCGCGCGCCTGGAGGGTGAGGACATAGCCCTTGCGGCCGGCCGCGTCGCGGGTGGCGCCCACCAGGCGGCCCGGCATCTGGCGCACCGATGCCATGCGGGCGGCCATGAGCCCGACGTACGGGCCGCCGAACGAGAGCGGGATGCCGAGCGGCTGCCCCTCGGCGGTGACGATGTCGGCGCCGGCGGCGCCCGGCGCCTCGAGGATCGCGAGCGAGGTCGGCTCGACGAGGACCACGAGCTGGGCACCCACGTCGTGCGCGGCATCGGCCAGCTCGCGCATCGGCTCGATCCCTCCGAAGAAGTTCGGCTGCGCCACGACGAGGCAGGCCACCGTCTCGTCGAGCACGGCCGTGGCCGCCTCGACCGGCGTGAGGCCGCTGCCGCCATCGGCCAGGTCGGCGTCGACCTCCACGACCTCGATCCGCGGCCCGGAGCAGTAGGTGCGCAGCACCGCCCGCGTCTGCGCCCCGACCGCGCTCGACACCGCGATCCGGTCGCGCCGCGTCAGGCGGCAGGCCATGAGCGCGGCCTCGGCGGTGGCCGTCGCGCCATCGTAATGCGAGGCGCTGGCGACCTCCATGCCGGTCAGCTCGCAGACCATCGACTGGAACTCGTAGATGCTCTGCAGCGTTCCCTGGCTCACCTCCGGCTGGTACGGGGTGTAGGCGGTGGCGAACTCGGCGCGGCCGATCACCTCGCCGACGACCGCCGGCACGAGGTGGCGGTAGGCGCCGGCGCCGAGGAAGCTGATCCGCGGCAGCGCGTTGCGGTAGGCGAGCCGCGTGACCTCGGCGCGCACCTCCTGCTCGGTGAGCGGCGGCGGGACGTCGAACCGCTCGGCGCGGACGGCGGGCGGGATGTCGGCGAAGAGGTCCTCGATCGTGTCCACGCCGACCGCGGCGAGCATCCGCTCGTGGTCGGCGGCGGTGTGCGGTGAGTAGGCCATCAGCCGGCGGTCGACTCCCCGTAGGCGGCAGCGTCCATGAGGCCGTCCAGCTCGGCGCTGTCGGATAGCGCGACCTTCGCGATCCAGCCCTCGCCGTAGGGGTCGCCGTTCACCAGCTCGGGGCGGTCGCGGAGCGCCTCGTTGACCTCGACCACCTCGCCCGAGATCGGCGCGTAGAGGTCGCTCACCGCCTTCACGCTCTCGATGACCCCGAACGTGCCGAACTGGCTGATCTGCGTTCCCGGCTCCGGCAGCTCGACGAAGACGATGTCGCCGAGCTCGTCGGCGGCGAAGCTGGTGATGCCGATGGTGGCCTGCGCGCCGTCGGCGCGCACCCATTCGTGCTCCTTCGAATAGCGGAGGTCATCGGGGTAGGTGGACGACATCGGCTCCTCAGGCTGTCGTGACGTGGGTCGCCCCCGGGCGGTGCGACCGACGGTCAGCCGGCCTCCGGTCGGGGACGCTTGTAGAAGGGCAACTTTACCTGCTCGGCCCGATACGGTCGCTCGCGGACGACGACCTCCACCTCGTTCCCCGGGCCGGCCGCGGCTACGGGCACGTAGGCCATCGCGATCTTCTCGCCGAGCGTCGGCGACATCGTGCCGCTCGTCACGACCCCGGTTTCCCCGCCCTCGACGCGGACCGGGTAGCCGCCGCGGGCCACGGCGTTGTCGCGCATGACGAGCCCAACCAGCTTCCGCTGCGGGCCTGTCTGCTGGACCGATGCGAGCGCCGCGCGCCCCACGAACTCCCCCTTCTCGAGCTTGACCACCCGCCCCAGGTTCGCCTCGTACGGGTTCACCTCGCGGGTCAGCTCGTTGCCGTACAGCGGCATGCCCGCCTCCAGGCGCAGCGTGTCGCGGGCGCCGAGGCCGGCCGGCTTCAGCCCGTGGCGCTCGCCGGCGGCCATGATCGCGCCCCACAGCGCCGGCGCCCGGCGCGCGTCGCAGAACAGCTCGAAGCCGTCCTCGCCGGTGTAGCCGGTGCGGGCCACCAGGCAGTCGATTCCCGCGACGGCGCCGCGCATCGAGCGGTAGTAGCCGAGCGCGTCGAGGTCGAGGTCGGTGAGCTCGGCGAGCAGTGCGCCCGCGTTCGGGCCCTGCGGCGCGATGAGCGCGGTGCGGTCGGATCGGTCCTCGATGGTGGCGTCGAAGTCGCCGCTGTTGCGGAGCGCCTCGAGGTGCTCGACCACGGCATCGTGGTTCCCCGCGTTGCAGACGACGAGGTAGCCCTCGTCGGTGCGGTACACGATGAGGTCGTCGATGATCCCGCCGTCCCCGGCGCAGAGCATCGAGTACTGCGCCTGGCCGGGCTCCAGCGTGCCCGGGTCGCTCACCACCGCGTAGCGCGTGAAGGCGAGGGCCTCCGGCCCGGAGACGAGCACCTCGCCCATGTGCGACAGGTCGAACAGCCCGACCGCACCGCGCACGGTGCGGTGCTCGTCGACGATGCCGGCGTACTGGACCGGCATCGACCACCCGGCGAACGGCACCATGCGCGCGCCGAGCGCCTCGTGGACGTCGTGGAGCGGCGTGCGCCGCAGCTCGCCGGCGACGGTCACGAGGACGCCTCGCCCCGCGCGGCCTCGGCAGGCAGGGCGGAACGCGCGGCTCGCACGGCGATGCGCGCGGCGGCCTCCTCGACCACGCTCCGCTCGGTGGCGTGGGTCATGAGCTCCAGCCCCTCCGCGAGCTGAAACCAGCGCACCTCGTCGAACTCGTGGTCGTGGAGCGAGACATCACCTCCCACCGGTCGCATGAGGAAGAAGTGGACCGTCTTGTGGAAGCGGGTCCGGCCGCGGACGAAGACGTAGCTGATCGAGCGCAGGCGCTCCTCGAGCTCCACCCGCAGGCCGGTCTCCTCGCGGGTCTCGCGCAGGGCGGTCTCCTCGATCGTCTCGCCGGCGTCGGGGGTGCCCTTTGGCAGCGCCCACAGCCGGGGGTGGCGCCGATGGACGAGGACGATCTGGGTGTGGCCTTCCACGAAGCGATGGACGACGCCGCCGGCCGACGTGGCGCGCGCGTTGCGCAGGGCCGCCACGGCCGCTACGCGCGGCGCGCGCGAGAGATGCCGAGCGACTGCGGGGCGCGACGGGTCAAAACGCGCCCGGAACGGCCGACCGTGGGGAAGGTGAAGCCGCTGGTCTGCGAGCGGAGGGCGGCCACGCTGGCCACGGAGTGGCGGGCCGCGCGCGGGCGGTGGTAGACCGTCGCCGCGCGGCCGAGGCCGAGGCGCGGTCGTGACCCGGGCGCGCGTCGCCGCTCGAAGGCGATGGTGGGGTGGGACACGTAGCGGGCCGTGAGACTCACTCGCATGGCGGGCATTGTACGCCGCACCTCACCCCGCGCAACCGGATTCACGCACCTGGTGTGGCGTGCAGTCCACGGTACAGCTCGACCACCTGGCCGATGCGGCGGCCGAGGTCGAAGCGATCGGCGCCGCTGCCGGCAGCCCGCGCCAGCCGCTCGCGGCGCGGCTCGTCACCGGCGAGTTCCACCAGCCCGTCGGCGAAACGATCGGCGACGTCTCCGTCCGGGCCGCCGGACAGGACCATGCCGTCGACCCCGTCGCGCACCGAATCGCCGATACCCGGCCCGGCCACCGCCAGCACCGGCAGCCCGGCGGCGAGCGCCTCGGCGAGGACGAGTCCCTGCGTCTCCGTGCGCGAGGCGAAGACGAAGAGGTCCGCGCCGCGAGCCAGTGCCAGGGCCTCGTGCCGCGGCAGCCGGCCGGTGATCGCCACCCGCCCGTCGAGGTCCGGCGCCGCGGCGCGATCGCGCAGCCCGGATTCGGCCGGGCCGCCGCCCACGAGGAGGAGCCGCAGGCGCGGCTCGCGCGACGCCGCGACGGCGAATGCCTCGACGAGCAGCGCCACGCTCTTCTCGGCCGCGAGGCGCCCGACGCTGACCGCCACGACCGCGTCGGCCGGCCAGCCCTGCGGCGGCCGCGGATCGACCGGTGCGAGGCCTCGGATCGCCGAGACGTCGACGCCGGTGGGGATGACGTGGACGCGGCTGGCACGGGCCTCGCCGAGGTTGGCGCGGATCTCATCGGCCAGCTCGCTCCCGGGCGCCACGATCGCGTCGCAGCTGCCCCAGAAGTCGCGCAGGTAGGCGCCGACCGTCGCCGCCCCGGGCCGGGCCAGCGGGCCGAGGTAGTGCCGGTAGTCGCCGAAGCGGGTGTGGTGGGTGAAGACGAACGGCGCCCCGACGCGCTGCGCCAGCCGGCGCGCCATGAGCCCCGAGACGAACGGCGACTGGGCGTGGACGACGTGCGGCGCGAAGTCGCGGGCTCGACGCAGGGCGTCGGACGGCAGGGGGATCGGCATGCGGTAGCCGGGCGGTGCCGGCGGCGGGCCCTGGTACGAGGGCAGCCAGGCGTACTCCGGCTCCGGCCCGGGCGCGCCCGCCGTGCCCGGCTCGGCACCGCCGCCCGGTCGCGGCGCGACGAGGAGCACCTCGTGGCCGGCCGCGCCGAGCCCGCGCGCGAGCGCCTCGGTCGAGACGGTGACGCCGGACAGGTAGGGCAGGTACGACTCCGCGAAGACGGCGACCCGCAGCGGCGGATTGCTCATGGCGCGGCCGTCCGCCGGCCGACATGGACGGTGGCGAGGCGCGTCGGCAGCCAGCGCCAGCGCACCGCCTCCAGGCCGGCGGCGCCCATCCGCGCAGCGACGTCGTCCGGCCGCGGATAGCGCCGCAGGCTGTCCGGCAGGTACGCGTACGCGACCGGCTGCCCGGCCAGCCGGCCCAGGAACGGCACGATGCGCCGGAACCAGGTGAGGAACAGCAGCCGCGCCAGCCCGCGCGGCGGCTCGGCGATCTCGAGCACGACCAGCCGGCCGCCGGGACGAAGGACGCGCGCCATCTCGTGGAGGGCGGCATCGGTGTCCGGCAGGTTGCGAAGCCCGAAGCCGATCGTGACCGCATCGAAGGAGCGGTCGTCGAACGGCATCGCCATCGCATCGGCCTCCAGCCAGCGCACGGCGGACCCTCGCTCGGCCGCACGCGCACGGGCGAGCATGCGCGGCGAGGCGTCGAGGCCCACCACCTCGCCGTTGGCACCGACCGCTGTCGCGGCGCCCAGCGCGAGCTTCCCGGTGCCGGTCGCGACGTCGAGGACGCGATCGCCGGGGCGCAGCGCGGCGGCGGCGATCGCGGCTCGCCGCCAGCGGCCGTCGATGCCGGCGGTCATCACCGTGTTCATGAGGTCGTACACCGGCGCAATGCGGTCGAACATCGTGCGGACGCGAGCGGGATCGGTCCCGACCATCTACCCGGCCTCCGCCAGCGGGGTTCCCTCGTCCGCCTCCGGGATCGGCTCGACGAGGCCCCGCTCGGGGTCGCGCACGCCCGGCCAGAACAGGAGGGCGCCCATGAGCACGGAGCCGATGAGCCCGCCGGCGACCATCGTCGTTCCCGGACCGATCATCTCCGAGACCGGCCCGGTGAGGGCGAACGAGACCGGCACCAGGCCGGTCGAGACGAGCCAGTCGAGGCTGGACACCCGCCCGAGCAGGCGACGCGGCACGAGCTGCTGGAGGAGGGTGACCCAGATGATGGCGCCGATCTCGAACAGCGCGGCCGACACGAAGCCGACGACGAGCGCGTGCCACAGGCTCGTCATCAGCCCGTACCCGGCCAGGAGGGCGACGCCCAGCGCCCAGGCCGCGTACATGACCGTGACCCGCAGCCGTGGCAGTCCGAGCTGCCCGACCGTGACCGCGGCGAGCACCGACCCCACGCCGCCCACCGCGAAGATGAGGCCCAGCGCGTCGGCCTCCAGGGCAAGACGGTTCTTCACGAGAAACGGCAGCAGGACCTGCACCGGGCCCACGAAGAGGAGAAGGCTGAACATGGCCGACACGAGCGTGGCCCACAGCCACGGCGTCCGGCGCACGAACGCGAGCCCCTCTCCCACCTCGGCGATCGTCCGTCGCAGGCTGGCGGCCGTCGCCGCGCGCACCGGCCGGGCCGAGATCGCGGCGAGCAGCACCATCGAGACGAGGAAGGTGGCCCCGTCGACGAGGAAGGCGACGCCGGGCCCCACCGCGGCGACGACGAAGCCGCCGATGGCCGGTCCCACGAGCCGCACCATCA
Organism: Candidatus Limnocylindria bacterium; assembly: GCA_036556985.1. Lineage (GTDB taxonomy): Bacteria > Chloroflexota > Limnocylindria > QHBO01 > QHBO01 > JAPSGM01. The sequence goes on along the minus strand of DATBIK010000071.1, from coordinate 4,191 downwards.
TCGGCCGGACCAGGCCCTGGAGCGCGTTCGCCTGCGGCAGCAGCTCGTCGGGGAGCAGGTCCGGAACGATCGCCGTCGAGGCGGGGTTGAAGAAGGCGTCGCCGAGCCCCACGAAGGCGATGAGGGCGACGACGTGCCACAGTTCGAGCACGCCGGAGATCGACAGGAACCCGAGCAGGCCGATCGCCGCGGCACGCACGACGTCCGCGCCAATCATCAGCCAGCGGCGGTCGTATCGGTCCGAGAAGACGCCGCCAAGCAGGATGAAGATGACGACCGGCAGGGTCCAGGCCGCTCCGACCAGCGACAGCGCCGTGGGCAGGTTGCTGATCTCGTACACCTGCCACGCCAGGGCCACGCTGAAGAAGCCGTCGCCCAGGAGCGAGATGCCCGCCGCTCCGGCGAGGAGCGCGAAGTCGCGCCGCGCGAGGGGCTGGAAGATCCGGATCCGGCTCAGGCGGGCGCGCAGCGACGGCATCGGTCAGGCTCGAGGCGTGTGAATGGTGGGCGATACTGGATTCGAACCAGTGACCTCACGGATGTGAACCGTGCGCTCTAACCAGCTGAGCCAATCGCCCACGCGGGGAGCCGCAGTATAGCCGGGGCTCCACCGGGCCTTCAATCGGCGGAGCCGATGGCCGCCAGCCTCGCGGCGAGCACGTCCGGCGCGATCCCGTCGAGCTCGAACCGCTTCGTGCGGCTTCGGTCACCGGACACGAGGCGCACGCGGCCGGGGGACAGGCTCAGCGCCTTCGCCACCGCGCGGCGGATCATCTCGTTCGCGCGTCCGTCGGCCGGCGGGGCGGTGACGCGGACGTGCAGGACGCCGTCCTGCCAGGGGCCGATGCCGGCTGCTGCGGCGCGCGGGTGGGCGCGCACCGCCAGGGTCGTCTGCTCAGGCACGCGCCTGGCGCTCGGCCGCGCCCTGGTCCATCTCCTCGTCGATGGCGAAGCTCGCCAGCAGGCGGTCGCGGTCCGCCTCCGAGTGAAGGGCAAGGACGGCCTCGATGCCCCAGTCGTGGAGGTGCACGACCGGCACCCGCTCCCGGATCGTCCACAGCGTGCCCGGCGTCGCCCGCGACCAGCGGTGGCGGCGGAACTCGACCGGCCGCTCCTGCCCGGGAGTGCGCAGGATGAAATACGGGTCGGTGTCGCGGTGGCGCGGAACCCGCTCGAGGCTGCCCCACGGCGCGGCGAGCGCGGCCCCGGTCTCCAGCTGCGGCTCGAGCGGCCGCACCTCCATCGTCTCGCCGACGGCAAGGGGTCGCGCGCCGGGCGGCGTGGGGGCGTCGCGCCGAAGCCGGATGACCGGGTAGCCGACGCGCAGGCCGATGACGAGGAGCGCCGCCACGCCGAGAGCAGCCCATACCGGCGCCCAGGTCTGCCCGTCGGCGGGGACGATCGGGTCGTCGACGGTGATGACGTAGCGGTCGATGACCTCGAGGTCGCCCGCCGGGAAGCGCGGCCCGCCGATGCTCCGCGCCGTCGCCGCTGCGTTCGCGCTGCTCGACACGTGACCCGTGATCTCGGTGAGGTCGTCGAGCTCGCGGTTGGCGATGAGCAGGATCGCGTCGCCCGACGGCTCGACGAGGAGCGACTGCACCTGCTGCCCTCCGGCGACGGCCTCCGGGGAGGTGAGCGTCGTGATCTCGCCCGTCATCCGGACCCAACCGGAGAGGGCGGACACGCCGTCCCGCAGGTCGTCGACCCGCTGGCCGAGCGGCTGGCGCTCTGAGGCCTCGATCGACGCCGGGATGGCCGCCGCCAGGAGCAGCACGACGACCACCAGCCACACCCCGCCGAAGCCGATGACGCGGCGGATGCCGCGGTCGAGCTGCATGACAAGGTAGGGAATCGCGGCGAGGATCACGGCAGGCTTCGGTTCAGCGCAGGAACGCGCGGGTGAGGATCCCGAGCAGGAGGATGGCGATCATCGGCGACCAGTCGATCCCGGCCGTCGGCGGCAGCAGCCGTCGGATCGGCGCGAGGACCGGCTCGGTGACCTGGTACAGGAAGGCGGTCAGCCCACCGCCGCCGGTCGGGTTCGTCCAGCTCACGAGCACACGCCCCAGGATGAGGAACGTGTAGACGAGCGCCAGCATGCCGATGAAGGTGAGCAGCAGAGACATCGGCACGAGGATAGCAGCCGCGCCGGTGCGCGGCCGGTCAGTGACCCGGCCGCGGCCCGAACAGCGCGGTGCCGATGCGGACCAGCGTCGCGCCCTCGGCGACGGCGGCCTCGGCATCGGCGGTCATGCCCATCGACAGCTCGGGCAGCTCCTGGCCCGATGCCTCCGCCAGACGGTCTCGGACATCCCGGAGGCGCGCGAAGGTGGCGTGCTGCTCCAAGGCGTCCGCGCCGGCGCGGGCCATGGTCATGAGGCCGCGCACGCTGGCGGCGCGCAGGTCGCGGAGCGCGGCGGCCAGCTCGGCGGGGCGCTCCGCCTGCCGCGTGAACCAGTCCGGGTCGAAGCCGGCCTTGCGCTCCTCGCCGCTCAGGTTGACCTGGAGCAGCAGCGTCGGCCGGCGGCTTTCGTCGTGGGCCAGCCGGTCGAGCCGGGCGAGGAGGTCGAGCGAGTCGACCGAGTGGATGACTCGGAACAGCGCGAGCGCGCGCCGCGCCTTGTTCGACTGCAAGTGCCCGACGAGATGCCACTCCGCGTCGGGGAATGCCTCGACCTTCGGCTCCGCCTCCTGAACGCGGTTCTCGCCCAGGGTGATGAGGCCGGCGTCGTGCGCGGCCCGCACCACCGGCAGCCCGAAGCCCTTCGTCACTGCCACGATCCGGAATCCGTCCGGGTCTCGGCCGGCCAGCTCGGCCGCGGTGCGCAGGCGTGTGGTCAGCGTCGCGACGCGCTCGCGCACGAGCTCCGGAGTGATCGCCGGCTCCTCGATCAGCTGCACGCGACGAAGCCTACCGGGGGTCGGCCAATCCGGCCATATGATCGGTGTGCGGAGCACTACTAGACAGTTGCAGCCTGCCCGGGCTCCCCATCGACGCTACCCACGCACGCCGCGCGATCAGATCGGCCCGGTTTCGCCACGATTTCCGGCCCGAGGATGGCTGAGCCGGGCATGTGACCGCGTTCGGCCCGTTCCGGACACGTAGTGCTCGCCCGGCGGAACGTATGGCAGAAAGGGGCGTTCGGGGGCGACCGTACCGCACAGGCGAACGCCCCGGGCGCCGGGAGCCGGCCGGGGCGCATCGGTCCTGCGAAGGCCTACTCCGTCTTGCGGCGCAGGAAGGACGGGATGTCGAGGTCGGTCTCGCCGTAGGCGGGTCGGACGGGGACCGGCTCGCGCTCGGTGACGCGGGTCTCCTCGCGCTCCGCGGCGGTGGCGAACGGCGAGGGCTCCGGGATCTGATCCTCGAGGGACCGGCGCTGCTCGCGCTCGCGCTCGATCTCGGCCAGGATCTCCCGGCTGCGGTCGTCGAGGCTCGTCTCGATGCCCACCGCGGCCTCGGTCGTGGCGCCCGCCAGTGCCCGCCCGGCCTGGCGCGGCTTCTTGGCGGCAGCGTCGAAGCCGGTGGCGATGACCGTGACCTTCACCTCGTCGCGCATCCGGTCGTCGATGACCGTGCCGAAGATGATGTTCGCCTCCGGATCGGCGGCCTCCTTGATGACCTCGGCCGCCTCGTTGACCTCGAACAGGCCCAAATCCGAGCCGCCGGTGACGTTGAAGAGGATGCCGCGCGCGCCGGTGATGTTGACCTCGAGGAGCGGGCTCATGACCGCCGCGCGGGCGGCCTCCACCGCGCGCTGCTCCCCGGTGCCGATGCCGATCCCCATCATCGAGGAGCCGGCGTCGCGCATGATCGTCTTGACGTCGGCGAAGTCGAGGTTGATGAGGCCCGGGACGGTGATCAGGTCGCTGATGCCCTGCACGCCCTGGCGCAGCACGTCATCCACCACCCGGAAGGCGTCGAGGATCGACGTCTTCTTGTCCACGACCTCGCGCAGCCGGTCGTTGGGGATGGTGATCAACGTGTCGCACTTGTCCTTCAGCGCCTCGGAGTACTGCTCCGCCACCAGCTTGCGGCGGACGCCCTCGAAGCTGAACGGCTTGGTGATCACGCCGACGGTCAGCGCTCCGAGGTCCTTGGCGATCTCGGCGATGACCGGGGCCGCGCCCGACCCGGTGCCGCCGCCCATCCCCGCGGTGATGAAGATCATGTCGGCGTCCTTGAGC
>DATBIK010000070.1:0-9364 GCA_036556985.1 Candidatus Limnocylindria bacterium | reverse complement strand
CCGCCATTCTATCGCGAGTTTACGTTAGCGCAAGACTTGACAGCGGGTTTAGCGGTGTCTATAAACAACAATTACTCGCGATAGAATCTCAACCGGAGACACGCCGATGAACCGACCGCCTCTGCTCAGCATCCTCGGGATGGCCGTCGCCGTCGTCGGCGTGGCGCTGGACCTCGTCGTTCACCTGTCCGCAGCCGCCGACGGTCACGAGCACATCCAAGTCGGATTCACCCTGTCGGAGCACGCCGCCCACCTCGTGGTGATGGTCGGGATGGTCCTCATCCTGGCGGGCGTCGTCGTCGATGGCGCCCGCCGCCAACTCTATCGCCGGGTACGCCCGGCCCTCGTCGAAAGGAGCGCACCCGATGCCATTCGGTGACTTCGTCAACCAGATCCCGCCGCTCGGCTTCCTGCTCATCCACCTCGCCGCGTTCACCATCGGCGCGTTCTTCGCCTGGCGCTCGTTCGGCGCCGACCAGTCGACGCTCGGGTGGGCCTTCTCGCTCTTCGCGGCCGCCGAGCTGGTGTACATGACCTACCACCTCGACTGGACGGTGTTCCTCTTCTCCCACACCGTGGCCGAAGTCCTCGACCTGTCCGCCTTCGTCCTCGTCTTCGCCGCCGTCGGGCGCGGCGTGGCCGCGATGCGCGGCAGCGAGTCGCGGGCATGAGACGGTTCGTCGCCGGGGTCGCCGCCGTGGCGGCGGCCCTCGCCGTCTCCGCGTGCTCGTCCGGTGCTGCCGACGCGTCGCCGGTGGCCACCAGCCAGGTCGACCTTCCACCCTCGTACCGCTTCGAGCCGGCGGCGATCACCGTCCCTGCCGGGACGACGGTGACCTGGACGAACAACGACTCCTTCACCCACAACGTTCGCCTCCTCGACGACGGGGGCGACATCCTCGAGCTGCCGCCGGGGGAGAGCGTCAGCTTCACGTTCCGTGGCGTGGGCGAGCATCGCTACGACTGCAGCTTCCATCCCAACGACATGTCCGGCGTGGTCGTCGTCACCCAGCCGGAAGGGGCGGTTCAATGAGCGGCCCGGACAGCGTCGTCATCGTCGGTGGCGGGTTGGCGGGCGCCACGGCGGCCTTCGCGCTGCGCAAGCAGGGTTTCGCCGGGCGCGTGGTCCTCGTGTCCGAGGAGGACGCCGTTCCGTACCAGCGGCCTCCGCTGTCGAAGGGATACCTGCGCGGCGAGACGTCGCTCGAGGACGCCTACGTGAAGCCCGCCGCGGAGTACGTGGCACACGACATCGAGCTCCTTCGCGGGCGGCTAGCGGCCACGCTGGACCCCGCGGCACGGCGCGTCACCCTGCACGACGGGCTGGAACTGGCGTATGACGCACTGCTCATCGCCACCGGCGCCGGGCCGCGGCCCCTGGCCGCCACGCGCGCCTACCTGCCCGGCCTCCACTACCTGCGCACTGCAGGTGATGCCGACGCCCTGCGGGAGGCCGCCGACATGGCCCACGCCATCGTGGTGGTCGGGGGCGGATGGGTTGGCGCCGAGGTGACCGCCTCCCTGCGCCAGCTGGGTCACCGGGTGACCCTGGTCTCGAACCTGCCTCGTCCGCTCGAGCGCGTGCTGGGACCCGAGGTTGCCGACGTGTACCGCAGCCTCCACGAGGAGCACGGCGTCCGCCTGGTGCACGGGCGGGTGGCGGCGCTCGAGGGCGAGCGGCATGTCGAGGCCGTCCGCCTGATCGACGGGCGCAGGTTCGCCGCCGACCTCGTCGTCGCCGGCGTGGGTGCGGCGCCCTGCCTCAGCCTGGCCTTGCGCGGCGGCCTCGATCTGCGCGAGGGCGGCATCGCCGTGGACGCCAGTCTCCGCACGTCGGCGCCGGACGTGTATGCCGCCGGTGACGTGGCTGCTGCCTGGCACCCACGATATGGGCGCCACCTGCGCGTGGAGCACTGGGACAACGCCATCCGTCAGGGCCGAACGGCTGCGGCGAACATCCTCGGCGCGCAGCAGACCTACGACCGCGTCCCGTACTTCTACTCGGACCAGTTCGACCTCGGCATGGAGTACCGCGGATACGCGCCGCAGTGGGACAGCGTCGTCCTTCGCGGCGACGTCGCCGCGCGGCGCTTCCACGCCTTCTGGCTGACGGACGGCCGTGTCGTGGCGGCGATGAACGCGAACCTGTGGGACGACGCCAAGTCGCTGCGCCACATCGTCGAGTCCGGAGAGCCGGTGGACGTGGCTCGGCTGGTCGACGCGTCGGTGCCTCTCGCCGACGCTGCTTGAAATCAGGGCGACGCCGTGGGAGGCGGCGGCAGGAAGCGGTAGCCCAGGCCCCGCTCCGTGCGGATGAAGCGGGGCCGCCGGGCGTCGTCGCCCAGCTTTGCCCGGAGGCGGCGGATGTACACGCGAAGGTAGCCCTCTTCGTCGCGGTACTCCCGGCCCCACACCTGGGCCAGCAGCCGTTCGCGCGGGACGACCCAGCCGGCGTTGCGCGCGAGGACTGCCAGCAGGCGGAACTCGGTGGGCGTCAGCTCAAGCCGCTCGCCGCGGAGGCGGGCCTCGTGGGCGGCAAAGTCGATCTCCAGCTCGCCGTGTCGGAACGGCGCTCGCCGGTCTGCCGGGGCGCCGACATCCAGGCGGCGCAGCACGGCGCGGATGCGGGCGAACAGCTCGAGGTGGTCGAAGGGCTTCGCAACGTAGTCGTCGGCCCCCAGCTCGAGTCCACGCACGCGATCCATCGGCTCGTCACGCGCCGTGAGCATGATCACCGGCGTGTCGCTGAAGCGGCGGATCTGGGTCAGGACCGCGTAGCCATCCGTATCGGGAAGGCCGACGTCGAGGAGCACGAGGTCCGGCTTCTCGGTCTCCACGAGATGGAGCGCTCCTCCACCGGTCCCGGCAGCGAGGACGTCGATGTCCCGCCACTGGAGCTGGAGGGCGAGGCGAACCGACTCGACGACGTCCGGATCGTCGTCCACGAGCAGGAGCCGCATCATGCTGCTCCGGGTGCGGCGAGCGGCACCACCAGCGTGAAGATGCTGCCGTGGCCGGGCGCACTCTCGACCTCGACGCTGCCGCCGTGCGCCTGCGCGATGGCAAGCGCCGTGGGCAGGCCCAGGCCAACGCCGCCGCCTCGGTCTCCAGATCCGACGAAGAAGCGCTCGAACAGCCGGGTGCGGTCCTGCGCACCGATGCCCGGGCCCTCGTCCCGGACGGCGATGCGAGCTGTGTCCCCGATGCTCGACAGCGTCACCCCGACGGTGCTCCCGGGCGGCCCGAACTTCGCGGCATTCGACAGGAGGTTGAGGAGCGCCTGCTCCAGGCGGCGCCGGTCAGCCGTGATGAGGACCGGTTCGCCTGGCAGGTCAACGCTGATGTCCTGGTTGCGCATCGCCGTCAACGGCCCCAGCGGGACGAGCGCCTCGCGCACGAGATCTCGCGCATCGGTCCTGCGCCGATGGAGCTGGATCCGACCAGCTCGGAAGCGAGCCAGGTCGAGCAGGTCCTCGAGCAGCCGCTGCATGCGGTCGGCGCTGCGGCCGATCGTGGTGAGCAGCTGCTGGCGCTCCTCCGGGCTCGGTTCGAGGCCCGGATCAAGGAGCAGCCCGACGCTGGTGCGGATGGCGGTTAAAGGCGTCCGCAGCTCGTGGGCGATCGTCGCCAGCAGGTCGCCCCGCAGTCGCTCGAGCTCGCGAAGCCCCGGCACGAGGTCCGGACGGGCTGCCAGCGCCGCCGATGCAAGCCGTTGACCGAGCGTGGTCGGCACATACTCCGCCTCGCCGGTCTGTCGGTGCGCCGTCACCCGCACGAGGCCCAGGTCGCTCAACCAGTGCAGCCAGCGAGTGACGGTATCCGCGCTCACCTCCATTCCGAGCCGATCGAGCTCCGCGCGCAGCTCGTCGACAGAAGGGGCGTCCGCTAACAGGCCGAGCACCAGTGGCGCGACCAGTTGCGGGGCCCGACCGGGCGGCGGATCCGGGGTGCTCACGGGTGAAGCATACGGGCGCCCCCGTGTTCACGAAACGTTCATGTCGGCGCACGCAACGTCCACACCGGTTCACGCCGAATTTCACCTCAGGCGGAGACGATGGCTGCTGACCACATGCAGAGGGCACCTCACCAGATGGCGATTCAGGAGCGGCCGACGATCAGCGATCCGCCGAAGGGCGTCGCGCTGGCATCGGCGCTGGCTCAGTTCGACCAAGTGGCCGACCACCTCGACCTCGATCCGGAGCTGCGCGCCGTCCTGCGCGTGCCGAAGCGCGAGTGGACCGTCCGCTTCCCCGTGCGCCGCACGGACGGGCGGGTGGAGGTCTTCACCGGCTACCGGGTGCAGCACAACATGGCGCGCGGGCCTGCGAAGGGCGGCATGCGCTTCCATCCTGCGACCGACATCGACGAGGTCCGGGCCCTGGCGATGTGGATGACGTGGAAATGCGCCCTCGTGAACGTGCCGTTCGGCGGCGCGAAGGGCGGCGTCACCGTCGATCCGCGCGACCTCGATGCCGATGAGCTGGCGCGCGTCACCCGGCGCTTCACGGCCGAGCTGCAGGGGATCATCGGCCCGGAGATCGACATCCCGGCGCCTGACGTCGGGACGAACGCCCAGACCATGGCCTGGATGATGGACACCTACTCGATGCATGCTGGCTATTCCGTGCCGGGCGTCGTCACCGGCAAGCCGATCAGCCTCGGTGGGTCGGAGGGACGCGCCGATGCCACCGGTCTGGGCGTCGCATTCACCGTGCGGCGCGCCGCGACGAAGGTCGGCCTGGGGCTGGCAGGGGCGCGGGTGGCCGTGCAGGGCTTCGGCAACGTCGGCGAGTCCGCCGCGCGCAACCTGTCGCTGATGGGGGCGCGTGTCGTGGCTGTCACCGACATCGGCGGCGGCGTCCAGGATCCGGACGGGTTGAACGTCGACCGGCTGAAGCGGCATCTCGAGGAAACCGGGACGATTGCGGGAGCGCCGCGCACGCGCCCCATCGACAACGCCGAGCTGCTGGCCATGGACGTCGACGTCCTCGTCCTCGCCGCACTGGAGGGCCAGCTCACCGGCGCGAACGCAGCGGACGTTCGTGCCCGCATCGTGGCGGAGGGCGCGAACGGCCCGTCCACGCCGGAGGCCGACGCGATCCTCGACAAACGCGGCATCCCGGTCATCCCCGACATCCTGTGCAATGCCGGCGGCGTGGTGGTCAGCTACTTCGAGTGGGTGCAGAACCTGCAGTCGATGCAGTGGAAGCCGGAGGACGTCGCGCAACGCCTGAGGCGCGTCATGGACGACGCGTTCGACGAGGTGTGGCAGGTCAGCGAGGAGCAGAGCATCGCCATGCGGTTGGCGGCGCTGAGCATCGCCGTCGGGCGCGTGGCGCTCGCGCAGCGCCTGCGAGGCCTCTACCCGTGAGGGGCATCGACAACACGATCGAGAGCCCGCTCCTGGGCGCGGAGCTCACCCTGCCCTGCGGGCTTGTCTCGCTGCGCCTGCGCCGGCTCGCCGGACGCTGGCTGGCGACGGCTGTCGGCCCGCGCGGCGAGGTTGAGATCGGGGCGGATGCCTCGCCGTACCTGGCCGCTCAGCTCGCCCTCGAGAGGTGGCAGCCGGATTCGATCAGCGTGATGCTGGCCGTCGGTGGCGCCAGCCCGCTCGCGACCTCCGTCCCGGCCGCGACCGCGCCCCAGCCTTCGCCCGCTGACGGACGCCCTCCCGGGCTTCGCGTCAGGCCGGCGTAGCGGCCAGCTCCACTCCCGCGGCGATCTCCGCCGCCCAGGTAGCCGCACGCTGCAGCTCGCCGTCGAGCAGCGCCGGTTCAGTGTTCACGATGAAGCTGCCCTCGGGTTCGATGACGCGCGCGCCGATCTCCCGCAGCCGCTTGGCGATGCCTTCCGCGGCGGAGCCGGACAGCAGGCGCGGCCAGTTGATGCGGGTGTCGAACGCCGCCGCTGCCCGGCCGCGGAACGTCGAGACGTCCAGGCGATCGAGGTACGCGCGCTGCTCCGGGGTCATGCCGTGGCCCTCGGTCGGCCCGCCCAGGACGAAGAGGTCGACATCGGCCTCCAGGACGGATGGCGCCTCGTCGACAGGCAGGACGTCGGCCGTCCCGTGCTGGCGCAGGACCTCGCCGATGGTCTCGGCGACCCGCTGCGTGTTGCCCTTGTGCGTGACGTAGACGACCAGGCTCTTCATGCCGGTACCTCCGTGGGTATTGACGGGAGGAGTGTCCGGGGCGAGCCAGGCCTGAGCCTAGGGCCGGTGGTCCGTGGAGCCGGGTGCCATCGGTCGTGAAGGGCGGGTCAGGCCTCCGTGTAGTACACGCCGTCGAGGGCGCCCCAGGCCGCCGCGCTGAAGACGGCGCAGGCGGTCCTCGCCCGCGCGAACTCGTCGTCGCTCAACGCGTCGAGCCTGGAGGCCAGCATCGCGGGCTCATCCGTCTCGATGGCGTGCTCGCGGAAGTACTCCTGCGCGTCGTCGTCGACGGTACCGGCGTAATGCTCGCGCAGCCCGGCCAGCTTGCTCTGGGCCGTCGCGGGCTGCTGCACCTCGAAGCTGTACAGCGCGCCGAGCGCCTCCGGCACCGCGGCGAAGGCGTTCTCGCCGACGGCCGCCAGCGTACGGCTCTGCGGCAGGCGCATGGCGCCGGCCGCTGTCGTGCCGAGGGCGCCGCGGAAGCGGGACCACAGCTCGTCGTGCTCGCGCTCCTCCTGGGCGTAGGCCGGCTCGCCGATGCGCTCCCAGCCCTGGTCGAGCATGGCGATGAAGGGTGCCCACTCGGCAGCGTAGGCCGCCAGCCGCTCCGTCGGCAGCGTGCCCGCCCGCCAGGCCTGGTAGAAGGGATGGGCGTTGAGGTCCCACTGCCGGACGATCTCGTCCAGCTCGTCGATGCGCCTGCTCATCGGTTCCTGGTCTCCATTCGGATTGCCTGCCATTCCCCCGGGAACCGGATTGTGCCATCTGCGGCGACGATCGGCCCGCGCCTTCGGCTACTGTCGCCCGAATGGCTCCGAGCAAGGTCGCCTCGATGCGCGATGCCATCGCCGAGCTGGTGCGCGACGGCGACACGGTGGCGATCGAGGGCTTCACCCACCTCATCAGCTTTGCCGCCGGGCACGAGATCATCCGCCAGGGCCGCCGTGACCTGACCCTGGCGCGTCTCACCCCGGACCTGGTCTACGACCAGATGGTCGCCGCCGGGGTGGCCCGCAAGCTCGTCTTCAGCTGGCTTGGCAACCCCGGCGTGGGCGGTCTGCACGCCATCCGCAGGCGGGTGGAGGCCGATGGCGCGGTCGACCCATCGGTCCAGCCCGGCCTCGAGCTCGAGGAGTACAGCCACTTCGGCATGGTGGCGCGCTACACCGCCGGCGCCGCGAACCTGCCGTTCTTCCCGCTGCGCTCCTACCTCGAGACCGATCTGCCCGCCGCCAACCCGCTCATCCGCGAGATCGCCTCGCCGTACGGCGACGAGGTGGTGTACGCCGTGCCGCCGCTGCGGCCGGACGTCACCGTGATCCATGCCCAGCGGGCATCGTCGGGCGGGGACGTCCAGGTCTGGGGCCTGCTTGGCTGCCAGAAGGAGGCCGCCTTCGCCGCGGAACGGGTGATCGCCGTGGTCGAGGAGATCGTCGAGGACTCGGTGGTCCGCGCCGATCCGAACCGGACGCTCCTGCCCGGCCTCGTCGTCGATGCGGTGGTCGTCGAGCCGTGGGGCGCGCACCCCTCCTACGTCCAGGGCCACTACGACCGGGACAACGCGTTCTACCGCGACTGGGACGCGATCAGCCGGGACGAGGAGGCCCTGCAGGCGTGGCTCCGCGAGTGGGTCCACGGCGTGGACGGGCGCGGTGCCTACGTCGAGAAGCTGGGGCATGAGCGGACCGCCGCACTTCGGCCGGGGAGCGCCCCGTCGGGTAGCGTCGAGTACGGGGAGTACCGGTGAGCGCCGCGCCGTGGACCCCGAGCGAGATGATGGTCGTGGCCGCCGCTCGCGAGCTCGCCGGCCGGCGCGTCTGCTTCGTGGGGGTGGGGCTGCCGAACATCGCCGTCAACCTCGCGCAGCGCACCGTGGCGCCGGAGCTCGAGCTCGTGTACGAAGCCGGGGTCTTCGGGGCGCGGCCGGCGCGCATGCCGCTGTCGATCGGGGACCCCACCATCGTCACCGGGGCAACCGCCGCGGTGAGCATGTTCGAGCTGTTCGCCTTCTACCTGCAGGGCGGGCTCATCGACGTGGGCTTCCTGGGCGCCGCCCAGATCGATCGGTTCGGGAACATCAACACCACCGTCATCGGCTCCTACCAGGCGCCCAGCGTGCGGCTGCCGGGCTCGGGCGGCGCCTGCGAGATCGCGATCAACGCCCGCGAGGTGTTCGTCATCATGCGCCAGGGCCCGCGCAGCTTCGTGGAGCGCATCGACTTCCGCACCTCGCCTGGCAACCTGGGCGGGGCGGCGGCGGCGGAGCGCATCCGTCGCACGCAGGGCTGGCTGGGCCGTGGGCCGTCGGTCGTGGTCACCGACCTCGGCGTCTACCGCTTCGACGAGTCAGGCGAGATGGTGGTCGCCAGCCTCCATCCCGGCGTGACGCTGGCCGACGCGCGGGCCGCGTCCAGCTGGGCGCTGGCGAGCGGCGACCCTTCCCCGACGACCCCGCCACCGACCGAGGAAGAGCTCCGCCTCCTGCGCGAGGAGCTCGATCCCGAGGGCGCCTACCTGCGCTGACCCGCCACGACGATCGGCCTATTGGGACGGCGCTCGCCGCGCGCGACCATCCGCAGATGGTGATCCGGGCCGACTCCGCGCAGGACGAGCTGCTGGCGGCGGTCCGCGCCCTGCAGCCGCGCCACCTCGTCCGGCTCGCCGGGCTGTGGGCCGGCGTGGACGCCGGGACGCTCGACCCGGAGCGGCAGGGACGTCGCAACGCGGCGCGCGTGGCAGTGCGCTACGTGACCCGCCGCGAGGACCGGGCGGCTGCCCGCGCGCGCGCCGAGGCCGCGGCGCGCGCCGTGGCCGAGGTAATGGCCACCGGCACCACCCGCCTGTCCGGCCCGGCCGCGGACGCCGCCTTCGCGATCACCGACGCGCTCGACGCGATCGCGCACGCCGAGCGGCTGGCGCCGATCGCCTACCGGGAGCTGCTCCTCCCCTGGAGGGAGCTCAGCGTCGAGCTCGCCGATCTGGGCGAGCGCTAGCAGCAGCCCTCGCCGCCGCAGCAGCCGCCCGCCAGGGCGAGCTCCTCGCGACCGGCGATGCTTCCCGACACCAGGGTGGCGGCGCGCGTCGGCGCGTCGGCCGGCTTCGTGGCGCGGATGATGGCTGAGTGCATGCCATCGGTGACGGTGTGGGTCGAGGTCACCGACACGTCGGTCAGGCCGGCGTCACGCAGGCCGGCCTCGTACTCGCCGAACGACA
>DATBIK010000069.1:0-24460 GCA_036556985.1 Candidatus Limnocylindria bacterium | reverse complement strand
CTTTGTGACCCAGGTGCTCGTCCTGCAGATGATCGCGCTGCACCTCGCCCGGCTGCGAGGGACGCTGTCGGAGAGCCGGATCCGGACGTATGGCGCTGCCCTGCGCAGCCTGCCTCGCCTCGCGGCGGAGACCCTGAGGCTCGCGCCCCAGATCAAGAAGCTGGCACGCCAATACGCGCACGTGCGCGACTTCATCTTCATCGGTCGCGGCGTCGGCTTCCCGATCGCGATGGAAGGCGCGCTGAAGCTCAAGGAGCTCAGCTACGTGCATGCCGAGGGCTACGCCGCCGGGGAGCTGAAGCACGGGCCGATTGCGCTCCTCGATCCGGAGACGCCCCTGGTCGCGATCGCAACCGCCGGCGCGATCTACGAAAAGGTCGTGAGCAACGTGGCCGAGGCAAGGGCCCGATCGGCCCCGATCATCGCGATCGCGACCGAGGGTGACGATCAGATCGATCACTACGCGCACGATGTCATCTACGTCCCCGAGACGCCCGAGGCGATCAGCCCGGTCATCGCCGTCCTCCCTCTCCAGCTGCTCGCCTACGAGGTCGCGGTTGCGCGAGGTACCGACGTCGACCAGCCCCGCAACCTCGCCAAGTCGGTGACGGTCGAATAGGGACGCAGGCTCACCCCCGCCCATGAGCCGTCACGAGGTCGGGATCGACCTGATCGACATTGACCGGATCGTCGCTGTGCTGCGGCGATTTCCGGATCGGTTCCGGCTTCGCGTCCTCACCGATCACGAGCAGCGTTACGTCGGTCGCAAGGTCGAGCGCCTGGCGGGGCGCTGGGCTGCCAAGGAGGCGATCAGCAAGGTCCTCGGTCTCGGGGTGCGCGGCGTCGGCTGGCGCGAGATCGAGATCCTGCCGAACCGCGCCGGCGCGCCGCAGGTCACGCTCCACGCACGGGCCCGGGCGCGCGCGGCGCACCTCGACCTCGAGGACGTGACCGTCTCGATCTCCCACGAGCGACGGATGGCCGTGGCGGTCGCCGTCGCGCACCAGCGCGAGGATGGTTGAGGCCGTGGCGGTCCGCGGGCTGACGCAGCGCTGGGTGGCGGAGCGGCTTCCCGCGCGGCCGGCGCGGGCGCACAAGGGCACTTTCGGGCGGGTCCTGGTGGTCGCCGGGTCGCAGGAGTACGCCGGCGCCGCGCTCCTCACCGGGTTGGGCGCAGCCCGCACCGGTGCCGGCCTCGTCTGCCTCGCGAGCGCCGAGTCGGTCGGCGCCCGGCTCATGGGCCTCGCCCCCGAGCTCACCGCCATGCTGCTCCCCGAGGAGGCGCCCGGGCTGCTCGCGCCGCCCGGCTGGCGGCGGCTGGCCGCCGAGGTCGCCGCCTACGACGCGGTCGTGCTCGGCCCGGGGCTGGGGCGGCATCCGGCCACGCAGCGGCGCGCGCGCTCCCTGCTCGCCGACGTGCGCGTGCCCACGGTCGTCGACGCCGACGGCCTGAATGCGCTCGCCACCGAGAAGGGCTGGTGGCGCCAGCTGCGCGGGCAGTTCGTGCTCACCCCTCACCCGGGCGAGTTCGCGCGGCTCAGTGGCGTGGACGGGCAGGAATCCGCGCTGGCCGAGGACGACGACGCGCGCGCGGAGGCGGCGACCGAGGCCGCGATCCGGTGGGGCCAGGTCGTCGTGCTGAAGGGGGCACGCACGCTGGTGGCGTCCCCGGACGGCGACGTCCTGCGCTCCGAGGTCGCCACCCCGGCGCTCGCCACCGCGGGCAGCGGCGACGTCCTGTCCGGGTCCATCGGGGCATTCCTGGCGGCAGGATGCGAGCCGCTCGTGGCGGCCGGCTGCGGCGTGGCGGTCCACGGCGCCGCGGGGCTGCTGGCCGAGGACCGCATCGGCCGGGCCGGAGTCATCGCCCGCGACATCGTCGCCATCCTGCCGGAAGCGATCGAGCAGCTGCGCGGGGCCCGGCGGTGACCCTGGCGGCCGGGGTGCAGACACGGAGCCGGCATCGGGCCTGGGTCGAGATCGACCACGCCGCCATCCGCGACAACCTCGCCGCGCTGCGCCATCTGGCCGGCACCGACCGGCAGGTCATCGCGGTCGTGAAGGCCGACGCCTACGGCCATGGCGCCGTGCCCGTGGCGCGCACGCTCGTCGATGCCGGCGTGGAACGCCTCGCTGTGGCCACCGTCGGCGAGGCGCTCGAGCTCCGCGCGGCCGGAGTCGAGCTGTCGATCCTCGTGCTGTGGGGGATCGGTGCCGCGGAGGCGGAGCAGGTGGTGGCCGGTGACCTGGAGGCGATCGCGTACGACGGGGCGGCGGTGGATGCCCTGGAGCGGGCGGCGGCCGAGGTCGGGCGACGCGCATCGGTCCAGCTGAAGGTGGACACCGGGCTGGGGCGGCAGGGTGCCAGCCCGGTCGAGGCGCTCGACCTCGCGGCTCGGATCAGCCGCAGCCGCCACCTCCACCTGACGGGCACGTTCAGCCACCTCGCCGTGGCCGGCGAGGACGACGCCTACACGGAGGTGCAGCAGCTCGGCCTGGCGCGCTGCCTGGATGCCATGCGGTCGGCCGGGATCGATCCCGGCCTCGTACACCTCGCCGCCACCGGCGGCATCCTGGCCGGCGCGGGCGGGTTCGCCGATGCGGTACGCCCCGGCATCGGGCTGTACGGGCTGGTGCCCGCCTGGGCTGCCGGCAGGGACGTCGGGCTGCGCCCGGCGCTGGCGGTGAAGGCCCTGCCGCTGCGGATCTTCGACCTTCCGGCCGGCGGCGCGATCAGCTACGGCCTTCGCTTCCGCGCCGAGCGGGCGACGCGCATCGCGACTCTGGGGATCGGCTACGGGGACGGCTGGCCGCGGCTGCACACGAACAACGGCAGTGTCCTCGTCCGCGGCCGGCGGGCACCGATCGTCGGCACGGTCAGCATGGATGGGATCACCGTCGATCTCGGCAATATCGATGATGTAACCTACGACGACGAGTTCGTCCTCATCGGCGAGCAGGATGGGGCGCGCATCACGGCCGACGAGGTCGCCGCCGAGCGACGCACCATCAACTACGAAGTGACGACCGCCCTGCGGCGGCGGCTCCCGCGCCTGCATCTCGGGACCTAGCCGCCGGATCCGTTCCGCACGCGGGCAAGGACCGAGCGAGATGGCAATCCCGATCGAGATCGACGTCTGGCAGGGGGAGATCGCGGAGCTCGAGGTGGATGCGATCCTCGTGCCCGCCAACGAGAGCCTGTTCATGACCACGCAGGTCGGCCGCGCCGTGCGCCTGCGAGCCGGCGAGACGGTCGAGCGTGACGCCGTCGACCAGGGGCCCATCGAGGCCGGCAGCGCGGTGGTGACCGGCGGCGGCCAGCTCCCCGCCGCGTACATCATCCACGTCGTCGGCGTGGGGCACGACCTGAAGCCTGATGCCGAGCGACTCGGGCGCGCGATCGACGCCGGGCTCCAGCTCGCCGCTCGCATGGGCCTCACCCGGCTGGCGATCGCGCCGATCGGCACTGAGCGGGGCGTCTTCGAACCCGAGCGAGCGGCCGAAGTGCTGGCCGGAGTGATCGACGCGCGAGCCGCGGCCGGCTCGCCGATGCCGACCTCGCTCGTGGTCGCCGTCAGCGGCCCGGTAGAGCGGGCCGCCTTCCACGCGACGCTCAGCGCACTGCGGTCCCCGCAGTGAGCGACCAAGCGAAGGAAGAGCCGGTCGCCGCGGCCCTTGCGCGGCGCGGCCTCGCCGCGCCGGCCCTCGTCCTCCTCGAGGCGCATCGTCCCATCCGGCCCCTGCTCGCCATGGGCGCCACGTTCCTCATGCCGATCGCGCGCCCGCTCTTCGGTCGCCTCGCCGCCGACATGGCGAAGACCCTCGATGACGAAGCGGCATACGACCGCCTGACCGACGGCCTCCGCCAGGAGGCAAGGGGCTGATGCCCGACCTCGGAAGGCTGCTGGGCGATCTCGTCGCATTTCTCGGCGAGCAGGTCGCTGCCTCGTCGCTGCGTCTCGGGCCGGTGGCCACCGTCGTACTGCTCGGTGTCGTCCTCGTGCTCCTCTCCCTCGTGGCCCGCCCGCCCACGCGCTGGACGCTGCGCGACATCGGCCGGCTGGCCGCGGTCGGCCGCGCCATGGCCCTTGCCGCCGAGTCGGGCGGCGCGGCGACGTTCTCGCTGGGTACGGCGGGCGTGGCGCGCGCCACCTCCGCCCTCGACCGGCTCCAGACGCTTGCCGCCCTGCCGATCCTCGGCGTCGTCGCGCGCGCCGCGGCCCGTAGCGGCGTCCCGCTGCGGGTCTCGACCAACGACCCGGTCGCCGCGCACATGGCCGATCTCGTGCTCGACGACGCCCACCGCCGCACGGAAACCCTGGAGCGACGTGACCGCTCGTCCACCGACTACCTCGGGGAGGGACGGGCGACCGCCGCCGCCGCCGCCATGGCCCCTGCGGGCTCCCCGGCCGCCGCGTTCGTGGCCGGCAGCCTGTCGGAGGAGGGGTTGCTGCTGCTGGATGGGTCAGCGCGCCGCGCCGCCTCCACGAGCTTCGGCACGGCCGACGCCTCGCAGGCGACGTCGGTTCTCCTCACCGGCGAGGGAACCATGGTCGGCCCGGAGCTCTTCGCCGCCACGAGCGACGCCCGCGGGCGCTCGGACCGCACGGCGGTGACGGCGACGAACCGGGTCGTCCTCGCCGCCGCGGCGGTGGTCGTCATCGGCTCGCTGGCGGCGTGGGTGGCCGGGATCGACGTTGCAGCCGCACTGGTGGGCAGCTGAGCGGTGCGGCGCTCGGTGCCGGCCACGATCGTCGTCCTCGTCGGCCTCCTCCTCCTCGTCAACTTCGTCGTCATCAACCCGCTCGTGGCGGGGGTCGCGCGTGAGGTGCTGCGCCTGGTGGTGGTGGTCGCGGCCGCGGCCGCGGTGGCCGGCGCCCTCGCCCTCGTGCTCCGGCACGGCTCGGACCTGTGGCGGGGCCGCGGGGATCGGGCCGGCTCGCTCGTCCTCCTCATCGGGCTGGTGGCCATGCTCGCGGCAGGCTTCTATCCCGGCTCGGCGGGCGCCGCGGATCCGGCGGTGCGCTGGCTGGTGGCCGCGCTCCTGGCGCCCATCGTGGCCGCGCTCTTCGCGCTGCTGTTCGTGTTCACGCTCGTCGCGATGCAACGGGGGATGCTGCTTCGCTCACGACAGGTGACCGTCATGCTCGCCGCCGCGGCGGCGGTGGTCGTGCTGCTTCTCCCGCTCGGCGGGCCGGCCGGGGCGTGGCTCGCCACGGCCGCCAGCTGGACGACGGCGGTGCCGATCGGCGGGGTCTTCCGCGGCCTGCTCATCGGCGTCGCGATCGCGACCGCGATTCACGCCGCGCGCATCGTCCTCGCCGTGGACGGAGCCGATGACTGAGGGCCGTCGGCGACCGGCGCTCCCGGGATGGACCTGGCCGATCCTCCTCGTGGGCATCCTCGCCATCGCTGTCCTCGTCGAGGGGGCCGTCGCGCCGGGCAGGCTGGTCGTGGCAAACCCGGACACGGCGGCCGCCGACGCGCTGGCCGACGCCGTGACCGAGCTGCCGGACGGCTCGCTCGTGCTGGTGGGCATGGATCCCGACCTCGGGACGTACCCGGAGATCAGGCCCGCGGTCCGCGCCGCGCTCGACGCCCTCCGCGCGCGGGGGGCGGGAATCGCGGTGGTCAGCTTCACCACCGAGGGGCGGGCCGTCGCCGCTGCCGAGGTCGCGCGACTGCGCTCGCTCGGCGCAACCGACGACCGGCTGCTCGACCTGGGCTACGTCGCCGGCGCCGAGGCCGGCATGGTGCTCTCCGTCACCGAGCTGGCGCCGGCCGAGGGCGGTGACGTCCCGGAGCCGTTCGCCGCAGCGCGACGGGGCATCGCCGCCTTCGACATGGCCCTCATCGTCGGCGGCGTCGACATCGGGCCGCGGACATGGGTGGAGCAGGTCGGCACCCGCCTGCCCGAGCTGCCGCTGGCGGCGATCGTGCCGGCCGTCCGCCATCCCGAGGTGGCGCCCTACCTGCGTTCCGGTCAGCTCGTGGCGCTCGTCGGCACCGCGCGTGACGGCGCCGCGTACGCGGCGGCAGGCACGCATGCCGACGGCCTGCCGAGCGCGACCGGCATGCTCGTCGGGCTGGTCGTGGCACTGGCGGTGATGCTCCGCGCGGCCTGGGCCAGGCCGCGCCACGACGCGGACGGTGGCTCGCCGGAGGGGGACGAGGCATGAACGGGTTCGTCGGGCCGGACGCCGCTGGCACCGCCGCCACGTGGGTGGCGGCGATCGTGACCCTCGGGGTGTGGTCGTACGCGGTCGGTGGCGGCCGCATCTTCCGCCTGGCCCAGTATCTCCTGGCCGGGC
Organism: Candidatus Limnocylindria bacterium; assembly: GCA_036556985.1. GTDB lineage: Bacteria > Chloroflexota > Limnocylindria > QHBO01 > QHBO01 > JAPSGM01. Next base: position 18,149 of record DATBIK010000069.1, on the reverse strand, counting down.
TGGCGACCGGCTACCTGGTCGTCCTTGCCGTCCGCGAGGTCCTCGTTCCCTGGCTCCTCGATCCGCTCGTCGCCGATCCTGCGGGCGAGCCGCTGCTGTGGGTCGGCCTGCTCCTCGCAGCGGCGCTCGTCGCCGGCCGCTGGCTGCCGCCGGTGGTTCCCGCCGTGCCGGTCGCGCTGCTCGTGGCGGCGACCGCGGCCTTCGCGCTCGGCGGAGCGGTGGTCGGGACGCTCCTGCCGCAGCTCGGTGCCAGCGTCCTCGTGCCCGGCGCGAGCGCGGGCGGCCTGCTGAATGCCGCCATCGGAGCCGTCATCACCGTTCTCGTCCTGCTCGCGTTCCTGCACGGCACGCGGCGGGGGCGGATCTCGGGTGCCGCGATGAGCATCGGCCGATGGCTCATGCTGGCCGGCCTGGGCGGCTGGCTGGGCTTCCTGCTCGTGAGCCGGCTCACCGTCCTGCTCGAGCGGATCGGATTCCTGCTCGGCGACTGGCTGGGGATCCGATGATCGAAGAGGATGGACCGGTGAGCGAGGAGGGCATGCAGCCGGAGGTGGCCGATGGCGCGCCGGAGCGTCCGCCGACGAGCGCCGAGATGACGCTCCTCGTCGACGCCGGGTCGGCCTGGACGAAGGCGGCGGTCGTCGCGCGCACGCGGGGCCGCTGGCGCCTCGTGGCGCACGGCGCGCAGCCCACCGCCTGGGGCGAGGAGATGCTGCGGGACACGCTCGCCGCTCGGATCGCACCGAGCGCCGACCGGCGCGTCGCCGAGCGGGTGCGCGACCTCCTCGCTGCCGCGCCGCGGATCTCGTGCCATACGCCGCGGCGAGCCGGGCGGCTGGCCCTGGCGGCAGTGTCCGATGAGCTTTCCGGCGCATCGGCCAGGCGCGCGGTCGAGTCGGCGGGCTGGACGATCGAGGTGATGGCCACTGCCGACGACGGCCGGTCGCTGACGGAGCGGCTGGCGGCGCTCCAGGAGGTGGACGTGGACGCGTGGCTGCTGGCGGGCGGCTTCGAGACCGGTCGCGCCGACCAGGCGCTCGAGATGGCCGGGCTCGTTGCGGCCGCCCGCGGCGGTTCCGGGGCGCCGGTGCTGTGGGCCGGGGCCTCCACGCTGGCGGACGAGGTGGCGCTGCTCTTCGAGCCCGAGGCGCTGACCGTGGTTGCCAACGCACGACCCGGCCCGAGCGAGGAGGATCCGCTTCCGCTGCGTCACGCGCTCGAGGATCTGCTCCAGCGCGCGATCGAGCCGGCCGGCACGCGGCAGCACACCCCGGTCGCCTTCCGCCGATCGGTGGCGCAGCTCGCGCGCGCGACCGGCCGGCGGATCGTGGGCGTCGACGTCGGCTCGCACTACCTGACCTGGGTCCGCTCCGACGAGGAGGGCGCGGCCGAAAGCCGGGTCTTCGCGGCCGGCGGCCTCGCCTCGGCGCGCCAGGCGGCGGGTGGTCCCGGGCGCCTGACCCGCTGGATGCCGTTGGCCATCGACGAGCTGGCCGTCGCGGACGCGCTCCAGAACCTGAACGCCCGGCCGGCGACCCTGCCGCAGACCGAGGACGAGCTGGCCATCGTCCACGCCGCGGTGCGCCAGCAGCTGGCCCTCGCCCTCGAGGCGGATGGGATGGCGAGTGGCGAGCTCGGCGGAATCGACCTCCTCATCGGCGCCGGACGGAGCCTGGCGGGCGCGCCGCGACCCGCGCAGGCGGCACAGATGCTCATCGACGGCGTACGGCCGCTGGGCGTCACCCAGCTGGCGCTCGATGCGGCGGGCATCCTGCCACCGCTCGGCGCCCTCGACGACGCCGAGATCGGAGAGGGGATGGCGGTCCTGCGCGACGATCTCCTCGTCCCGCTCGGCACCTCGGTCGTGTGCCGGGGCGGCCGCGCGGGGCAGCTCGTGATGCGGGTATCGATCCACCGCACCGGGTGGCCGGCGATCGGTCCGCTCGACCTGCGTGCCGGCCAGCTCCAGGTCGTGCCGCTGGCGCGCGGACACGACGCCGAGCTGGAGATCGAGCTCCACAACGGCGCGTCCCTCGGCGGCCCGCGCCGCGCGCGGCACGTGACCGCGAATGCGATGGGCGGTGTCGTGGGCCTGGTGCTGGATGCCCGCGGCGTGCCGGTCGGCCTGCCCCGACGCAGCGACGATCGTCGCGCGGTCCTCGCCTCTTGGCGCGATTCCTTCGGGCGCGAGGCCTCGCTGCCGGCGTTCGAGCCGGCCCTGGCGGGCGTCTCGTGAACGGCGCCACCCTCCATCGGATCCATCTGCCGCGCGGCGCGGAGCCGGTGGTGAGCGCCGGCGCAGAGGTGCACCCGGAGCAGGTGCTCGCCGTCCGTCGCCGCCCGGCGCGGCCGGTCCGGGTCCGCGTCACCGAGCCGTTGCACCGCCCGCCGGGCCAGATCGCCGCCCTCCTTCTCGTGCGACCCGGGCAGTCGGTCGCGGAGGGTGAACCCCTCGCTCGCGACCCGCAAGGCCGCGAGATCCCGGCGCCGGTCGACGGCCTGCTGCTCGGCACGTCGGCGTCGGACGGCAGCGCGCTGGTGGCGCCGTACGGGGTGGAGGAGCCCGTGATCGGCCACGTCCACGGCCGCGTGCGCGCGGTCGAGCCGGACGCGATCGTGCTCGAGGTGCCGGGCGTCGTGCTCCATGGGGTGGGCGGGACCGGCGAGGCGGTTCACGGCGAGCTCGTGGTCGCCGTCCACACCCCCGAGGAGGAGCTGCGCGCCGGCTCGATCGACGTGAGCGCCACCGGGAAGATCGTCGTCGGTGGCTCGCGGGCGTCGGCCGAGACGCTGACCCGCGCCCGGGCCATGGGCGTCTCCGGGATCGTGCTCGGTGGCGTGCTCGACAAGGAGCTGCGCGATTTCGAGGCGATCCAGCGCAGGCGCCGCGAGGTCGGCGGCATGACGGGCGCCTTCGGAGTGCTGCTGCTCGAGGGCTTCGGCAAGGTCGGCATCGACCCGCAGCGCTTCGCGTGGCTGCGCACGCACGCCGGCCACACCGCCAGCCTGTTCGGTGCCGAGGGGCTGCTCTTCGTCCACGAGGCAAGCCCCCCGCCGGGGCGGCGTGCCCTGCCCCGCATCGGCGAGCGCGTGGTTGCCCATCGGCGGCCGTTCCAGGGGCGCGCGGGTGTGCTCGTCGCGGAGCTGGAGGACCTGCACGCGGCGCCATCGGGCATCCCGGCGCGCATGGGCCTGGTGCGGTTCGAGGACGGCCGGCTGGCGCCGGTACCCATGGCGAACCTGGAGGCCACCCTGGTCGCCCCCCGCGGCTGAGCGCCCTATCCTCTCCCCGATGGATCGATCCGCCCCGGTCGCCGTCCTGCGCGGCACCCTGGAGTCCGCATCCGCCCCGGAGACGCGGGCGATCGGCGCGCGCCTCGGTGCGGCGGCGCCGCCCGGCACGCTCGTCGCGCTCGTCGGACGGCTCGGCGCCGGCAAGACCCAGCTGGCGAAGGGCGTCGCCGAGGGGCTCGGCGTGCGCAGCGTGGTGAACAGCCCGACCTTCATCCTCATGAACGAGCACGTCGGACGGCTGCGCCTCTTCCACGTCGACGCCTACCGGCTCGACGACCCGGAGGAGGCACTCGCCGCGGGCCTCCTCGACGAACGTGGCGTCGAGGGCGTGACCGTCATCGAGTGGGCTGACCGCCTCGACGGGTGGCTGCCGCCAGAGCGGCTGGACATCGAGCTCGACCTCGATCCGCACGATCCCGACGCGAGGCGCCTCGCCTGGCAGGCGCACGGCACGGCGCACGAAGCGCTCGCGCGGGCGGCGCTGGCGGACCGATGATCGTCGCCATCGAGTCGGCCTCGACCGACATCTCCCTGGCACTGGCCCGGCGGAACGGCAGCCTCCTGGCCGACGCCGGCTGGACATCCGATCGGCGGCAGGGCCACGAGACGCTGCCGCGCCTGCTGCAGCTGCTGACCGAGGCGAACGGACGGCTGGCCGACGTCTCCGCCGTGGCGGTCGGCATCGGTCCGGGCTCGTTCACCGGCCTGCGGGTGGGATTGAGCCTGGGCAAGGGGCTGGCGCTCGCCCTTCGCGTGCCGATCCTCGGACTGCCCAGCCTGCGCGCCTGGCTGGACGCGGAGCCGGATGCCGAGGCGGCGATCGGGCGAGCCGGCGCGCGCGAGGCGTACCTCCTCCTCCGCGCGGACGCGGAACCGCGGATCGTGGACCGTGAGGAGCTGCCGGCGGGTGTCCACGACCACGTCGTGGTGGCGCCGGCCGAGCTCGCCGAGGCCCTCGGCCTGCGCGCCGCGCGACCGCCGTACCGCGCTGCTGCGTCCCTGGCGGCATCGGCCGCACGGCGACTGGCCGATGACCCCGCGGGGGACGACCTCGCACGCCTGGAGCCCGCCTACCTGCGGGTGCCGCGCGGCGTCGGGCAGCTGCCGCACGCGGAGGCCGGCTGATGGCGATCGGCATCGAGGTCACCGTCGACGCGATGCGGACGGAGGACATCCCCGGCGTGCACGAGGTCGAGCGCCTCAGCTTCGCCACGCCATGGCCCGCCTATGCCTTCGAGCAGGAGCTCACCGGCAACCGCCTGGCGCGCTACGTCGTGGCCCGCGCGGGATCGGGGCCGATGGAGCGGGTGGTCGGCTTCGCCGGCGTGTGGCTCATGGTCGACGAGGCGCACATCACCACCTTCGGCGTGCACCCCGACTGGCGCCGACAGGGGATCGGCCGCCGGCTCATGGTGCGCCTGCTCGAGCTGGCCGACGAGCTCCAGGCGCGGCGCATGACGCTCGAGGTGCGCGCCGGCAACCTGGCCGCGCAGGCGCTGTACCGCGGCTTCGGCTTCGAGGTCGCCGGTCGCCGGCCGCGCTACTACACCGACGACGGCGAGGACGCGCTGGTCATGACCACGCCGCCGCTCGACACGCAGCCGATGCGCGCCGTGCTCGATCGCGAGCGCGACCGCCTGGCGCTCGAGCCGCCGGCATGAGCGGGCCGCGTATCCTGGCCATCGAGACGAGCTGCGACGAGACCGGCGTGGCGGTGGTGACCGGCGGCCGCCGGATCGAGGCGAACGAGGTCGCCACCCAGATCGCGCTCCACGCCCAGACCGGCGGCATCGTGCCGGAGGTCGCGGCCCGGCAGCAACTGCGCTGGATCGTGCCGACCGTGGAGGCCGCGCTCGAGCACGCGTCGGCCGGCTGGGACGACCTCGACGCGGTGGCGGTGACGTACGGGCCGGGGCTCATCGGCTCGCTGCTGGTGGGCGTGAACCTGGCCAAGGCGCTGGCCGAGGTGCGGGGGCTGCCGCTGCTGGGGGTGAACCACATCGAGGGCCACATCTACGCCAACTGGCTGACCGATGCCGCCCCCGGCGAGCCGCTGCCCCCCGAGCCGTCGTTCCCGCTGCTGTGCCTGGTCGTGAGCGGCGGCCACACCCAGCTCCTGCTCATGGAGGACCACGGCCGCTATCGGCTCCTTGGCCAGACCGCGGACGACGCGGCGGGGGAGGCGTTCGACAAGGTCGGCCGCCTGCTCGGCCTGCCGTACCCGGGCGGGCCTGCCATCTCCGCGGCGGCCGCGGGCGCCACGCCCGCCACGCGCTTCCCGCGCGCGAAGACCGATGGACCCTACGACTTCAGCTTCTCCGGCCTGAAGACCGCCGTGCTGCGCGAGGTGGCGGGCTACCGGGATCGCGGCGAGCCCATCCCGGTCGACCCGCTCGCCGCCGCCTTCGAGGAGGCGGTCGTCGACGCGCTCGCCACGAAGACGGTCGCCGCGGCCCGCGACTTCGGCGTCGCGGCGGTGGCGCTCGGTGGCGGCGTCGCGGCGAACCGCGCGCTCCGCGCCGAGCTGCGCGAACGGCTGGAGGCCGAGGGCCTGCCGCTGCTCGTCCCGCCCCCGGCGTGGTGCACCGACAACGGCGCGATGATCGGCGCCGCCGCCGGGTTCCGCTTCGGTGCCGGTGATCGCGCCGGCCCCGACCTCGAGGCGATCCCGAACCTGGCGCTCCCCTGGCTCGACCGATGAGCGATCCGCTCGCCGCCGATCGCCTGGCGCCACCGACGCCCGGGCAGCTGCGGCGACTCCTCGCCGCCGAGCGGCTCCGGCCGCGGAAGAGCCTCTCCCAGAACTTCCTCACCGACCCCGGGGCCCTGGACGCCATCGTGGCCGCCGCCGACCTGGCTCCGGGCGACCGGGTGGTGGAGGTGGGGCCGGGACTCGGCGTCCTCACCCGCCGCCTGCTGGCGGCGGGTGCATCGGTCCTGGCGGTCGAGCTCGACGCGCGGCTGGCGGACTGGCTGCGGCGCGAGCTGGGCGACGTGCCGGGCTTCGGGCTGGTGGAGGCCGACGCGCTCGAGATCGACCCCGCCGCCTGCTTCGCCGGGGAGCGGTTCAAGCTCGTCGCGAACATCCCGTACCACATCACCAGCCCGCTGCTGCACGCCTTCCTGGAGGGCGAGCGGCCGCCGGAGCTCACCGTCCTCCTCGTGCAGGCGGAGGTCGCCGAGCGCGTGGCGGCGCCGCCCGGGCAGATGAGCTACCTGTCCGTGTTCGTGCAGAACGTGGCCGCCGCGGAGGTCGTGGCCCGCGTCCCGGCCGCCGCCTTCGAGCCGGCGCCCAAGGTCGACTCGGCCGTGCTCAGGCTCGTGCGCCGCGCCGATCCGCCGATCCCGCCCGGACTGGGGCGGGAGCCCTTCTACCGCATCGTGCAGGCCGGCTTCCGGCAGCGACGCAAGCAGATCCACAACGGGCTCGGCCGGGAGCTGCCGCTGCCGCCGGGCACCCTCGCCGGCGCCCTGGAGACGTGCGGGATTGACCCGGAGCGGCGGCCGCAGACGCTCACCGTCGCCGAATGGGCCTGCCTGGCCGGCATCCTCGCGCCGGTGCTCGGCGACGACCGCCGCGGCAGGGGCGGGGCGTGACGGTCCCGCTGCGCCTCGAGGCGCCGGCAAAGCTCAACCTGCGCCTGGCCGTGACCGGCCGCCGCCCCGACGGCTACCACACCCTGGACACCGACCTCGTCCTCCTCGAGCTGGCCGATCGGCTGCTTCTCATGCCCGGCTGCAGCGGCCTGCGGGTCGAGGCGGCCCCGGACGAGGACGTGCCGCGCACGCCGGGGGAGAACCTTGCCTGGCGGGGCCTGGTCGCCGGGCTCGAGGAGGAGCCGCTGCTCGCCTGCCTCACCCTCGAGAAGCGAGTCCCCTCGGCGGCCGGGCTGGGTGGCGGATCCTCGGACGCCGCGGCCGCGTGGCGCCTCGGCCGACGCTGGCGCGGCCTCCCGGACGGTTCGGGCGTGGATGCCGGCACGCTCGACGTGCTGTCACGCATCGGCGCCGACGTCCCGTTCTTCGCCGCCGGCCACGCCGTGGCCCGGGTGGGAGGCATCGGCGAGCAGGTCGCGCCGCTCGCGCCTCCCGCTGGCGGCGTCGAGGTCGTCCTCGTCCACCCGCCGTTCCGCCTCGCGACCGCCGCGGTCTTCGCCGAGCTGCGGCCCGACGAATGGGGAGCCGCCGGAGAGGGCGGCAACGACCTGCTGGCACCCGCCACCCGCGTGCGGCCGGAGCTCGCGGACGTCGTGCGCCTCGTGACCGGCGCCGGCGGCCGGCCGCAGCTCTCCGGATCGGGGCCCACCTTCTTCGTGCGCACCGACGACCCGGAGCGCGCCGACGCCGTCGCCGGGCGCCTCGCCCGTGCCGGGCTGCGGACGTCGCGGACGCGGCTGCGGCTCGAACCGGCTAGGATCGAGACGTTGAGCGACGAGGAGGACGGGTGACCCGCATGCGAACCGTGGTGCAGACGAGCGCAGCCCCGGCGGCGATCGGGCCCTACAGCCAGGCGATCCGCAGCGGCGACCTGGTGATCACCGCCGGCCAGGTGGGCATCGAACCCGGCAGCGGTGAGATCGTCGATGGCGGCGCCGCGGAGCAGGCGGAGCGCGCGCTGCGGAACCTGACCGCCATCCTGGACGCCGCCGGCACGAGCCCCGAGCGGGTGATCAAGACGACCGTCTTCCTCGCCGACATGGCCGACTTCGCGACCGTCAACGAGGTCTACGCGCGCCATTTCTCCGCGCCCTTCCCGGCCCGGTCGACGGTCGCCGTGGCGGGCCTGCCGAAGGGCGCCCTGGTGGAGATCGAGGCGATCGCCCTCGCGGGAGACGCCGGCTGAACGTCGAGCCTCGGTTGACCGCCCTCGCGCGCCACCGATACCATCGGCGCCACTTGCCGTCCTCACGAGGAGCCTCGCGCTCGTGCTGAGTTCCGCCGCGATCGTCCTGGCCGCGGGCCAGGGGACTCGCATGCGCTCGCGCGTGCCGAAGGTGCTCCACCCGCTCGCCGGCCGCCCGATGCTGCACCACGTCCTCGACGCGCTCGCGGCGGCGGGCGTCGAGCACCGGGTGGTCGTGACCGGGTCCGGTGCGGATGCCGTCGAGGCCGCGCTCGGCGACGGCGTGCCCACGGTCCGCCAGGATCCGCAGCTCGGGACCGCCGACGCGGTGCGCTGTGGCCTGGCGCGCATCCCGTCGAACGTGCGCCACGTCATCGTCACCATGGGTGACGTGCCCCTCCTGCCGCCGGACCTGTTCCAGCGCCTGCTCCGCGAGCAGGCGGAGGGCGAGGCCACGATCGCCATGCTCACCGCCCGCGTGCCCGACCCGGCGGGCTATGGACGCGTCGTGCGGGACGCCGCCGGCGGCGCGACCGCCATCGTCGAGGAGAAGGACGCCGACGAGCGCATCCGCAACGTCGACGAGGTGAACGTCGGCACCTACTGCTTCGAGGCCGCGTGGCTCCGCGCGAACGTCGGCAGCGTCCCGGCGTCGGCATCGGGCGAGTACTACCTGACCGATCTCGTTGCCGTCGCCGCCGCGGGCGGCCGCCGGGTGACGGTCATCGAAGCCCCCCAGGCCGAGCTGACGACCGGCATCAACGACCGCGTGGCGCTGGCCGCCGCCGAGCGGCTGCTCCGGGCACGGATCGCCGAGCAGCACATGCGCAACGGGGTCACCATCGTCGACCCCTCGACGACCTACATCGACGCGGCAGTCGAGATCGGGCAGGACGCGCGCATCGAGCCGTGGACCGTGCTCGGCGGGGAGACGGTGATCGCCCAGGACGCGGTCATCGGCCCGAACGCCGAGGTGCGCGACTCCCGCATCGGCCCGCGCACGACGGTGTGGGCCAGCATCGTGGAGTCCTCGGAGATCGCCGAGGACGTGGAGATCGGCCCGTACAGTCACATCCGGCCCGGCTGCCGCATCGGCCCGCGCTGTCGCATCGGCAACTTCGCCGAGCTGAAGAAGGCCGCGGTCGGGGCGGGCACCCAGCAGCATCACTTCAGCTACCTCGGCGACGCCGAGGTCGGCGAGGACGTGAACATCGGCGCGGGCGCGGTCACCGCCAACTTCGACGGCGAGAAGAAGAACACGACGACGATCGGGGACGGCGCCTTCATCGGCGTCGACACCATGCTGCGCGCACCGGTGACCATCGGTCCCGGGGCTAAGACGGGAGCCGGCGCGGTCGTCACCCGCGACGTGGCCCCCGGCAAGACGGTCGTCGGCATGCCGGCGCGTCCCATCGAGGCGCGCCGCCGGTCGCGCGACGCGGAGGCCGTGGAGCCGGCCGCCAGCGCGACCCATCGGAACCCGCAGCCGGGAGGTCCTCCGGAACCCCCACATGCCTGAAGGCAGCAGTAGCGGCGCCGCCGGTCAACCCGGCCCGGCGCGCGAGCAGGACCGATGAGCGACGGCTGGCTCCTCGACCTCCTCGCGGTGCTGGGGCTCATCCTGATCGGTGGCTTCTTCGCCGCCAGCGAAATCGCCCTCATCACCGTGAAGCGCCACCGGCTGAACCAGCTGGTGGGCGAGGGCAGCCGCGCGGCCCGCGTCGCGCAGCGCCTCACCGACGATCCGTCGCGCTTCCTGGCCACGATCCAGATCGCGATCACCTTCCTCGGCTTCCTCGCCTCGGCGGTGGGCGCCATCTCGCTGTCCGGCGCGCTGGCCGATGTCGTGGCGCTCATCCCCGGCCTCGACGAGGCGGCCGACGAGATCAGCTTCGTGCTCGTCACGCTGCTCATCGCCCTGGCCTCGATCATCGCCGGCGAGCTGGTGCCGAAGACGCTGGCGCTGTCCTTCGCCGACCGCTTCGCGCTCATCGTGGCGCGGCCCATCGGCTGGATGGACGTGATCCTGCGCCCGGTCGTCTGGTTCGTCTCGTCCGTCTCGAACGTGCTCGTGCGCGCCCTGGGTGGCACCGAGCGGCCGCAGGCTGGCTACCTCTCCACCGAGGAGCTGAAGATGCTCGTCGAGACGGGGAGCGAGCAGGGCGGCATCGAGGAGGACGAGAAGGAGATGATCCACGGGGTCATCGAGCTCGCCGAGAAGCAGGTCCACGAGGTCATGGTCCCGCGCATCGGGATCCGGGCCGTTGAGGTGACGGCCCCGATGGACGAGGTGCTCGACCTCATCGTCCGCGCCGGCCACTCGCGGGTGCCGGTCTACGAGGAGAATCTCGACAACATCGTCGGCATCCTCTACGCCAAGGACCTGCTGCCGTACCTGAAGCGAAACGGCGGCCAGGCCCCCGAGATCGACATCCGCAAGCTGGCGCGCCCCGCGGTCTACGTGCCCGAGACGAAGCGCGTCGACGAGCTGCTCCACGAGATGCAGGCCGCCAAGCGGCACATCGCCATCGTGGTCGACGAGTACGGCGGCACCGCCGGCCTCATCACCATGGAGGACGTCGTCGAGGAGATCGTGGGCGAGATCCAGGACGAGTACGACACCGAGGAGGTCCTGGTCGAGACCCTGGAGCAGGACGGCGAGACTGCCTTCCGCCTCGACGGCCGGGTCTCCATGGACGACCTGCGCGACCTGTTCGACCTGCCCGATGCCGAGGAGGAGGATGAGGAGGCCTACGACACGGTCGGCGGCTTCGTCGTCCACCGCGAGGGGCGCATCCCGCTCCCCGGCACCATCGTGCCGTTCGGTGACGTGACGCTCACCGTGGAGGTGGCCGAGCCGCGCCGCGTGGCGAAGGTCATCGCCTCGCGCCCGGCACTCCCCGATGAGGAGGAGGCTGGGGACGAGCCTCTCTAGGTCGGCACCGGATGGTCGTCTTTGGGTTCGCAGCCCTTCGCGTGCTGGCCTCGCAGGCTGCTCCACCCGAGCTCGGTATCGCGAGTCGATGCCGGTGGTCGATCCCTAGCCGAGGTCCCTGTTGCGGCGCCAGATCGCGGCGTTCAGCAGGGTGGCGAACGAGGTCCAGGCCAGGTACGGCAGCAGCAGCACGCCGGCCAGCGTCCGCTGCCGGAGGAAGAGGGCAACCGTCGCCGCCACGGCCCCCAGCGTGGCCATGATCTCGGCCAGCGCCAGCCCGGGGCGCCGGAGCCCGAAGAAGATCGGCGTCCACGCGGCATTCAGGGCCAGCTGTGCGCCGAACGCACCGAGCGCCGCACCGCGACCGCCCGCCCGGCCACCGGTCGCCACCAGCCAGGCGGCGACGCCCATGAGCGCGTAGAGCAGCGTCCAGACCGGGCCGAACAGCCACGCCGGCGGGCTCCAGGAGGGCTTGCGCAGCTGCCGGTACCACTCCGGCGCCGGGAACGGCGCGCCGATGACCGCCGGCACGAAGCTGAGCGCCACCCAGCCCGCCAGGCTGCGCCACCCGCGGCCGCTCACAGCGCGATCACCGACTCGACGAGCGCGCGCAGCTCCGCACGCGGCCCGTCGCCGATGGGCAATGAGCCGATGTCCTCCAGCGCCAGATCGCGGTAGCGACGCGCCTCGGCGAGCGCCTGCTCGCGCGCCCCGCTGCGCTCCAGGATCGCGAGCACCTCGTCGACCTCGCCCGGAGGCATCGGCTCATCGGTCTCGGACTGGCCGATGGCGTAGATCTCGGCCAGCCTCGCGCGATCGGCCTCCGACGCGTGCTCGAGCGCCCAGACCAGCGGCAGCGTCTTCTTGCGCTTGCGGATGTCGCCGGCCTCCGGCTTGCCCGAGTCGGCCGAGGTCCAGAAGCTGCCCTTCACGTCATCGGCCATCTGGAAGGCGAGGCCCAGGTGGTAGCCGAAGGCGCGGTAGGCCTCGATGGTGGCGGCGTCATCGGTGGCCAGGATGGCCCCGGCCTGGACCGATGCCCCCACCAGCGCGGCCGTCTTGCGCCCGATCATCTCCAGGTACTCGTCCACCGTGATGTCGGTGCGCCGCTCGAAGCTGATGTCCAGGAACTGGCCCTCGCACAGCGCGAGGCAGGTCTCGTCGTAGACCCGCATGAGAGCCAGGACCCGCCGCTCGCTGAAGCCGTCCCCGAGGAGCCGATAGAGGGCGAGCCGCGACAGCGCGAACAGGGCGTCGCCGGCGTTGATGGCGAGCGGCACCCCCCAGATCGCCCACAGCGTCGGCCGATGGCGTCGCTCGCGATCGGCGTCCTCGATGTCGTCGTGGACGAGGCTGAAGTTGTGGCCGAGCTCCACCGCCGCGGCGCCGGGCAGCGCGGCGCGGTAGTCGCCGGTGATCGACTGGTAGGCGAGCAGGCCGAGCAGCGGGCGCATGCGCTTGCCACGCGGCCCGTCCGGCTGGTCGAGGCCGAGGTGGTAGGCGAGCATCTCGTACAGCGGACGTGCGTGGTCGTCCCGCTCGTCGAGGACGCTCCGCATCTCGTTCTCGATGTCGCCGAGCAGGTCGGTAAACTCGGTCCTGATGTCCACGCCGGAAGGGTACCCGAGCCCCGTGAGCAGCCGTGCCATGACCCCGGTACGTCCGTGCCCGCTGGACCGATGAGCGCGGACCGATGAGCCCCCGCGCGCGTCTCTACAAGACCGAGGCGATCGTCCTGCGCAGCATGGACCTCGGCGAGGCCGATCGGGTCCTCACCGTGCTGACCCCGCACCACGGGAAGCTGCGCGTGGTGGCGAAGGGGATCCGCCGGCCGCGCTCCCGGCTCGGCGGGGGACTGGAGCCGTTCAGCGACGTCCACCTCGTCCTGGCGGTGGGCCGCACGTTCGACATCGTGACGCAGGTGGCGTTGGAGGAGCCGCACCTCGGCCTGCGTGACGACCTCCACTCCACGGCGGCCGCGTGGTACCTCGTGGAGCTCGCCGACCGCTTCTGCGAGGGCGCCGCAGACTCACGCGGGGCGTTCCTGCTCCTGGCCCAGGGGCTGTCGGCCCTCGACGCCGCGCCCGGGGAGGTGGGTCGCGAGGTCGTGGCGCGCTGGTTCGAGCTCGCCCTCCTCGACGCGATGGGCTTCCGGCCGGAGCTGACGCAGTGCCTGGAATGCGGCGCGGAGATCGGCCCGGAAGGGAACGCCTTCTCCGCGGTGGGTGGCGGCGTGCTCGGCCCGGAGTGCGCCCACGCGGCCATGAACGCCCGTGCGTTGAGCGCCGACGCGCTGAAGGTCATGCGCCACCTCCAGCGCAGCCCGCTCACCGAGGTGCTGCGGCTGGGGCTGCCGGCGGCCGTGCATCGCGAGGTGGAGCGGCTCCTCCACGAGACCGTGTCGGCCGTCCTCGAGCGCGAGCTGCGCAGTCGCGACTTCCTCGAGGAGGTGGCGGCGCGCGAGGCATCCCGTGGGGCGCCGGTCACGCCATGATGCGACGTCGGTGACCGGCTTGACTGGACCCAACCGAGCCTGTCAACGGATACATCACTAGCGATATATCGCTCAATGCAGCCGGCGCACCCGATCCGGTGCCCGACCGGCGACCTCGAGCGCTCCTGGGGTAGACTCGACGGCCCAGCCCAGGCATCGGTCCATCAACAGCTGTTGCAGCAGGAGCCGTGCAGAGCCCGTGCCCGCCCCGAACATGGAGGCCATCGTCTCCCTCGCCAAGCGCCGCGGATTCGTCTTCCCGTCGAGCGAGATCTATGGCGGCATGGGCGGCTTCTGGGACTACGGCCCGCTGGGCGTGGAGCTCAAGAACAACGTGAAGCAGGCTTGGTGGCGATCGATGGTCCGGCTGCGGGACGACATCGTGGGCCTGGATGCGGCCATCGTCATGAACCCGCGCGTCTGGGAAGTCAGCGGACATGTCGGCGGCTTCAGCGACCCCATGGTCGACTGTCGCAGCTGCAAGCTCCGCTTCCGGGCCGACGACCTGAAGGGCCCGCCGTCCGAGATCGCCTGCCCGAACTGCGGGAGTAAAGGCACCCTCACCGAGGCCCGCCAGTTCAACCTCATGTTCAGGACCCACGTCGGGCCGGTCGAGGAGAGCGCCAGCGTGGCCTACCTGCGCCCGGAGACCGCCCAGGGCATCTTCGTCAACTTCGACAACGTGGCGACCACAGCCCGCAAGAAGCTGCCGTTCGGGATCGCACAGATCGGGAAGAGCTTCCGCAACGAGATCACGCCGGGCAACTTCATCTTCCGCGACCGCGAGCTGGAGCAGATGGAGATGGAGTACTTCATCCATCCCTCCGAGGAGGAGCGCTGGTTTGCCTACTGGGTGGAAGAGCGCCTGCGCTGGTGGACCGATGATCTGGGCGTCAGCGCCGACCGCCTTCGACTTCGGCCGCACGAGGCCGATGAGCTGAGCCACTACTCGCGGCAGACCACCGACATCGAGTACGCCTTCCCGATGGGTTGGTCCGAGCTGGAGGGCATCGCCGATCGCTTCGACTACGACCTGCAGGCTCATGCCGCCGGCTCGGGCAAGGGGCTGACCATCTTCGACGAGGCAAGCGGCGAGCACGTCACTCCGTACGTCATCGAGCCGGCCATGGGCGTCGATCGCGCGGTCCTGACCGTGCTGCTCGATGCCTACAGCGAGGAGCAGCTGGAGAAGGAGAAGCGCGTCGTGCTGCGCATCCGCCCGACGCTGGCGCCGGTCAAGGCCGCCGTCATGCCGCTGCTGCGCAACCGCCCCGAGCTGGTCGAGCGGGCGCGCGCGCTGGCAGGAGACCTGCGGGCACGGATGGCGGCCATGTACGACGACACCGCCTCGATCGGCAAGCTCTACCGGCGCCAGGACGAGATCGGCACGCCGTTCTGCGTGACCGTGGACGTCGAGTCGCTGGAGGACGGGGCCGCCACGATCCGCGAGCGCGACTCGATGACCCAGGAGCGGGTGGCGCTGGGGCAGGTTGCCGCCCGATTGGCGGGGCTGCTGGACGGCACCGGGCAGTGGCAGGGCGTGCCGCGCGGCGCCGAGCCGGCATGACGGCATGACCTCGCCCAGCCAGCTGGCCGAAGGGCGCGCGGCGCTCGACCGCGGCGACGCTCCTGCTGCTCTGCAGCTGGCGGATGCGGTGCTTGCCGAGCGACCCGGCGACGACGCGGCGCACGAGTTGCGTGCACGCGCGCTGCTGGCCATGGGGCGCGCTGCCGAAGCGGAACGCGACGCGCAGGACGCCGTGCGGCTCGATCCGGACGAGATCCGCTATCGCGAGCTGCTGGCAGACACGCTGGCCGCCGAGGGCGCGCACCACGATGCCGCGTCCGAGTACGGGCGGCTGGCGCGCAACGACCCGCGGCAGCGTGACTGGGCGCTGGCCGAGGCGGGGGAGCGGCTGAGCGCAGATGAGACCGGGCAGGCTGCTGAAGCGGCCCGACGTGCCGTGCGGCTGGATCCGGCGGATGCCGATGCACAGCTTGCCCTGGCGCGGGCGCTCACCCGCAGCGGCGACGTGCGCGAGGCCTTGGCAGCGGCCACGACGGCGACCGAGCTGCGGCCGGGGGACGCCGCGGCGCGCGAGGCGCTGGCCGAGGCGCACTGGCTGGCCGGCGACGAATCGAAAGCGTTCCGCGAGCTTCGCCAGCTGACCGC
The DNA here is from genome assembly GCA_036556985.1 of Candidatus Limnocylindria bacterium. GTDB lineage: Bacteria > Chloroflexota > Limnocylindria > QHBO01 > QHBO01 > JAPSGM01. The sequence continues at coordinate 2,410 of DATBIK010000069.1, read as the reverse complement.
CGCCTTGGGATCGGCCGAGCGATCGCGGCTCACCGAGAAGGCCCGCCGGCTGTACCGCTCGCGCGCCGGCTGGTTCGGCCGGCTGGTGGCGGGCTGGCCGTGGCTGTTCGAAACCGCCTTCCGACGGGGCTGGGTCAGCCTGCAATGACCGGCCGGGCGGCGCTCGGCGGCGTGCGCTCGGTGGCCACCGCCGGCGAGCTGCGCGAGCGCCTGGCCGCTGCCCTGCATGCCGCGATGCGCCGGCCGGACGCTGAGGCCATCGCCCTGACCGCCGACCGCGCCAAGGCCATGGCCGTGGCGCTCGCCGGGCTGCCGGACGATCGGCCGGTCGAGCTGCCAGCCCTTGCCATGTCGGTGCGCCAGGCCGCCGCCGTGCTGGGCTTTCACCCGGAGCACGTCCGGCGGCTGATCCGTCTGGGCCGGCTGCGCGCCCAGCGCGTGGCGGGCGACTATCGCGTGGCGCTGGACGACCTGTGGCCGCTGGTCGAGGTCCGCTACCGCGAGCCCGGGCGGCGCCGCCTGCGCGCTCGCCGCTGATCGAAGGCGCCTGGTCAGCCGGGACGCGGCCAGTCGGTACAATCAGTCCTTCCCCGATTGAGACACGGAGGCCGTTCCGTCGCATGGCCAGCACCACCCGCAAGCGCAGCACGAAGTCCGCCAGCGCCGCCACCGCGGCACCGGATGGCACGCCCGGCAAGCTGATCTACACCTTCCCCGAGGGCAATGCCGGGATGCGGCGGCTGCTGGGCGGCAAGGGCGCCGGCCTGGCCGAGATGACCAACGCCGGGCTGCCGGTCCCGCCGGGCTTCACGATCACCACCGAGGCGTGCAACGCGTACTACGCGGCCGGCAAGGAGCTGCCACCGGGCCTGTGGGACGACGTGCTGGCCCACATGCATGCGCTCGAGCAGGAGACCGGCAAGGGGTTCGGGGATCCGGCCAACCCGCTGCTGGTCAGCGTCCGCTCCGGCGCCGCGTTCAGCATGCCCGGCATGATGGACACCGTCCTCAACCTGGGGCTGAACGAGGAGACCGTCCAGGGTCTGATCCAGCTCACCGGCAACGAGCGCTTCGGCTACGACGCCTGGCGTCGCTTCGTGGCGATGTTTGGCCGCATCGTGCTCGACATTCCGGCCACTGAGTTCGACGAGCCGTTCGAGGCGCTCAAGGCGGAGCGCGGGGCGAAGCTGGACACCGACCTCGGCGCCGACGACCTGAAGGGCATCGCTGGCCGCTACCAGGAGATCGTCCGCCAGAAGACCGGCGAGCCGTTCCCGACGGACCCGTACAGGCAGCTGGAGCTCGCGGCGCGCGCCGTCTTCGACAGTTGGTTCGGCAAGCGGGCGCACGACTACCGCGAGTTCAACAGGATCCCGCACGACCTGGGCACCGCGGTGAACGTGGTGACCATGGTGTTCGGCAACATGGGCGCCGACTCGGGCACCGGCGTGGCCTTCACCCGTGACCCGAACACCGGCGAGAAGGTGCTGTACGGCGAGTACCTGACCAACGCGCAGGGCGAGGACGTGGTGGCCGGCGTGCGCACGCCGGAGAAGATCAGCCAGATGCGCGACGAGCTGCCCGAGGTGTACAGCGAGTTCGAGGCCATCGCCCAGCGGCTGGAGCAGCACTACCGCGACGTGCAGGACCTCGAGTTCACCATCGAGCGCGGCAAGCTGTACATGCTCCAGACCCGCTCCGCCAAGCGCACGGCGCCGGCGGCGGTGAAGATCGCGGTCGACATGGCCAACGAGAGCATCCTGACGCGCGACGAGGCGGTGCAGCGCGTCGACCCGGCGCAGATCGTGCAGCTCCTGCTGCCGCGCTTCGACGACGCGGCGAAGGCGAAGGCGGGAGAGCGCTTCCTCGCCAAGGGGCTCAACGCCTCCCCGGGTGCCGCCACTGGCAAGGCGATCTTCGACCCCGATCGGGCGGTGGAGGCCAAGGCAGCCGGCGACCCGGTGATCCTGGTGCGGATCGAAACCAGCCCGGACGACGTGCATGGCATGCTGGCCGCGCTGGGCGTGCTCACGGCGCGCGGCGGCGCCACCAGCCACGCGGCGGTGGTGGCGCGCTCCATGGGCCTGCCATGCGTGGCCGGCGCCGAGTCGCTGCGCATCGACTATGCGAGGCGCGAGATGCGCGCCGGCGAGACGGTCGTGCGCGAGGGCGAGATGATCAGCATCGACGGCACCACCGGCGAGATCTTCGCTGGCGAGCTGCCCACCATCGAGGCCCGTTTCGAGGACGAGCACGACCTTGCCACGCTGCTGGGCTGGGCCGATGAGATTCGGCGTTTGCAGGTGTGGGCCAACGCCGACTACCCGCGTGACGCCGAGCGGGCACGCGCCTTCGGGGCGCAGGGCATCGGACTGTGCCGCACCGAGCACATGTTCTTCGAGGAGGAGCG
>DATBIK010000068.1:0-3007 GCA_036556985.1 Candidatus Limnocylindria bacterium | reverse complement strand
CGCCAGCGGGCCGGCAAGGACGCCGACCAGGATGGTGCCGATCGAGTCGAGGTAGATCGGGATCTTCAACGCCGCCGCCACGGTCTGGCCCAGGATGATGTTCAGCGCGATCGCGATCGGCATGAGGATGAGCGTGCGCGTGGTGAACTGGCTTGCGAGCGAAGCATTGCCGCCGGTCTGCATGCGTTCCACGACGAGGAACACGGCGATCGCGACGAGCAGCGCGATCCCGAGGATGAGGGCCAGGACGTCGGCGACGGCCTGGTACGCGAACGTGATCGGATCCGCCTCGCCGGGATCCGGGATCCCGCCGGCCAGGACGATGCCGCCGATGACGACGACCCCGAAAGCGACGAGCGCCGCGATCCAGCGCATGGCCATGGGTCAACCTCCTCCGCAGGTGGGCGGCATTGTCAGGCCACCGCCCGGGCAAGTCGAGCCAGCAGCTCGGCCTTCATCCCCGCCGCGTCGATCTCCACCGCCAGCTCGACCTCGGGCCGATCGTCCTCGGAGCGGAACAGGCTGCCCGCCACGTAGGCATCGGTGCTCGTGTCGCAGGCGAGGCGCTCGCGCACGGTGTCGGTCACGAGATCGGGCGCCAGCAGGGCGCCGATGAGGGTGACCGGGTCGTGCAGGTAGCAGCCGTCGATGCCGTCGGCCTGGCGGTGGAAGGCGACGTAGAAGCGAAGCGCATCGCGCACGACGCGCGCCAGGTGGGTGTCGGGCAGGGAGCCGAGGTCGTCCATGCTGACGACGACGTCCTGCGTCGCGTCGAGCGGGAAGATGCGGCGGATCGACCCGGCGCGCAGGCACGTCTCGGCCGCCTCGGGGTCGACACAGGCGTTCCACTCGCCGGTCTCGGTCGTGTTTCCGCGCTCCTCGAGCGTGCCGCCCATCCAGACCACGTCCCGGGCGCTGCCGGCGAAGTCCACGCCGGCCAGCTGGGCGGCGGCGAGGTTCGTGAGCGGCCCGAGGGCGACGACGGTGACCTCGCCGGGATGGCGCTTCACGTGAGCGCCCAGGTAGCGGGCGGCGGGGATCGGCGTGTACTCGGTGCTCCCCAGCTTGCGGTCCTCGCCACGCAGCTCGACGTAGCCGGTGCCGCTCGGGCCGTGGGTGTCGGGGGCGGTGCGCAGGCGGCGCTGGAGCGGCCGCGCGGCCCCGATGCTGACCGGGACGTCGGGCCGGCCGACCATCTGCAGGATCTTGCCCGTGTTGCGGGCGACGTGGTGGATCTCGACGTTGCCGGCCACGCAGGTCACCCCGCGCAGGTTCAGCTCCGGGGCGGTGGCGGCGATGAGCAGCGCGACCATGTCGTCGATCCCGGTGTCGACGTCGAGGATGACCGACCGACGGTCGCCGGAGGCCAGATCGGCGGGGTCCATCGGGCCCATGCTAGCGCGGCCAGCGGCCGGCCCGGCCCACCTTGCTGCCCACCTCGGCCTTGCCGAGCCGCTCCGCGATGAAGCGCGCCGCGGCGATGACCGCGTCGAGGTCCACGCCGTGGCGCATGCCCTCGCGGTCGAGGAGGTGGACGAGGTCCTCGGTGGCCAGGTTTCCCGTTGCGCCCGGCGCGAACGGGGAGCCGCCCGTCCCGCCGGTCGACGCGTCGAAGGCGGTCACCCCCGCGGCCAGGGCGGCCATCACCCCCGCCAGCGCCGTCCCGCGCGTGTCGTGGAGGTGGAGTGCGACGACCTCAGGCCCGATCCCGGAGGCGCGGAGGGCGTCGAGAACGCGTCGCACGTCGGTCGGGCCGGCCACGCCGACGGTGTCCGAGACCGCCAGCTCGTCCACCCCGAGGGCCAGCAGCCGCTCGCAGACGTCGACCACCGCCCGCGGGTCCACCTCCCCCTCGTACGGGCAGCCGAAGGCGGTGCTCACGTAGCCGCGCAGCCACCACCCCCGGCGGCGCGCCTCTTCGGCCACCGGCGCGAAGGCGGCCAGCGACTCGTCGATCCCCATCCCGATGTTGTGGCGCACGTACGACTCGGTGGCCGCGGTGAACAGGCAAACGGCGTCGACCTCGGCCGCCACCGCGCGCTCGAGCCCCCGCGCGTTCGGCACGAGCACCGGGTAGCGCACGCCCGGTCTGCGCTCGAGGCGCGCCATGAGCTCGTCGGCGTCGGCAAGCTGCGGGAGCGCGCGCGGCGAGACGAAGCTGGTGGCCTCGATCTCGCGCAGGCCGGCATCGGCGAGGAGGGAGAGGAAGCGGAGCTTGTCATCGGCGGCGACGACGGTGGGCTCCGCCTGGAGGCCGTCGCGCGGCCCGACCTCGTAGATGCGCACGTCGACGGCGGTCATCGCGCGACCATCCTAGCCATCCGAGGCCGATACCTCCGCCAGCACGTCGCCGCGCTGCACCTGCTGCCCCTCCGCGACCGCCAGCCGCGTGAGAGTGCCGGCCAGCGGCGCCACCACGGCATGCTCCATTTTCATCGCCTCCAGCACGACCACGGTCTCGTGCTCCCGGACCGATGCGCCCTCCCGGGCGCGGACGGCGATCACCCGGCCCGGCATGGGAGCGGTCAGCACGGCGGCGCCCTCCTCGTGCGACGTCGCGTGGCGGACCGCCTCCTCGATGGTCGGCGCCGGCGCGACGCGGAACTCGAGCGACTGGCCCTCGACGTCGGCGTGGAGTGTTCCGGTGTTCTGAACACTTGGCGCCACGCTCGCCGAAGCGCCCGATCCGGGCTCTGGAAGCGGGATGCTGCGCGTCGCGTCGCCGTGCGCCAGGCGCACCGACGGCGCCGCATTCAGCCGCCAGCCCCCGCCCCAGGTCCCGCCCGGCAGCAGGCCGGCATCCCGGGCCGCGGCGGCCACCGCCACCCAGGTGGCCTCGTCCGGCTTCGGCGGCGCGGGGATCGCCAGGCCGGCGATCGTATCGGTCCGGACCTCGCCGTCGCGCATGGCCGGCTGGTCCAGGAGCCAGCGCAGGAAGCGGAGGTTCGTGCGAACGCCGAGCACGCGCGTGGCGTCGAGCGCGGTCCGCAGACGTGCGAGCGCCTCG
>DATBIK010000067.1:0-13056 GCA_036556985.1 Candidatus Limnocylindria bacterium | reverse complement strand
GGCGGCTCCGAGCGCTGCTGATGACCGCGGCGCGGGCGCAGCGGGTGACCGGTGGCCGGTTTGACGCTCGCGTCATCCGCTTCCTCGAGGAGATCGGCGAGCGCGCCGGCGTGCCGCTGCCCGGCATCTCGGGCGAGGCCGCGGGATGGCTGCGCGCGGCGCCGGGCCGCGGCAGCTTCCTGCTCGGCGCGCCGGTCGACTCCGGCGGCCTCGGCAAGGGCCTGGCGCTGCGATGGGCCCTGGGCGCGGTCCGCCGCGCGGCACCCCACGCCGCCGGCGTGCTGCTCGAGGCGGGCGGCGACGTGGTGGTGGACGGCGTCGGTCCGTCGGGAGGGGCATGGTCGATCGGCATCGAGGATCCGAACCACGCGCGCCGGCTGCTGGCCACGGTACGGGTGCGGGGCGGCGCCGTGGCCACGTCCTCCGTCGCCGTGCGGGCTTGGTCGCACGAAGGGACCCGAGTCCACCATCTCATCGACCCGAGGACTGGCCGGCCGGCACAGACCGGGCTCCTCGCGGTGACCGTCCACGCCGCCGACCCCGCCTGGGCGGAGGTCAGCACCAAGGCGCTCTTCCTGGCCGGCAGGGCACACCTCGGCGCCGAGGCGTCCGCCCGGGGACTTGCCGCGTGGTGGGTGGTGGATGACGGATCGCTGCACATGACGCCGGCCGCACGGTCCCTCACCAGCTGGACCGCGGCCGAGGCCGTCCCCGCCTGAGCGAGGGGCGGCGCGGCGCTCCGGCCGCGTCGCAGCCGGAGCGATTCGCAGGGCACGCGCCCGCGCCGCACCCCCACTGCGGGCAGCCTGGCATACGACCGCTTACCAGCCGCTTATCGGCCGGTATGCTCGGGTTCGTGAAGCTGCACCTCGTGGACGCGACCTTCGAGCTGTTTCGGGCCTACTACTCGCCCGGACGGCCGCTCGCCTACGGGCCGGATGGACGGCCGGTGAACGCGGTGCGCGGGATCATCGACTCGATGCTCAGCCTGCTGCGCGAGCCGGACGTCAGCCACGTGGCGGCGGCTACCGACTACGTCATCGAGAGCTGGCGCAACGACGTGTTCCCCGGCTACAAGTCGAGCCTCGGCATGGACCCGGCCCTGCTCGCCCAATTCCGCGACGCCGAACGCGCGCTGCGGGCGCTCGGCATCCTCACCTGGCCGATGGTCGAGGACGAGGCCGATGACGGCCTGGCGGCCGCGGTCGCCCGCTTCCGCGACGACCCGGCGGTCGAGCAGATCGTGGTGTGCAGCGTCGACAAGGACCTCGCCCAGTGCGTCGACGGAGAGCGCGTCGTGCTCCGCGATCGGATGCGCCGCATCACCTACGACGAGGCCGGCGTGATCGCGAAGTTCGGCGTGACCCCGGCGAGCATCCCGGATTACCTCGCCCTCGTCGGCGACTCGTCGGACGGCTACCCGGGCCTGCCGGGTTGGGGGTCGAAGAGCGCAGCCGCGGTGCTGCGCCGCTGGAACCACATCGAGAACATCCCCGAGGCCGCCGCCGATTGGGACGTGCCGGTCCGCGGAGCGGCAACCCTGGCCGCAACGCTGCGCGACCACCGCCCGGAAGCCGCGCTCTACCGGCGCCTGGCCACCCTGAACGCGGACGCCGACATCGGCGAGGCCAGCCTCGCGACGCTCGCATGGCAGGGCGTCCCGCGCGAGGAGTTCACCAGCCTGTGCGCCGAGCTCGGCTTCGAGGGAGCCGTGGGGCGCGTCCATCGCTGGGCCGGTGAGGCCTGAGGGCAGCCAGACCATCGGGCCAGGACCATCGGGAGCGTTCTGGTGGGGAAGGGTGCGGTGTACGGTGGCGGCGATGTTCCTCCGCCTTGCGGCCGCCGCGCTGCTCGTCGTGGCAGTGACGGCGGCCGCCTTCCTGCCTGCGCCCGGTGCGCGATCGGCGGCCTCGGCCGCCAGCTGCACCGCCTGGACCTCGCACACCGTCCCGCCCCAGACCATCCGCGTGCTGCGCGTGGCGACCGGCGAGGTGCAGACCGTCGGATTCCGCCGCTACACGAAGAACGTCCTATCCCGCGAGTGGATCCCGTCCTGGACGCAGCGCTCCCTCCGCGCCGGGGCGCTCATCGTCCGCAACTACGCCTGGTACCAGGTCCTGAACTGGCGCGGGGGCGTGAACGAGGCGGACGAGTGCTACGACATCCGCGACGACGTCCGCGACCAGGTCTTCGACCCCTCGAAGCCGATCTACCGCGCGGTGTCGCGAGCCGTGAACGTCATGTGGGGCAAGCTCGTGCACCGCAATGGGGCCGTCTTCCCGACCTTCTACGGCGCGGGTGCGTCTGACGACGCGTGCGGGGAGAACGCGAACGGCACGCGCGCCTGGCAGTGGGGCACGCAGGCCTGCGGCCTCGACGGCCACACCCCGGGCAAGATCGTGCGGACCTACTACTACCCCGGCGTGCGGGTCATGCGCGCACCGACGCCGGAGCCCACGCCCACGCCATCGGCCACGCCGGACCCGTCGAGCAGCGCCAGCCCGGGTTGACCCGGCACGCTCCTTGCGAGATCGTGCCGGCATGCTGAAGACGATTCGCTCCGAGCTCGAGGATCTCGCCTGGCTGCTGCGCATGGCCGCCTTCGCGGCACTGGCCGGCGCCGTCTACACCGAGATGCGCAAGCCGCCGGAGGAGCGGACCTGGCACGGGCGCCTGCTCGGCGTCGTGCCGTACGACTTCCGGCCTCCCACGCCGGGAAAGGTCATCGGCGCCTGGTGGAACCCGAAGAGCGACCAGATCGTGGGGGACCCGGTCTTCGGCGTCGGCTGGAGCATCAACGTGGCGGCGCTGGCCGACCGGTTCGGCGGCTCGGGCAACGGCAGCCGAACCACGAAGAAGACGACGCGCCGGACGACGAAGGCCGCCGCCTGATCCGCCCGTCCACCCCGGCGCCCGGCCTGCGCTAGCATCCGGGGACCGTGAGCTGGTTCCCCATCCTCCTCGTCGTCCATATCTCGCTGGCCGTCGCGCTCCTGGCGCCGAGCCTGTTCCTGCCGTTCCTGCTGCGGCGCTCCGGCGAGGCGGCGATCAGCGACAATCCGCTCGCGCGTCTGCTCGTGGCGATCCAGGGGACGGGGTCTGTGGTCATCGCCATCGGCCTGGCGGCCACCGGCATCGGCCTCCTGGCCGTCCTCGGCTTCGGCCTCCTCTCCCAGCCGTGGCTGCTCGTGGCGCTCGTCATCTACGCGGCGAACCTGGCGGTGGCGGCCTTCGTCTCCCGGCCGAACCTGCGCCGGCTGCTGCGCATCGGGCGTGAGGGGGACGAGGCGACCTGGAGGCGGAGGGCGCGCCAGCAGCGCTACGTGGCGTACGCCATGGCGGCGGCGACGGGCGTCATCGGGCTGCTCATGATGACGAAGCCCGGCCAGTAGATGGGCGGACCGGCAGGGGTGCTAGAAGATGTCCGGGATGGGCAGCGGGCGATCCATCAGCCAGAACAGGCCCGCGACGATGAGCAGGAGCGCCAGCACGAAGACGGCGAACCATCGCAGGACTTCCCACATGCTCCAATACCCTCCGCGTACGGTCGGCAGCTGACCGATCCCCCGTTGGCCGGCCGATTCTACCCGGCCCCGCAAAGGCCGGGCGGCCCGAACCGATGACGCTGCGGCTGTACGACACCCTGCGCGGCGAGCTCGTTCCGTTCGCGCCCACGGGAGACGGGCCGGTGGGACTCTATGTCTGCGGCGTGACGCCCTACGACACCGGCCACCTCGGCCACGCCTTCACCTACGTCAGCTTCGACGTCCTGCATCGGTACCTCGAGTACCTCGGCCATGACGTCGTCTACGTTCAGAACCTGACCGATGTCGACGACGACCTCCTGAAGCGTGCCCGCGAGCTCGGGGTGGACTACCTCGCCCTCGGCAACCGGCACGTCACGACATTCCTCACCGAGATGGCGGCGCTGAACTGGCTGCCGCCGGACCGATATCCCCGCGCCACCGGGCACATTCCCGAGATGCTGCGCATGATCGAGCGGTTGCTCGAGCGCGGCCACGCCTACCGGGCCGAGGGTCACGTCTACTTCGAAGTCGCCTCGTGGCCGACCTACGGGGAGCTGTCGCGCCTCCCGCGCGAGGCGATGCTGCCGATCGCCAACGAGCGCGGCAACGTGCCGGACATGCCCGGCAAGCGTGATCCCCTCGACTTCGTGCTGTGGCAGCCATCGGCCCCGGACGAGCCGTCCTGGGAGTCGCCGTGGGGGCCCGGGCGGCCGGGATGGCACATCGAGTGCTCGGCGATGAGCAGCGCCTACCTCGGGACGCAGTTCGAGATCCACGGCGGAGGCGCCGACCTCGCCTTCCCGCACCACGAGTCGGAGATCGCGCAGAGCGAAGGGGCCTCCGGTGAGCGGCCGTTCGTGGCGTGGTGGATGCACGCCGGCATGCTCCGCTACGAGGACGAGAAGATGAGCAAGTCGCTCGGCAACCTCGTCCTCGTCCGCGACCTGCTGGCCTCCTACCCGGGCGACGCGATCCGGCACTACCTGGTCAGCCATCACTACCGCGCCGAGATCACCTTCCACGAGGCCGATCTCGAGGCCTCGGTCGTCGCCGCGGGGCGCCTGCGCCAGGCGGCGCGGCTCGCCGAGGAGCTCGAACCGCTGGCGCCGGCTCTCGCCGAGCCGAGCGCGCTCCACCCGGTCGTGGCAGGTCACCGTGCGCGGTTCCTCGCCGCCATGGACGACGACCTGGACACGCCGGCGGCGCTGTCGGAGCTGCACGCCCTCGCGGCCCGCGCGATCGAGGCCGACGACCGGCGGCTGCGGGTCGACGCCGGCTGGATGGTCCGCGAGCTCGGCGCGCGCATCCTCGGCCTGCGGCTGGCGACAGTGCCGGCGGCCCGCGGTGGTGAGCCGGGCGAGCCGGGGGAGCCGTCGGAGCCGTCGGAGGCCGTCCCGGCATGACCGAGCGGCCGGACGACGACGTCGTCCCGGTCAGCGTCCGCCTGGGCGAGGTCGTCCCGCCGGAGGACCCCGAGGACTGGACGAAGCCGCTCACCTGGGTTGCTGCCGCGGGAATGCTCGCGGCGCCGGCCCTGACGCTGGCCTGGTTCGCCGTCGCGCCGCCGGCGGACGGCACTCCGGCGGTCGGCGGCACCTGGCTCGTCGCGGCGGCGCTGGCCGGCGGCGCGGTGCTTACCGGCGCCACCCAGCAGGGCGCGCTGCAGGCTTCGACGGCGACCATGGCCGCCGCGCTGTTTGCCGCGCTGGTCGTCATCGTGATCGGGGTGGCGATGGCCGGCGAGCGTCAGGTCGGCGCCGCCTCCCCCACCCTCGCGCACGCCTTCGGCGCCGCGGTGGCCGGGCTCGCCGGCGCCCTCGCCGCGTCCGCGCTGGCGGCCGTCCTCGCGCGCGTCGGCGCATTCTGGCTGCGCCTGCTCGCGCCCGGAGCAGTGGGGGTGGTGGTGGGGCTCCTCCTGCTCGGTGTCCTGATGGGGACCGCCGCGCCGCTCTAGTCGCGGACGTCCTTCGCGGCCGGAGCGCCCTCCACCAGGAGGCAGGCGGCGGCGTGGCCCGGCCCCGCTTCGAACAGCGGCGGGTCCTCGACCCGGCAGCGGTCGAAGGCGAGCGGGCAGCGCGGGTGGAAGCGGCAGCCGGACGGGATGCGCGACGGATCGGGCATCTCTCCGGAGAGCACCTGCGGGACGCGGCGCGCCGCCGGGTCCGGAACGGGGACCACGGACCGCAGCGCCCGGGTGTAGGGATGCTGCGGGTCGGACAGGACCGCCCGCGCCTCCCCCTGCTCCACGATGCGGCCGAGGTACATGACCGCGATGCGGTCGGCGTAGGCGGCCACCGTCGACAGGTCGTGGGTGATCATCACCACCGCGATGTCGTGCTCGTCGGCGAGGGCGCGCAGCAGGTTGAGGATGTCGGCCCGAATGCTGACGTCGAGCATGCTCACCGGCTCGTCGGCGACGAGCAGCTTCGGCCGCAGGGCGAGCGCCGCTGCGATCGCCACCCGCTGGCGCTGGCCGCCGGACAGCTCGAACGGCAGGCGGTGCAGGTAGGCGTCCACCGGCGTCATGCCCGCCTCGCCGAGCGCTTCGCGGACGCGCTCGCGCACCTCTGCGTCCGACCCGAGGACGCGGTGCACGCGGAGCGGCTCGGCCACGACGTCGGCGACGCGCATGCGCGGGTTGAGCGACTCGTACGGGTCCTGGAAGATCATCTGCACGCTGCGCCGCAGGCGGGCGAGCTCCCGTCGCCCGAGCCGCGCCACGTCGCGCCCGTCGAGCTCCACGTGCCCGGCGCTCGGCGGCAGCAGTCCGAGCAGCAGGTTCGCGGTGGTCGTCTTGCCGGATCCCGACTCCCCGACGATGGCGAGCACCTCTCCAGGCGCGACCGCGAACGAGACGCTGTCCACGGCACGGATCGGCGGTGCGGGCCGGAAGCGCAGGACGTCGAGCAGCGATCGCCGGCCGGCGAAGGCGACCTCGACGTCGCGGACGACGGCGACCGGCTCAGCCACGGTCCGGCTCCACGAGGAAGCAGGCCGCCCGGCGGCCGTCGCCGAGGTCGAACGGCGGCGGCACCTCGGTCGGGCAGCGTTCGAAGGCGAGCGGGCAGCGCGGGTGGAATGGGCAGCCGGTCGGCATGTCGTCGAGCCGGGGTGGGCTGCCCGGGATGCCCTGCAGCCGTCGCTCGGGATGGGCGATGTCCGGGAACGAGGCGAGCAGGCGCTGCGTGTAGGGATGCTGCGGATCGGCGAAGAGGCGCGCGGCATCGGCCTCTTCGGCGACGCGCCCGCCGTACATGACCACCACCCGGTCGCAGGTCTGGGCCACCACGCCGAGGTCATGGGTGACGAGGATGACGCTCATTCCCATCTCGCGCCCGAGCTCGGCGAGCAGCTCGAGGATCTGGGCCTGGATCATGACGTCCAGCGCCGTCGTCGGCTCGTCGGCCATGACCACGTCCGGACGGCAGGCGAGGGCCAGGGCGATCATCGCCCGCTGGCGCATGCCGCCCGAGTAGGTGTGCGGGTAATCGCCGTATCGGCCGCGCCCGATCCCGACGCGTTCGAGCAGCTCGCCGGCACGTCGGGAGGCACCCCGCCGCCCGATCCCGCGCTCGTGGACCCGGATCGCCTCGGCGACCTGGTCGCCGACGGGGCGGACCGGGTTCAGCGCGTTCATCGCGCCCTGGAACACGAGCGAGAGGCGCGACCAGCGCACCTCGCGCATCTCCGCCGAGTCGAGCTGGAGCAGGTCGTCGTCGCCGTAGCGCACCGAACCGCCCACGATCCGGCCGCCGGGCGGCAGGAGGCGGAGCAGGCCAAGGATGGTCGTCGTCTTCCCGCAGCCGGATTCGCCCACCAGGCCCAGCGTCTCGCCCCGCCGCAGGTCGAACGACACGCCATCGACCGCGCGCAGCGGCCCGGACGGCGAGTCGAACTCGATGGCCAGGTCGCGCACCGCCAGCACCGTCGACGGCGTCCCGCCCACGTGCCGCTCGAGCGGCAGTCGCGACCGCGGGACGGCGACGGATCGGTCCTTCTCGAGGTGGTGCCGCTTCAGGCGCGGGTTGAGGGCGTCCTCGAGCGCGGTGCCCAGCAGCGTCGTGCCGAGCACGACCCACACGATCGCCAGCCCGGGCGGGATGAGCGCCCACCAGGCGCCGGCCGAGATCGCGCCGCGGTTGAACGCGAAGTTCAGCATCTGCCCCCAGCTGATGACGGTCGGGTCGCCGAGGCCGATGAAGGCGAGCGTCGACTCGGACAGGATGGCGAGGCTGATGACGAGGACCGTGTTGGCGATCATGAGCGGCAGGACGGCCGGCACCACGTGCCGGCGCAGGATGTGCGCGTCCCGGGCGCCGATGGCCCGGGCGCGGTGCACGAACTTCCGCTCCCGGACGGACAGCGTCTGCGAACGCACGAGCCGAGCGGTCGTCGCCCAGCCGAGCAGGCCGATGACGAGGATGATGTTCACCAGGGACTGCCCGGCGATCGCCACGATGACGATCTGCAGCGCGATCTCGGGGATGACCAGGAAGAAGTCGGTGATGCTCATGAGGCCGATGCCGATGCGGCCACCGCGGTAGCCGGCCACGATCCCGATCAGTCCCCCCACCACGGTCGTGATCGTCGCGGCCGAGAAACCGACGATGAGCGACACCCGCGCCCCGTAGATGAGCGAGGAGAGGACGTCCTTGCCGCCGTCATCGGTCCCGAGCGGGTGCGCGGCGCTCGGTGCCTGGAAGATGTCGAAGATGGTGACGCGCACCGGCGCGTACGGGTCGTACGGGGCCAGCAGCGGCGCGGCGATCGCGGTGAGGACCGCCACGAGCAGCATCCCGCCGCCGATGAGGCCCATCGGCCGGCGCAGGGCGGCGCGCCAGCGTCGGGTACCGGCGATCGGGGCGGTGGGTGGGGCGGTGGCCTGGACGACGGCGGTCATGCGTGGGTCACCCGCGGGTCGAGCCAGCCATAGACAAGGTCGGCCACGAAGTTGGCGATGACGACGGCTACGGCGATGAGGATGAACGCCCCCTGCAGCACCGGATAGTCGCGCTGGCTGATGGCCTCGACGGTGAGATCGCCGATCCCCGGCCAGCTGAAGACCTGCTCGACCTGGATGGCGCCGGACACGGTGAAGGCCAGGTTGAGGGCGATGAGCGTGACCATCGGCAGCATCGCGTTGCGCACCGCGTGGTCACGGATGATGCGGAAGGTCGACAGGCCCTTCGCCTTGGCGGTGAGGATGTAGTCCTCGCTGAAGACGTCGAGGACGCTGCTGCGCATGATGAGCATGTACTCGCCGAGGAGGACGAGCGTGAAGGCCAGGGTCGGCATGGCCAGGTGGCGCAGGATGTCGCCCAGCTCCTCCCAGAACGAGGCGTACTGCGCCCCGATCGTGACCTTCCCCGCCGTCGGCAGGTCGAGGTAGCTCGAGCCGAAGACGAGCAGCAGGATGGCGAGGAAGAACGTCGGCAGCGACCAGAGGAAGAGGCTGACCGTCAGCGACACGACGTCGAGCGCCGTGCCGCGCCGCCATGCCGCCAGCAGGCCGAGCGCCGTGCCGAACAGGATCGCGAGGACCTGGGCCGGCAGGATGAGCCAGATCGTGTTGACGAGCGCCTCGCCGAGGAGGTCGGCCACCGGCTCGTCGCGGAAGGCGTAGCTCATCCCCAGGTCGCCGCGCGACAGGGCGCCGAGATAGGCGAAGTACTGCGAGTCGAACGGGCTGGCTCCGTCCTCCAGGTTGAGGAAGACTGGCTTGTCCAGGCCGAAGCGCTCGGTGAGCGCGACGATCGATGCCGGGCTCAGCCGCGGGTCGCGGGCGCCGGCCTTGGCCGGGTCGCCCGGGAGCACCCGGAACAGGAAGAAGTTGAAGCTGATGACGACGAAGACGACCACGGCCGCCCAGGCGGCCTTGCCGAGCAGGTAGCGTCCTCGTCCGCTCATCGGGGTGGGGATGATGCCGGACCGACGGCCGTCAGCGCGGCCATCGGTCCGTTCGCCCGTCGCCTCGGCTACTGCGCCGGGCGCAGGACAGTGAGGGTCTCAGCCGCCGAGAGCCCGAACGACGGGTTCGCGTCAATCCAGCCCGTGAAGGTGTCAGTTCGCCACGCCTCGCGGTTCTGCGGGTAGTACGGGACGATGTAGGGCACGTCGTCGAGCAGCATCTGCTGCATCTCGTGCACGATCCCGATGCGCGCGTCGCGGTCAACCTCGGTGCCCTGGTCGGCGTACAGCTGGTCGTACTCCTCGGTGCAGTAGCCGGTCTCGCTGTAGCCGGTCGGGATCTCGGCGCAGGTCGTGACGCTGAGCAGGAACCCCGGATCGGGGTCCGAGCCCCAGCCCCACAGGATGACGTCGTAGTCGAACGTCGGGCAGCAGATGCTCGTCAGGGTGTCTGCATCCATGGCGCCGATCTCGATACGGACGCCGATCGCCTCCCACATGTCGGCGATGAGCTCCGCCTCGCGCGGGGCGGTGTCGATGTCGTCGGGGAAGTTAAACCGGAACGTAAGGTCGCCGGTCGGACAGTCCTGGCCGGACCTGCACTCGCGGATGCCATCCCCATCGGTGTCGGTGTAGCCCGCCTGGTCGAGGAGGGCGTTCGCGCCTGCGACGTCGTACGGGATGTCGGCGTCGGTGCCGATGAAGTACTCGCCCAGGCCGGGAGGCACGAAGCCCACGCCCTTGCTGCCGAGTCCGAGCAGCGCCACGTCGATGATCTGCTGCTTGTCCATGCCCATGGCGAGCGCGCGTCGGACCTCCACCTCCTGCAAAGCAGGATGCCCGGTGCATTCGCCGCCGTCATCGGTCGGGCAGTTCTCCGGGCTGACCACGTTGAACAGGATGTCGCGGATGTCGCCGCCGGCAGCGATGTCGGCGATGTGGACCTGCACGTTCTCGGCCGTCGACAACGACTGGTAGGCCGTTGGCGGGAACTCGCTGATCGCGTCGACCTCGCCGTTGAGGAGCGCCTGGACGCGCGCATCCGAGTTGCGGTAGGTCTGGAAGATGACCTCGTCGATGTTCGGGCGACCCTTGAAGTAGTCCTCGTTGGCCTCCAGGCGAGTGAACTCGCGGCGCTGATACTCCGCCAGCTTGAAGGGTCCGGAGCCGATCATCTCGCGGTTCTGGAACTCGATCGGGTCGCCGGCGTCCTCCCAGATGTGCTTGGGAAGGACGTACATGAACACGATGTTCGCTTCGAAGTTCCCGATCGGCTCGGCGGTGGTGAGGACCACCGTCGACTCGTCCGGCGCGTCGATGGTCTCGAAGTACGAGGCGTACGAGGGCAGGTACGGGAAGTCCTCGGTGTCCTTGTAGAGCTGGATCGAGAACGCCACGTCCTCGGCCGTCACCGGCTCGCCGTCGTGGAAGACGGCGTCGTCGCGGATCGTCATCGTCCAGGTCACGCCGTCGTCCGCAACCGACCACTCGGTCGCCAGCTCCGGGAAGAACTCACCGGCCTCGTTGATGCCGATCGGCGTGTCGTAGACGAGCTCGTACAGGTCGTAGGCCTCGGCCAGCAGGCCGTTGCCCGGGTTGAGGCTGTCCGGGGACCCGCCGATGCCGATGCGCACGGTGCCGCCCGTCGGCAGCTCGCCCTGCGAGGCCGGCGGGTTGGCCGAGGCGCCGCTCGAGGGCGCCTGGCTCGGCGACTCGCCGCCGCCGCACGCGGCGAGGACGAGTCCGAGGATGGTGATCACTGCGAAACCGGGGGCTCGGGAGACCTGGCGCATGCGTCCTCTCCAGTGCACGTGGTCCAGTCCGTCAACCGGATTCGCGTGGCGAGCGGGGGCCGAGCAAATGCGGCGCGGCGGCGACGGCGGGACTATGGCACAGGCCACGGAATCGGGTCAACGATTCGGCACGTGGGCCGGATACCGCCACCGCGACCGCGCGAGATGACGAATCCAGCGTGTCGCCGCGGTCCCCGGCCACGGGACTGGTTACGGCATACTCGGCCCGATGTCCTCCCCTCCCAGCGGCCGGGCGCTCGTGCGGGCGCAGGCGGCCATCGAATCGTTCTGCCTTTCGCCCGACGGCGAGCTGCTTGTCTACGTCCTGCGCCGGGTCCGCGGGGAGCGCTACGTCTCGCACCTGTGGACGGTCCCGTGGCGGGGCGGCCGGGCGCGGCAGCTGACGAGCGGTCCGGTCCGCGACGGATCGCCGACCTTCTCGCCCGACGGGCGCCGCGTCGCCTTCAGCCGCGCGCCCGCCACAACGGCGGATGCCGAGTCGCAGGTCTGGGTCCTCACGCTGCCCGGCCCGCGCGCCCGAGCCCGGCCGCGACCGTCCCGCCTCACGCGCCAGCCGCACGGGGCGAGCGGGCCACGCTGGAGCCCGGACGGCAAGCGAATCGCGTTCCTGGCCGAGGCCGGAGAGGACCGCTTCCGGGTGGGCCCGGAGCGCAAGGGACGCGCGCAGACAGCACGCCACATGACGCGCACCGACTTCCGCGACGACGAGTCCGGGTTCCTCGGCCGCCGGACGCACCTGTGGGTTGTGGCCCCGCGCCGCGGCGCGAAGGCGCGCCACGTCACGTCGGGCGACTTCGACGTGCTGCACCCCCGCTGGTCGCCCGACTCCCGCTGGCTCCTCTACGCCGCGGCCGTTGAGGCGGACTGGAACATCGATCCCCGGCAGCGGCTGTTCCGCGTGCCCGCCGCCGGCGGCGGCAACCCCGAAGAGCTTCCGGCGCCGCGGGGGGACGCCGACTGGCCCTCGCTGTCGCCCGATGGCCGGATGGTGGCGAGCATCGGCCAGGACGCCGACGACCCGCCCGACGAGGTCCTCGAAGCCCTCTTCGTGGCGGAGGTGCCCGATGGGACCCCGCGCAACCTCACGACTGACCTCGATCGACCGATCACCCAGGCCGCCTGGGCCGACCTCGTCATGGCCGAGGACGACCCCGGCCCGATCTGGACCGATGACGGAACGCTGCTCACCGTCGTCGCTGATCTCGCGCGGAACATCCCCTACCGGGTGTCGCTCGACGGCTCGGCGGCGCCGCTCATCGAGCCGGCGCGGGTCGTGACCGCCGGCATCGCGGCTGCAGGAGGGCGCGTCGCCGTGAGCGCTGGTCGCGACGGACGCGCCGCCGAGCTCTTCGCCGTCGAGGACGGCGAGCTGCGGCAGCTCACCCGGAACGGGTCGGGGTGGCAGGCCCGCTTCCCGGCGCCGCGCTGGGACGAGCGCTGGATCGAGGGACCTGGCGGCCCGATCCAGGCCTGGATCGTCTCGCCGGCGGATGCGGCGGACGACGAGCCGCTCCCCACGGTCCTCATCTTCCACGGCGGCCCCACCGGCGCGACCGGGCCGGGCGGGACGCTCGACACGATCATGCTCACCGGGCACGGCTACCGCTGCGTCCTGCCGAACGTCCGCGGCTCGGCGAGCTTCGGCACAGACTGGATCGCGGCGCTCGGCGGCCGCTGGGGCGAGGTGGACGCCGAGGACGCGATGGCCGTCGTCGACCGGCTCGTAACCGACCGGGCGATCGACCCGAAGCGGATCGGCGTGATGGGGCTGTCGTACGGCGGCTACCTCACCCAATGGCTCATCGGCG
>DATBIK010000066.1:0-14213 GCA_036556985.1 Candidatus Limnocylindria bacterium | reverse complement strand
GCTCGCGGGACGCCCCGACCCGCTCCGCGGCGAAGTCGGGGGCGACGTCGCCATGGCGCGCCATGCCGGCGGCGGGAGCATCGTCGGGGGCCACGATCGAGGAGCGGGCATAGACGAACGGCTGTGCCAGCCTGCCGGAGTTCACCCAGCGACGCGCCGCCGCGACCCGCAGGGAGCCGCGCAGGACCGCGTTCCGCGCCAGCCGGCCGAGCCGGCCGTGCGGGACCATGAAGCGCATCGTGCGGTCGGTGACGTCCAGGTTCTCGGCCGCCGCCGCCCGGCGCTCCTCCCCGTACGAGTCGAGCAGCGACGCCGGCGCCTCCCCGCGCAGGACGAGGGCGAGCTTCCAGGCCAGGTTCTCGGCATCGGCCGCGCCGGAGTTCAGGCCGCGCGCGCCGAACGGGCTCATCAGGTGCGCCGCGTCGCCGGCCAGGAAGGCGCGGCCGGCACGCCAGTGCTCGGCAAGTCGCTGGTGGAAGCGGTAGCCGGTGCACCACACCAGCTCGTACGGGGTCCCGTTGCCGACCACGGCGCGGATGCGCCGATCGAGGCCGCCGTTCGCGCGCTCCGCCTCGGCATCGGTCCCGGGCGGGACCTGCCAGTCGATGCGCCACACGCCGTCCGGCTGCGGATGGACGAGGACCTGGCGTCCCGGGTTCCAGGGCGGATCGAAGAAGAGGCGCCGCTCGTTCGGGAAGGGCAGGTCGGCGCGGATGTCGCAGATGAGGAAGAGGTCGTCGTGGCTGTGGCCGGGAAATCCCATGCCGAGCAGGTGCCGGACCGATGAGTGGGCGCCATCGGCCCCGACCAGGTAGGCGACGTTGAGCTCGCGCTCACCGTCGGGGGTGTCGCAGCGGAGCGTGACGCGGTCGGGGTCCTGGACGACGCCGGTGAGCCGATGGGCCCATCGGATCTCGAGGTCGGGCAGCTGCTCCAGGCGGTCGACGAGCATGGCCTCGACCTCGCACTGGTTGATGTTCACGAACGGCGGGAAGTGGTCTGCCCGGCTGGTGGGAAGCTCGACGCTGAACAGCTCTCGGTCGCGGAAGTAGGTCCGGCCGATGCGCCACTGGACGCCCCGCCGCGCCACCGATTCGCCGATGCCGAGCCGGGCCCAGATCTCGAGCGTCTCGCGCTGCATGCAGATCGCCTTCGACCCCTCGCCGCCGAGGGCCGGGTTCTGCTCGACGAGGAGTGTGCGCACGCCGCGCTGTGCCAGGCGGCCGGCCAGGGTCAGCCCGATCGGACCGGCGCCGACGACGGCGACCTGGGCGTCCAGGGTACGGGCGTTCCCCGCGGGCATGCGCCGATGATAGGCCTACGCGGTCAGCTCGTCCCAGACGGCCCGATCGCGCTCGACGGTCCAGATCCTCGGGTGGTCGATCCCGTCGAGCTCGTCCCAGGCGCGCTGGACATTGAACGGCATCGTGTGCTCGAAGATGGGGTAGCCGGCATAGCGCGGGGCCAGCGCGGCGTGCGTGGCGCGGTATGCGTCGCGCGGCGAACCGCCGGCGTCCTTCACCTCGCGCACGCCGTCGAACAGCGTGCCGAGGAAGTGCCGCGTGTCGGCGATGGCCTGCTCCACGGCGGCCGCTCCCCGGACGACCGGGCCGCGGCCGCCGACCATCTGCTCCGCGCCGAGCGCGGCCACGCGGTCCAGGGTGGCTCCCCGCCAATCCGCGATGTGGGCGTCGCCCATGTACGGCGCGGCGTGCGCCTCGACCAGGTCCCCGGCGAAGCAGATGCGTTCCTCGGGCAGCCACACCACGAGGTCGCCGGAGGTGTGCCCGCGACCGAGGAAACGCAGCTCCACCCGGCGGTTGCCGAGGTCGAGGGTCAGCTCCCCGTCGAAGGTGAGGCTCGGCCGCGTCAGGCCGGGGATCGACTCCGCTCCCTCGAAGAGCCGCGGCATGCGTCCGGCCTCGCTCGCCCAGTCCTGGTCGCCGCGCTCCTCCACCAGCTCCGCCGTCTGCCGCGTGGCGATGACGCGCCGCGCCCCGAAGGCCGCCGCACCGAGCACCCGGACCGCATGGTAGTGGGTCAGCACGAGGTCGCCGAACGGGAGGTCGGAGAAGGTCCGCACCACGTCGATCCAGCGGCGGGCCATGACCGGGGTGGCGCGCGCCTCGATGGCGAGGATGGCATCGGTCCCGATCACGCAGCCGACGTTCGGGTCGCCCTGCGCGGTGTAGGCGTACACGCCCTCGGCGAGCCGCTCGAGCGTCGCCTGCTTCTCGGCGGTATCCGCCGACGAGGCGAACGGCTTCGGGTCAGCGCCGGTTTCGGGCATGGGCCGATGATAAGCGTGCAGTAATCGGCCGATAAGGTTGGCCGCCGCAGGCTGTGCACATGCGGCTGGCCAAAGCAGTTCGAGAACGTGACATTCCGAATCGATGCGGGGGTGGTGCTGTGGGCGCGCACGCGCGCCCTCCACGAGCGCCGGAGCCTGAACCACGTGGTGGCCACCTTCCTGGCCGACTATGCCCGGATCCCGCAGTGGTGGCTGGACGGCGACCCGCCGCCTCCGTGGCCGCCGCCGATCAGCCGGGGAACGGGCGGCTGACGGGGTGTCGGCCCGAGCAGCGCCGCATCAGGAACATTCGTGGAGCACGACCACACGGCTGCACGAGTGCACGGACCTTCGTGATGGTGGACGGGCTGCGCTGGTCGGCCCCTGGTTGGCCCATCAGCGACATTCGTGGGGCACGACCGCACGACAGCACGACGGCACGAGCGCACGAACGGGCGTGATGCCGGGCGCGGGGGTCGCGATCGGACGCCCGACGACGCGGCTCAGAGCGCGGGCAGCTCCACGACGCGGACATCCAGGATGCCGGCCACGCCGCGCAGGGCCTCGAGCACCGCCTCGGGGACGGACTGGTCAACGCTGACGAACATCATCGCTTCGCCGTGCTCGGAGAGGCGCGACAGCTCGAGTGAGGAGATGTTGACCTCCGCATCGGCCAGGATGGTGCCGACCGCGCCGACGATGCCGGGCTGGTCGTGGTGGCGCGTCACGAGCATGCGGCCGGCGAGCTCGGCATCGATCTCGAACCCGTCGACGGCGGCGAGATGCGGGCGACCGTGCGCCGTGGAGCCGGAGAGGCGCAGCGCGTCCTCACCCTCCCCCGCCTCGAGGCTGAGGAGGGAGGCCCACGCGCCGGAGGCATCGGTCCGTGACTCGCGCACCGCCAGCCCGCGCTCGGCGGCGACGAGGTCGGCGTTCACCGCGTTCACGCGCTGGTCGGTGACAGCCTCCAGGATGCCGGACAGCACCGCGGTGCGGATCGGCGACGGGTCCCAACCGCCGATCTCGCCGGCGTAGGTGAGGGCGATGCAGTCGAACGCGGCCGGCGACAGCTGGCGCGCGAGGATCGCGAGGCGGCGGCCGAGCTCGACGTACGGGCGCAGCCGCGGCGCGACGTCGGCTGCCACGGCGGGGGCATTCACGGCGTAGATCGGCGTGACGCCGGCGAGCGCCTCGAGCAGCTGCTCGGCCATCTCGACCGCCACGCGGTCCTGGGCCTCCGCGGTCGACGCCCCGAGGTGCGGGGTGAGCACCGTGTTCGGGGCGGACCGCAACGGGTTGTCGGGGGTCATCGGCTCGGTGGCATAGACGTCAACCGCGGCGCCCGCCAGGTGGCCGGAGGCCAGCGCGTCGGCCAGGGCGGCCTCGTCGACGATCCCGCCGCGGGCGACGTTCAGGAGGCGTGCGCCGGGCCGCATGGCCTCGATCTCCGCCCGACCGACGAGGCCGCGGGTCTGCGGGGTGAGCGGCGTGTGCACGGTGATGACGTCCGCGCGCCCGAGCAGTTCGAGCAGCCCGACCAGCTTCGCGCCGTGCTCCGCCGCCTGTTCGGCGGTGAGGTACGGATCGTGGGCGAGGACGCGCATCTCGAAGCCGTTGGCCCGCCGCGCCACGGCCTTCCCGATCTTCCCCAGGCCGATGATCCCCAGGGTCCGGCCGCGGAGCTCGGCGCCGGTGTGCCGCGACCGCTCCCACTCGCCGGCGCGGACCGAGGCGTCGGCCGCCGGGATGCGGCGGTGGAGCGCCAGCATGAGCGCCATCGTGTGCTCGGCGGCGGCCACGGTATTGCCGGTGGGCGCATTGACGACCATCACCCCCGCCCGGGTGGCGGCCTCGATGTCGATCCGGTCGGTGCCGACCGAGGCGACGCCCACCGCGGAGAGGCGGGGTGCGGCCGCGGCCAGCAGCTCGGCGTCGACGCGCGTCTGCGAGCGGACGACGATCGCGTCCCAGCCGTCCCCCTCGCCGAGGGCACGGAGCAGGGAGGCGCGGTCGATGCCGGGACGGACATCGGTCTCGTGCGCGGCGGCGAGAACGTCGATCCCGGCCGGGGCGACCGGCTCGGCGACGAGGATGCGAGCCATCACGGGGAGTCTACGGCCCACTCGGCTGGCACGCCGGCTGCTGGGCGAGCAATGGCCAGAGCCGCTAAAGTACGCCCGTCGGGGCGAGGGGTTCCGGAAATCCGCAGCACAGGGAAGCGCACGTGATCCGACGTCACCTGATGGCGCTGCGCGTCACGCTCATGCTCATGGACGGCGCGGTCGCCGTGGGCGTGTTCCTGCTGGTCGCCGACCTCCGCTACAGCGACGGCACCACCTGGAACCTGTGGCGCGCGCTGGGCATGGACTCGCTGACCGCCGCGCTCGTCTTCGCAGCGATCTGGGTCAGCGTGATGTGGGCCTCGGGCATCTACCGCCAGGACATCCGCTGGCGGGTCTGGACCGAGATCCAGGACCTCATCCGCGCCACGGCCCTCTTCGTGGCGATCGTGCTGTCGGCGCTCTTCATCTTCAAGCAGACGGATGTCAGCCGTCTCTTCCTGGCCCTCCTCTTCATCGTGCAGCCGAGCGCCACGTTGCTCATGCGGCTGCTCGTGCGCGCGGCCTTCGACGCCGTCCGCAAGGCGGGACGCGATCCGCGCCACATGCTCGTGGCCGGCACGGGTGCCTTCGCGCAGGACTTCGCCGACCGGGTCGAGGCGCACCCCAGCCTCGGGCTACGGGTCATCGGCCACCTGCGGGCTCCCGGAGAGGACGAGCCGGTCGTCACGCGCCCGGTCCTGGGCACGATCGACCAGATCGAGGAGATCTTCCACTCGACGGTCGTGGACGAGGTGGCCGTCTGCCTGGCCGCGGCGGCCCATCGCTACCTCGAGCCGATCACCGGTGTGGCCGCCGGCGAGGGCAAGACCGTCCGCGTCGCAGTGGATCCGACCGAGGAGATCCTGCCGGGCTCGAGCCAGGAGGAGTTCGACGGCTTCCTGGTTCGGTCCGTGGTCAACGACGTGCAGCGCGACGTGGGCCTCATCGTGAAGCGTGCGATCGACATCGTGGGGTCGACGATCGGGCTCGTCGTCCTCAGCCCCGTGCTGCTGGCCACGGCGATCGCCATCCGGCTCGACGACGGCGGACCGATCCTCTTCCGGCAGACACGCATCGGGCTCCACGGGCGACCGTTCACGATCCACAAGTTCCGGACCATGGTCGTCGACGCCGAGGCGCGCCTTGCCGAGGTCATGCACCTCAACGAGCGCACCGGGGCGGCCTTCAAGGTGCGCGACGATCCGCGCATCACTCGGCTCGGCCGCTTCCTGCGTCGGACGTCCCTCGACGAGCTGCCGCAGTTCTGGAACGTCCTGCTCGGCACCATGAGCCTGGTTGGCCCGCGGCCGCCGCTCCCCGACGAGGTGGCCGAATACGACATCTGGCATCGGCGTCGCCTGAGCATGAAGCCGGGCGTCACCGGGCTGTGGCAGGTCGAGGCCCGCCATGAGCCGGACTTCGATCGCTGGGTCGAGCACGACCTGCTGTACATCGATGGCTGGTCGATCTGGCTCGACCTGAAGATCCTGGCCAGGACGCTCCCGGCCCTCCTCGCCCACGGCGGGCACTGACCGGCCCGGTGCACCGAACCGGCCGGGGGCTCGGCTTCTCCGTCGGCCTTTCGCTGGGCCTGGCCGCGATCATGGTGGCCGGCATCCTGCCGCCCACCGCGGGCCGCACGCAGGCTGCGGTGCTCGTCGGCGCGGGCGACATCGCGCGCTGCTCATCCGATCGCGACGAGGCGACGGCCTCGCTCATCGCCGACATCAGCGGCACCGTCATCACGGTCGGCGACAACGCGTACCCCAACGGCACGGCAGGTCAGTTCGACCGCTGCTACGACCCGAGCTGGGGTGCGTTCCTGCGCCGGACCCGGCCGAGCCCGGGCAACCACGACTACGACACGCCCGGCGCGCGCGGCTACTTCGGATATTTCGGCCATCGCGCCGGTTCGGGCACCCGTGGCTTCTACGCCTATCGGCGCGGATCGTGGCGCATCTACAGCCTGAACTCCGAACGCATCACCCGCCGCCAGCTCGACTGGCTGAAGGCCGATCTCGCGACGCATCCGTCCCGCTGCAGCCTGGCGTACTGGCACCGCCCCCGATTCAGCTCCGGCTATCACGGCAACGACCGGCAGGTCGATGCCTTCTGGGCGCGCCTGTACGACGCCGGAGTCGAGCTCGTCGTGAACGGGCACGACCACGATTACGAGCGCTTCGCACCGATGCGCCCCGACGGCACCCGCCACTGGCAGGGCATTCGTCAGTTCGTGGTCGGCACCGGCGGCACCGACCTGCGACCGTTCGAGAGGGTTCGGTCGCACAGCTTGGCTCGCCAGGCATCGGTCCATGGCGTCCTCAAGCTCGTCCTGGGTGACGGCCGCTATCGCTGGCGTTTCGTCAGTGTGGACGGCAGCTGGACCGATGCGGGCTCCGCCCGCTGCCACGGCCGCCCATAGCGCCGATCGCCCTTCGGCGGCGAAGCGCCTACAATCGGCGCCGCCCGCCCCATCCACTGGAGCCGATGTCCACGACCACCGACTACCGCCTGACCCACCTCCAGGCCCTCGAGGCCGAGTCGATCCATATCTTCCGCGAGGTCGCGGCCGAGATCGAGCGCCCCGCCCTCCTCTTCTCTGGCGGCAAGGACTCGATCGTCATGCTGCGCGTCGCCGAGAAGGCATTCGCGCCGGCACGCATCCCGTTCCCGGTCATGCACGTCGACACCGGGCTGAACTTCCCCGAGGT
Organism: Candidatus Limnocylindria bacterium; assembly: GCA_036556985.1. GTDB lineage: Bacteria > Chloroflexota > Limnocylindria > QHBO01 > QHBO01 > JAPSGM01. Next base: position 7,110 of record DATBIK010000066.1, on the reverse strand, counting down.
CATCGCCTTCCGCGACCGCCGCGCGGCGGAGCTGAAGGTGGAGCTGGTGGTGGCATCGGTCCCGGACGCGATCGAGCGCGGCCTGGTCCAGGAGGAGCCCAACGGCTCGCGCAACCGGATCCAGACGCCGGTCCTGCTCGAGGCCGTGCGCCAGCATCGGTTCCGCGCCCTGTTCGGCGGTGCGCGGCGCGACGAGGAGAAGGCGCGCGCCAAGGAGCGGGTCTTCAGCTTCCGCGATGAATTCGGGCAGTGGGACCCGAAGAACCAGCGGCCGGAACTGTGGAGCCTGTACAACGGCCGGATCCACGAGGGCGAGCACATCCGCGTCTTCCCGCTCTCGAACTGGACCGAGCTCGACGTGTGGACCTACATCGCCGAACAGGAGCTCGAGGTGCCGGAGCTGTACCTCGCACGCGAACGCGAAGTGTTCGAGCGTGACGGCATGCTGTATGCCGCCAATGACTTCTGCCTGCCGCCGGAGGGAGCCTCGCTGGTCGCCCAGCGGGTGCGCTACCGAACCATGGGCGACGCGAACCTGACGGCCGCGGTACTGTCCGAGGCGGACACGCTCGACAAGATCATCGCCGAGATCGCCGCCACGCGGCTCACCGAGCGCGGCGCGACCCGCGGTGACGACCGGGTCAGCGAGGCGGCGATGGAGGATCGCAAGCGGGAGGGCTATTTCTGATGAAGATGGACCTCCTCCGCTTCGCCACCGCCGGATCGGTCGACGACGGCAAGAGCACGCTGATCGGCCGGCTGATGTACGACACGAAGACGATCTTCGAGGACCAGCTCGAGGCGGTCGAGCGCACGAGCCGCGCGATGGGCCATGACTACACCGACCTCGCCCTCCTCACCGATGGTCTGCGCGCCGAGCGCGAGCAGGGCATCACCATCGACGTCGCCTATCGCTATTTCGCCACACCGCGCCGCAAGTTCATCATCGCCGACACTCCCGGCCACCCGCAGTACACCCGCAACATGGTCACCGGCGCCTCGACCGCGAACCTGGCCATCGTCCTCGTGGACGCTCGCAAGGGAATGGTCGAGCAGAGCCGGCGCCACGCCTTTCTGGTGACCCTCCTGCGGGTCCCGCACCTCCTCGTGGCGGTGAACAAGATGGACCTCGTCGACTTCAGCGAGGAGGTCTTCGACGAGATCCGGACCGAGTTCAGCGCCTTCGCCGCGAAGCTCGAGGTGCCGGATCTGACCGTCATCCCCATCTCCGCCCTGCACGGCGACAACATCGTCGACCGCTCGGATCGGATGCCGTGGTACGACGGCCCGTCGCTGCTCCACCACCTCGAGAACGTGTACATCGCCAGCGACCGCAACATCACCGACGTCCGCTTCCCGGTCCAGTACGTCATCCGCCCCAAGTCGGCGGAGCACCACGACTACCGCGGCTACGCCGGGACGGTGGCCGGCGGCGTCCTCAAGCCGGGCGACGAGGTGGTCGTGCTGCCGAGCGGCCTCGAGACACGGATCGCGGGCATCGACGCCTTCGAGGGCCCGATCCAGGAGGCGTTCGCGCCGATGGCGGTCACCGTCCGCCTCGAGGACGAGATCGACGTCTCGCGGGGCGACATGATCTGCCGGCCGCACAACATGCCGCACGTCACCCAGGACGTCGACGCCATGGTGTCGTGGATGTCCGAGACGAAGCTCGTCCCGGGACAGATGCTGGCGATCAAGCACACCACCCGCACGACGCGCGCCCAGGTGCGCGACGTCCAGTACCGGCTCGACGTGAACACGCTGCACCGCGACGAGGGGGTCAGCGAGCTGAAGCTGAACGACATCGGCCGCATCCAGCTGCGAACGATGGTCCCGCTCTTCCTGGACGCCTACAAGCGCAACCGGACGACGGGAGGCTTCATCCTCATCGACGAGGCGACGAACCGAACGGTGGGGGCCGGCATGGCGGTCGCCACCGAGTAGGCCCCGCAGCGCTACGCCGGCAGGTAGCCGAGCTCCTCGAGCTTCCTGATCACCCTCGCCGCGCTCGCCTCGGGCGTCTCGCTGCCGTCCGAGCGGCAGACGACCTCCGGCTCCAGGGGCGGCTCGTACGGGTCGCTGACGCCGGTGAAGTTCTCGATCTCGCCGGCGAGCGCCTTGCGGTACAGCCCCTTGACGTCGCGCTCGGCGAGCACCTCGAGCGGCGCGTCGACGAAGACCTCCACGAAGCGGCCGATCTGCGCGCGCAGCTCGTCGCGGACGGAGCGGTACGGGCTGATGACCGCCGCGACGGCGACGATGCCGTGCCGGGTGAGCAGCTCGCACACCCAGCCCACGCGTCGCACGTTCTCGTCGCGGTCCTCGCGTGAGAAGCCGAGGCCCTTGGTGAGGTGGGTGCGGACGACGTCGCCGTCGAGCACCTCGAGCGGGACGCCACGCGCCCGCAGCTCCGCCTCCAGCAGTCCCGTGATGGTGGACTTGCCGGCGCCGGACATGCCGGTCAGCCAGATCGTGAAGCCGCCGCGGGGCAGGGGTGGATCGGTCATGTGCAGCGGAGGCTACAACGGGAAGACGATCGGGATCAGGATCACGGCCAGCAGGGTGACCACGATGTTGATCGGCGCGCCGAGGCGGCTGAAGTCGCCGAACCGATACCCGCCCAGCCCGTACACCATGAGGTTGGTCTGGTAGCCGATCGGCGTCAGGAACGAGAGGCTGGCGCCCATGGTGACCGCGATCACGAACGGCCGCGGGTCGCTGCCGGTCGCCGCGGCGGTGGCAATCGCGACCGGGAAGGCGAGAACCGCGGCGGCGTTGTTGCTGATCATCTCGGTCAGGATCATCGTGGCCACCAGGATCGCGGCCAGGGCGCCGATGGCGCCGAACGGCTCCATCAGGCCCACGAGCACTCCGGCGATCGCGCTGCCCAGGCCGCTGCCCTCCACCGCGGCACCGAGCCCGAAGGCCGCGGCGATGAGCACGACGATGTCGAGGTCGATCGCGTCGCGGGCCTGCCGGATGGTGAGCGAGCGCGTCACGATGACGGCGATGGCCGCCAGCAGTGCGGCATGCAGGATGGGCAGCAGGCCGAGGCCGGTGGCGCCGATGAAGCCGATGCCGATCAGCCCCACGATCCAGCCCCGGCCGCCACGCGCCGGCGGGATCGCGCGCAGCGGGGCGATGAGCAGGAACTCGCGGCCCTCCCGGTAACGGGCCCGGAAGCCGGGATCGGCGAGGACGAGGAGCGTGTCACCGAGGCGCAGACGGACCTCGCCGAACTTCGCCTCGAGCCGCTGGCCGGCGCGATGGATGGCCAGCACCGCGCCGCCGAAGCGGCCCCGGAAACCAACCTGCCGCAGCGTGGCGCCGACGAGGTCGGGACCCACGACCGCCTCGAAGAAGGCCTGGCCCGTGCCCGCCAGCTCGTCGATCTGCTGAGCCTCGGTCGACTCGAGGCCGCGGATCCGATGCAGGTCCACCACGTCGTCCACCCGTCCCACGAAGGTGAGCACGTCCCCGCCACCCAGCACCTCATCGGGCCGGACCGGGCCGATGATCCGCTCCCCACGCGTGATCTCAACCAGGAACACGCCGTGGAGGTGCCGCAGCCCGGCCGACTCGACCGGCTTGCCGTCGATGGCTCCGCCCGGTTGGACGCGCATGCTCACGGTGAAGTCGCGCCGGACATCCCCCTCGGCGGCGGCGCCACGCGCCGTTCCCCGATCGGGGAGCAGGCGGCCGGCAAGGAGGACGATGACGACGACACCGGCGGCCGCCAGCGGCAGCCCCACCGGCGTCAGCTCGAACAGTGAGAGCGGTTCCATCCCACGTTCGCGCAGCAGGCCGGAGACGGTGAGGTTCGTCGAGGTGCCGACCGTGGTGATCACGCCACCGAGCACTGCCGCGAAGCTGATGGGGATGAGGAAGCGCGACGGCGACAGCCCGCGCCGGCGGCACAGGTCGAGGACCGCCGGGACGGTCATGGCCACCAGGGTCGTGTTGTTCAGGAACGCCGACAGGACGGTGATCGGCGCGAGCAGCCGCGGCAGCGCCCATCGCTGGGAGGTCTCTCCGGGCCGGCCGAAGAAGCGCTCGAGGACCGGACCGACGATGCCCGACACGTCGGCGGCGCGGGCGAAGACGAGGAGCGCGCCGACCACGATCGGCGCCTCGTTGGAGAACCCGGCGAAGGCCTCGTCGTTGTCGATGATGCCGACCAGCAGAAGCAGGATCGTCGCGCTGAGGACCGCCACCGCCGGCGGCAGGACCTCGCGCGCCAGCGCAGCGACGAGCACGACGATGACGGCCAGCGTGAACCAGGCTTCGAGGCTCATTCAGCGGGCGACGATGGGTGCACGGCCGGCAATGGCTACAATCCTCCGGGTGCCGGCGGCCGCCGGCAGGTGAGCGTGGCGTTTGGGAGGATAGCGGTTGGCCGTCGCGTCAGGGAGTCAGGCAGACGTCGGAGACGTTGCCCAGGCGCTGCGCGATGCGCGGCGCATCACCGCCGTGTGCCACGAAAACCCCGACGCGGACACCATCGGCGCGGCGGTCGCGATCTGCCTCATCGGCGAGCGGCTCGGGGCCGAGACGGAGCTGGTCAGCGCCGACGGCATCCCGCCCGTCTTCGACTTCCTGCCCCGCGTCGCCGACGTCCGTCGCCGGCCCGCGCTCGAGCCCGACCTTGCCGTCGTGTGCGATGCCGCCACGCTGGAGCGGGTCGGGCGCATCGCGCGCGAGGAGGCGGACTGGTTCGACCGGGCGCGGCTGCTGAACATCGACCACCACGTCAGCAGCAACCGGTTCGGCCAGCTCAACCTCGTCGACCCGCACGCGGCGGCCACCTGCCAGGTGCTCCTCCGCGTGGTGGAGGCGCTCGGCATCGAGCCCGACGCGGACCTGGGGACGGCGCTGCTCACCGGGATCGTGCGCGACAGCCATGGCTTCTCCGACCCGGCCACCTCGGGCGACACGCTGCGAGCCGCCGCGCGCCTCGTGGACGCGGGCGCTCCGCTGGCGTTCATCCATCGGCGCATCCTCTCCGAGCTGCCGTTCGCGACGATGGCGCTGTGGGGCCGGATGCTGGCCGGGGTGGGATCTGCCGAGGGGGGCCGCATCGTGCACGCCACCCTGACCCAGGCGATGCTCGACGAGACCGGGACCGAGCAGCACGACGCCGACGGCCTGGCCGAGTTCCTGGCCAAGGCGAAGGAGGCCGAGGTGACGCTCCTCCTCCGCGAGCTGGGACCGGCCGAGACGCGCGTGAGCGTGCGCACCACCGAGGCGGTGGACGCCACCCGCATCACCGCCCCGTTCGGGGGCGGCGGCCACGCGCGCCGTGCGGGGGCAACCGTGCCGGCCCACCTCGACGACGCGGTCCCGCTCGTGGTGGACGCCAGCCGCGAGGCGCTGGACGACGCTCCCGCCACGTAGGCTCGACCACCCGACGCCGCCGGCCTGGGTCGAGGCGCTGGCCCTGGGCATCCCGCTGGTGGTGCTTGCGGCGCTGTCGCTCTACCAGCTCGGCGCACTCAGCCTGTGGCGCGACGAGGTGGCGAGCGTCGTCTTCGCGCACGGCTCGCTCGGCGACCTGCTCACCCTCATCGGCCGCGATCGCGAGGCGGTGGGCCTGGCGAACATGGCGACGTACTACCTCCTCCTCCACTTCTGGCTGCCCCTCGGGGAATCGGAGGCGTGGCTGCGCCTGCCGTCGGTCGCGTTCGGCGTGGCCACCGTCATCCCGGTGTACGCCATCGGGCGCCGGCTCGGCGGCTGGGTGGTCGCGGCGCTCGCCGTTGCGATCTTCGCCCTCGTGCCGTACGTCATCCACTACAACCAGGAGGTCCGCGGCTATTCGCTGTCGATGCTCGTGGCGGCCGTGCTGACCTGGCTGCTGCTCGTCGGCGTCGAGCGGCGCGAGCGTGCCTGGCCGTGGCTGGCCTACGGCATCGTGGCCGCGCTCGGCATCTACGTCCACTTCTTCGTGGTTTTCGTGATCGGTGCGCACGGCCTGTGGGTGCTCGCGACGCGCCAGGTCCCCGCCTGGCCGGGGATGGTCGGCGCGCTGGTGCCGATCGGCCTCGCGGCGGTGCCCCTGCCTTTCATCGTCGCCGAATTCGGCGGCGAGCAGGAGTGGATCGCGCCCCTCAGCGGACCGGTGGCCGCGACCGCGCTGATCGGCCTGGCCGGGAGCGCGCCGCTGCTGCTGGTCATGAGCCTCGTCTTCGGCTACGGGCTCGTCAGCCTGTCCCACGACCGTCGTGCCTGGCTGCTCGTCGTATCGGTCCTGCTGCCGATCTGCGGCGCGGCGCTGGTCTCCCTGGTGAAACCGATGTTCGTCGGCCGCTACCTCATCATGGTGCTGCCCGCGCTCGCGGTCTTCCTGGCCTGGACGATCGCCCGTCTGCGGCCGCCGCCGCTGGCTGTCGCCGTCGTGCTCGTCCTCTCCGCGTTGCTCGTCGTGGCGGTGCCGAGCGCCTTCCGCGACACGCACCAGCAGGACTGGCGGGCGGCGGGACAATGGGTCGCGACGCGGGCCCAGCCGGGGGACGCGATGGTCGCGCAGAGCGGGCGGCGGCCGCTCGAGTACTACGTCGCCGTCGCTGGGGGCGAGGTGCCGCGCTCCACGCGCGTGGCGCTCGCCCTCGAGGACGTCGCCACCGAGCGCGTGTGGGTGGCGGTGATGGGCGACCAGCCGCCGGGGTACGAGGCGGACGTGCCAACCCGCCTCTCGGAGGGGTTCACGGTTGTCGAGCGCCGTCCATTCGGCGCACGATTGACCATACTGCTCATGACGCGACCGTCGGCCGGCTGAGGCCGAACCACAGGGGTGGAATCGATGTCGACCGAGACGACAGCCGTTCCCGAAACCGAAGCGCCCGCCCCGGCGCGGCATCCCGCCGCGGCCCGGCGCGGTTGGCGCCTGCCGGCGCTGGCCGTGCCGGCTCTCACGCCTGTCGAGTGGGCCGGCCTCCTGCTGCCGATGCTCGGGCTCGCCATCCTGGCGCTCCGCGACCTCGGCGCACCGAGCCTGTGGCGCGACGAGGTGTCGAGCGTGATCTTCGCCAAGGGCTCGCTCGGCGACCTGCTCACGATCATCGGTCGCGACCGCGCCGAGGTGGGGCTGGTGAACATGGCGACGTACTACCT
>DATBIK010000065.1:0-15801 GCA_036556985.1 Candidatus Limnocylindria bacterium | reverse complement strand
CGGCTGGGGCCTCCAGGGCCCAGCCGCCGACGGGACGCACAGCGACGTCATCTCGGACGGTCGCCTGCGCTACCACGGCGAGGCGTGGCTGGAGGCGAACCTGCGGCCCGCGCCGGGCTTCGTGATGATCTACTCGAACGCGTGCTACGCGCCCGGCGCCTCCGAGGGCGGGCTTCCGCCGCCAACCGAGCAGGAGGCGCTGGCGCACGTCGCCAACTATTCGCGGCCGATGCTGGCGATGGGCGCGTCGGCCTACTTCGCGACCGACTTCTACGGCGGTGCGGCAGTCCTCCTCGACCGGCTGCTGGGCCGCGGCCGGCTGCCCTTCGGCCGGGTCTTCGCGTCCGAGCCGCACTACGACGCCGCGGCCGCCAGCCGGCACGCGCACCCGCTTGTGGACGGCGCCGAGGTCTGGCTGCACCGCTCGCCCTACTTTGGTGGGCAGGTCGACTACTGGTACGCGTTCGCCGGCGATCCCCGGCAGGTATTCGACGGCAGCCGGATCCGCGGGGGCCTGGCAAGGTTCTCGACGGCCCCGGCCGGCCAGGCCGCGCCGACCACCCCCGGCGGACCGGAGCGCGGCGAGGCGAGCAGCTACCCCTTCACGCGCGGCATGCGGGACGTCCCCACCGTCGCGTTGCCGCTCGCCCTCGGCGGCGAGGCCCTCGCCGTGAGCGGCAGCGTGGCGGTCTGCGCGGATCGCTGTGCCGTGCTGCCCGTCGTCGACTCCTGCCCGTGCTACTGGGGCACTCCCGATCAGCGGGTCGCGAACCTATCGCACGCCGCCTGGCGCCTGATCAGCGACGCGCCACTGAAGGAGGGGCTCATCGAGGTGCGCATCTACCTCGACGGTGAGGTGCCGGGCGGGGAGCGCGAGACACCTTCGGTGATGCGGACCCGGGTGGTGCCACCCCCGTCGGTCCCGCGCGGGGAGAGCTAGAGCCAGTCGTCGGCGACGAGCACGCCGGGCGCGATCTCCGACTCGAACAGGGCGTACTCGGCGTCGCTGATGTGGTAGCTGTGCTCGGCGGCCGGGTACGTGCCGGCGCGAACCTCGGCGGCGAACGCCTCGAGCCCACGGCGCGTCTCCTCGCCGACCGACGCGAATCGCTTCACGAACTTCGCGGCGAAGCCCTCGTTGATGCCGAGCAGGTCGTGCCAGACGAGCACCTGTCCGGAGCAGTGGGGCCCCGCGCCGATCCCGATGGTCGGGATGCGCAGGGCCTCGGTGATGCGCGCCGCGATGCGGTCGGGGACCGCCTCGAGCACGATCGCGAAGCAGCCCGCAGCCTGGAGCGACAGCGCATCGGCGTACAGCTGGCGCGCCTTCGCCGCGGTTCGCCCCTGGGCCTTGTACCCGCCCAGCGCGATCGCTGACTGGGGCGTGAGCCCGATGTGGCCCATGACCGGGATCCCGGCGCCTGCGATGGCGCGGGCGCGCGAGACCATCGTCCCGGCGCCCTCGATCTTCACCGCTTCGGCTCCAGCCTCCTTGACCAGCCGCAGCGCGTTGCGGACCGCATCCTCGTCGCTCACCTGGAAGGCGCCCAGCGGCAGGTCGGCCATGAAGAAGGCCCGATGCGTCCCGCGCCGCGCGGCGGCGCTCAGCATCACCATCTCGTCCATGCCGATCGGGGTCGTGTCCGCGTAACCGAGCACATTGTTCGCCGCCGAGTCGCCGGTGAACACGATGTCCACGCCCGCGGCATCCGCCAGGCGGGCGCTGGGGTGGTCGTAGGCGGTGACCATCACGATCGGCCGGCCCTCGCGCTTGAGGGCGGCGAGCTCAGCCAGGCCGACCTTCTCGTCGTTCATGGGCGCCATTGTGCCAGCGAGCGGCAAGTGCTTGCCTGCCCGCGTCAGCCGGCCGCAGGAGCTTCGTCGAGCAGGACATTGTCGATGAGCCGCGTGGAGCCGACGCGCACGGCGGCGGCCAGGGTCGGACCGTCGAGGTCGGCGACCGCGACGTAATCAACACCGAGCCGCTCCTCCGCGTCGAGCAGCTGCCGCGCTGCGGCGATCACCTCCGCCGCGGTGCCCCCCGACCGTCGGACATGGAGCCCGGCCTCGAGGGCCCGCGGCAGGGCGAGCGCCGCGCCGCGCTCGGTCGCGGAGAGGTACGCGTTGCGCGACGAGAGCGCCAGCCCGTCGTCGTCGCGGACGGTGGGAACGGCCACGATCTCGACGTCCAGGGCGAGGTCGCGAACGACCTGTTTGACGATCGCGACCTGCTGGGCGTCCTTCCTGCCGAAGTACGCCCGCCGCGGGCTCACCAGGCCGAACAGGCGGACGCAGACCGTCGCCACCCCCCGGAAATGCCCCGGTCGCACCGCGCCCTCGAGGATGGTGGCGAGGGCGCCGGGATCGACGAACGTGTCGAAGCCGGGTGGGTACATCTCCTCGGCCCGTGGCGCGAAGAGGACCGAGACGCCGGTGGCCAGCGCAAGCTCGGCATCGCGTTCCTCGTCGCGTGGGTAGCGGTCGAGGTCCTCGTCCGGGCCGAACTGGGCAGGATTGACGAACAGGCTGACGACCACGGCCTCGCCCGCCTGCTGGCCGGCCCGCATGAGCGCCAGGTGGCCCTCGTGGAAGGCGCCCATGGTCGGCACCAGCCCGATGGGGCGGCCCTCGTCGCGGACGTCGCCCAGGGCGGTCGCCAGCTCGGCGACGGTGCGCGCCAGCCTCACGGGCGCGTCGCCTCGGCCAGGGCGCGGTACAGCGGGACGAGGTCGGGGGCACGCTCCTCGAGGGCGCGGAGATGGGCTTCCACGGTCGTCCAGTCGCCGCGGGCGATCGGCCCCGTGAGCGCGAAGCCGTTCTCGATGGTGCGCTCCATGAGCGGAACGAGTGCCTCGGGTGGGGCGCCGCTCGCCTCCATGAGGCGTGCCGCGGAACGGTACAGGGTGACGAGGAAGTTCGAGGCGATCGCAGCGCCGGCGTGGTAGAGCGGCTTGTCGGCGTCGGCCAACGGGAACGGACGCAGCCCGAGCGTCTCGGCCAGCCAGCGGCCGGTGGCGGCCGCCTCGTCGGTTTCGGCCGTCACGGCTGCCCATGCCCCGTCGAGCTGCTCCGGGCCACGCTCACGGGACAGGGTCTGGAGGGGATGGACGCTGAAGCGACGTCGGTGCGGATCCAGGGCGGCGAGCGGGGTCGCGCCGCTCACGTGCGCCAGCCAGGGGCCGATGGGGACGCGTTGCGCCACCTCCCCGATTGCGGCGTCCGGCACCGCGAGGAGGACGAGGTCGGCGTCGGCGAGCGCCTCCCGGCCGGCGGTTACCTTGATGCCGCGCTCGGCGAGCCGCCCGGCGATCGCGGCGCCGGCGCGCCCGCTGCCGACCACCCGAACGCGCTCGATCATGCGGCGGAGTCTGCCATACCGCGGTCGGTGACTAAGGGCCTCGCGCCATGGTGACCACGACGTAGTCGGGACCCCCGTCGCTGAAGCGCGCCTCCATGTTGCCCTGCTGGAACCGGTCTTCGCAGGCGCGATCGGCATCGGCCCGACAGGCGAGCATGGCAGCGACCCAGTCGTACACGCGGTCCGGCCCGTGGAGGAGGTCACGGATGTGGGACAGGTACGCCTGACCGGCCGCCGGGGAGGGGGCCGGGACGCTGAGCACCACCTGCTCCACCGGCATCCCGATGAGGTCGAGCTGTGTGCCGTCCGGCGCGCGACCGAGGCGATGATGCGGACCTGCGGGCTCGAAGGTCATGCCCAGCTCGGCGCCGAGCGCGGCGACCACCCGTTCGGCCTGCGGGTCGTGCGCGCCGTGGCCCGGTGTCGGCGTGGGGCTCGACCCGAACGCGCAACCGGCCAGGACGGTGAGCGCCAGGAGCGGTGCCGCGCGCGTGGGTCGGGGGCTGGCGCGGCGGCCGTCAGCCGCCGGACGGCCCATCGGCGTAGATCTGGTCCGCGTAACACCAGCGCCAGTCCTCGCCGGGCTCGAGCGACTGGACCGCGGGGTGGCCCTCGGCGCGGAAGTGCGCGGTGGCGTGGCGGTTTGGAGACTGGTCGCAGCAGCCGACCAGGCCGCAGGCCAAACACAGGCGGAGGTGGACCCACTCACCGCCGATCTTCAGGCACTCGTGGCAGCCCGCATCCGATGGGGTGACCGTCAGCGGGCCGGCGACGTGCTCGCAGGTCTCGTCTTCCCAGCTCACGCGCTGATGGTAACCGTCCGCTCCTCCGTCCCGCGCAGCAGCGTCACCTCGAGCGGGGCGTCCGCGGCCACCGACCCGAGGGCATCGAACAGGTCGTCGGCGCTGGTGACCGGCCGTCCGGCGGCCGCCACGATGAGGTCGCCCTGCGCGATTCCCGCCTGCGCCGCCGGCGAGCCGTCCTCCACCTCGCGGACGAGGAGCCCGTCGCGCTCGTCGAGGCCCACCGCCCGGCGGAGACGCCGCGCGACGTGCGCCGGCGCCAGGCCGACGCCGAGGTAGCGACGCTGGGGTGCCTCCCCGCGGCCGAGCGCGGCCACCTTCTCGCGAAGCCCGGCGTCGGCGGCGATGGCCTGGTAGAAGCCCTTCCCGATGCGGTTCGTGTTGATGCCGAGCAGGCGTCCCTCGCCGTCGACGATCGGCCCACCCGACGAACCGGGGAGCAGGGGAGCCGTGTGCTCCACCGCCCCGGACACGCGCCGACCGCGCGGGCTGCGGAACGAGCGGCCCACGCCGGACACGAAGCCGAGCGTGACGCGCGCCCCGCGGCCGGCGGGATTGCCGATGGCCACCACTGGCGAGCCGATCCCCAGGGCCCCGCCGTCGCCCCAGTCGACCGCCGGGGCATCCCCGGTGTCGACGCCGATCACCGCGAGGTCGCCGTCCTCGTCGACGCCGAGCAGCGTGCCCGCCGCCTCGCGCCGATCGGCAAAGAAGACCCGCACCTCCTCGCCGTGGAGGTTGTGCGCGTTCGTCAGCACCTTGCCCGGTTCGACGACGATGCCGGACCCGCCGCGCCAGCGGTTCCCGATGCCGACCACCGACGGACCCGCCGTCTCCGCCACGCCTGCGATTGCCTTGCCAAGCTCCTGGATGGGGCCCATCGGTCCGTTCTCCTCCGCGATCCGCGCTGGTAGCATGTAACTTGCAATGTGCAAGTTAGCACGGTCGAACCGGCTGTCAAGGCCGATGCAGCCGATGCCGTACGATCCGCGCATGACCGGCCCGGACTCGCCCCTGGCGGCCGCCCTCGCGCGGGTGGGGGACCGCTGGAGCCTCCTCATCGTCGAGGCCCTGCTGCCGGGACCCCGACGCTTCGGTGAGCTGGCGCAGGCCGTCCCCGGCATCGCGCCGAACATCCTCTCCGAGCGGCTGCGCCGCCTCGAGACGGAGCGCGTCATCCGCTCCACGCCGTACTCGGAGCGCCCGCCGCGCTTCGTCTACGAGCTGACCGACGACGGGACCGAGCTCGCCGGGGCGCTTCGCCTCCTGGCCGACTGGGGCGCGCGCGTCGCTCCCGACGCGGAGCCGATGCGCCACGCCGCCTGCGGCACGCCGCTCGAGGCCCGCTGGTTCTGCCCCACCTGCGCCCGCGACGTCGAGGGCGCCGAGGCCGACGAGATCCGCTACCTGTAGCCGCCGCCCGCGATGAACGCACTGCGCGGCCTGCTCGGCGACCTCGACCGCAACGGCCGCCGCCTCATGGCGGCCAAGGCCTTCCGTGGCTTCGCCTTCGGCCTGAACGCGGTCGCACTGGGTCTGTACCTCGCCGAGCTGGAGCTGCCCGGCGAGGCGATCGGGGCAGTCCTCTCCGCGGCGCTGGCCGGCACCCTGGGGCTCACGGTCATCATCACGCTGTGGGGCGATCGCATCGGCCGTCGGCGCCTGCTCGTGGCCGGATCGGCGCTCATGCTCCTCGCCGCGGTGATCCCGGCCGTCGGCGCCAACCCGGTGCTGCTCGCCGTCATCGGGCTCACCGGCATGGTGGCCGTGACGAGCAGCGAGTCGACCGGCCTGCAGAGCGTCGACCAGGCGGTGCTGCCCCAGACCCTGCCCGCGGGGCGGCGGACGGCCGCCTTCGCGCTCTACAACCTCCTCGCCGCCGGGGCGTCGGCGCTCGGAGCGCTCGCCGTCGGACCGGTCGTGGCGGCGGGTCGTGCGGCAGGCCTGGATGGCGCCGATGCCTACGCGCCGGCCTTCGCCATCTACGCCGTCGCCGGCCTGGCCAGCACCGCCCTCTCGCTCGGGCTCGATCCGCGGGTCGAGGTCGGCGCGCCCGCTACCCGCCGCTTCGGGATCCACCGCTCGCGGCGGACGGTGGCCACCCTCTCCGGCCTTTTCGCGGTCGACGCCATCGCCGGCGGCTTCGTGGTGCAGAGCTATCTCGCTTTCTGGTTCGCGCAGCGCTTCGCCGCAGATCCCGCCGCGGTCGGCGCCCTGTTCGCCGCCACGAACGTGCTCGCGGCCCTTTCCTTCCCGGTGGCCGCCTGGCTGGCCGGCCGCATCGGCCTCATCCGGACGATGGTCTTCAGCCACATCCCGGCCAACCTGTTCCTCATCGGCTCCGCGTTGGCCCCGAGCGCCGGCCTGGCGATGGCGTTCCTCCTTGCCCGCGCCGCCCTGAGCTCGATGGACGTCCCGGCCCGCCAGTCCTACACGATGGCGGTCGTCGACCCGGACGAGCGGACCGCGACGGCCGGTGTCACCAGCCTCGCCCGATCGACCGGCCACACCATCGGTCCGGCCCTGGCGGGCGCACTGCTCGTGCCGCTGGGCGTCGGTGTGCCGCTCATCGCGAGCGGCGTGCTGAAGACCGCGTACGACCTCGGCCTGTTCGCGCTGTTCCGCTCCCGACCCGCGCCGGAGGAGGCCGCGGCCCGCCCGCGAGCGGCGCGCTAGCCGCACTCGCCATACTGGCGTCGTGACGACGCCGAGCCGCGCCACGGGGGTGCTCGGCCGCCTGCTGGCAAGCGCCGAGCGTCCCGGCGATCCGGCGGATCTGCGGGTCCGCAAGCGTACCGCCGTTGTGGTCGCGCTCGCCCTTTCGGTGGTCAGCCTGCTCTACATCCCGTTCGGCATCGTCCTCGGGCAGCCGGTCGTGGTGGCGGTGGCGGTCCTGCAGAGCGCCGGCCAGCTGGGTGGGGTGGCGTACCTGGCGCGCACCGGTCGCCTGGCCCCCATGGTGGTGTGGATGATCGCGGTCGGCCAGCTCGTCATCATCTCGGGCGTTGCCACCCTCGGTGGACTGGTGGGGGCGGCCGGGAACCTGGTCTGGGGCCTGCTCACGCCGATGGCGGCCGTCCTGTTCCTCGGTCGCCGTGCCGCCGTGCCGGCGCTGGCGCTCTACGTGGGTGTGGTCCTGCTTTCCCTCGTCATCGACGCGTGGCTGATCCGGGCCGACCCCGCCTTCTCGCCCGAGCTGGTCCGGGCCCTGTACGCCGTCAACCTGCTCGGCCCCGCCTCCGTCGCATTGGGCCTGGTGGTCTTCATCGACGGGGAGCGCGTCGCTGCGCGTGAGCGCTCGGAGTCCCTCCTCCTCAACGTGCTGCCGCGGACGATCGTCGAGCGGCTGCACGGCGGCGAGCGGGTCATCGCCGACCACTGCCCAAACGTGACCGTCCTGTTCAGCGACGTCGTCGACTTCACGCCCTTCTCCGAGCGCGAGGCGCCGGAGCGCGTGGTCGCGGTGCTGAACGGGCTGTTCACCGCGTTCGACGCCCTCGCCACCGAGCGCGGACTCGAGAAGATCAAGACCATCGGCGACGCGTACATGGTCGTCGCCGGCGTGCCGGATTCGCGCGACGACCACGCCGCGGTCATGGTCGACATGGCGCTCGCCATGCACGCCGCGGCATCGGTCCAGCCGGAGGTGGACGGCCGCCGGCTGGAGCTGCGGACGGGGATCGCGAGCGGCCCGGTCGTTGCCGGGGTCATCGGGCGCCAGAAGTTCAGCTACGACCTGTGGGGTGACACGGTGAACACCGCCAGCCGCATGGAGTCGAGCGGCCTGCCCGGCTGCATCCAGGTGACCGAGGCGACGTGGCGCTCCGTGGCCGATCGCTTCCCCTGGCAGGTCCGCGAGGGCGTGGAGGTGAAGGGCAAGGGACCGATGCGGACCTACCTCCTCGACCCATCGCAGGTAGCCGCCGTTTCAGCCTGGGATAACTAACGGACACGCAGCCCCGCTCCACTGTCCCGGATGTACCGATGCCGACAAATCCGTGCCTCTCCAGGTCCTGATCCAGCCCCTTCCTCTCCGTTAGTTGCCTGAGGCTGAAATCCGGCCCCGCTCCACGATGCGCGCCGGCCCGAGCCGCCCCTTCGGGCTCGGGCGAGTGCGCGAGGGAAGACTGGCCGGACTCGTCACCGTTTCAGCCTGGGATAACTAACGGACAGGCAGACCGCCTCCACCGTCCCCCATGTACCGATGCCGACAAATCCGTGCCTCTCCAAGCCCCTATTCAGGCCCATCTTCTCCGTTAGTTACCTGAGGCTGAAATCCGGACCCGCGGCTCTTGACAGGTGACCAGATGGTCACCTAATATCCGTGGCATGGAGGAAGTCTTCCGGGCCCTGGCGGACCCGAACCGGCGCGCCCTCCTCGACGCGCTCCACGAGCGGGACGGCCGCTCGCTCAACGAGCTCGAGGCGGTCCTGCCGGAGATGACCCGGTTCGGCGTCATGAAGCACCTGCGCGTGCTCGCCGACGCCGGGCTGGTCAGCACCCGCCGCGACGGCCGGAGGAAGCTCCACTACCTGAACCCGGTGCCGATCCAGCTCATCGCAGACCGATGGATCAGCCGCTTCGCGGCTCCCTGGACGACCGGGCTCGCCGACCTGAAATCAGCGCTGGAGGCGCACGCACCGATGTCCACACCCAGGCACGTCTACGAGGTCTACATCCGCACCACGCCGGAGCGGCTGTGGCAGGCCCTCACCGATCCGGCGGTGACCGAGGCCTACTACTTCAACTCCCGGATCGAGTCCGCCTGGACGCCCGGCTCGCCCTTCGCGATGCGCCAGGCCGACGGCCGCCTCGACATCGAGGGCGAGATCCTCGAGGCCGATCCACCACGCAGGCTGGTCCACACCTTCAACATTCGCTGGGATCCGCAGAACAGCGACCCGCCGTCGCGGGTGACCTGGGAGATCACGCCGATGGGGGACACCTGCCGGCTCTCCCTGGTGCACGACGAGTTCGCGTCCGAGACGCAGACATACAACGAGGTTGGTGGCGGCTGGCCGCTGATCCTCTCCTCGCTGAAGAGCCTTCTCGAGACGGGCGAGGCGCTCGCCGTCGGCGAGTCGGAAGCCGCGGAGGCGCCTGTCGGCGCCTGACCGCCAGCGCCACCCGGCGCATAGCCGGCTCCCGCCCGCGGGTGGGGGCCGGCTATGGCCTTTCCAGGCCGTGTGCCTCGAGGAGCGCGGCGTCGGCCAGGATGCGCTCCGTCGGCCCGTCCGCCACGACCACCCCGTCGTCCATCACCACCGAGCGCGGCATCACCTCTGCCACCAGGCGCATGTCATGCGTGGCGACCAGCATCGTCTGCGGCATGGTCCGCATCAGGTCGATCAGCTCGCGCCTTCCGCGTGGGTCGAGGCCGGCCGACGGTTCGTCGAAGACGAGGACGGATGGGTCCATCGACAGCACGGACGCCATCGCCACCCGCTTGCGCTGTCCGAGCGAGAGATGGTGCGGTCTGCGTCGCTCGGAGCCGCTCATGCCGACGGCGCCCAGCGCCCGCTCGACCAGGGCGTGGATCTGCTCCTCCGGCACGCCCATGTGCAGGGGGCCGAACGCCACGTCCTCGAGCACGGTCGGGCTGAACAGCTGGTCGTCCGGATCCTGGAACACGAGGCCGACCTGCGCTCGGATGCGGCCGACGCTGCCGCGATTCACGGTCACGCCCCCGACGCGCACCCTGCCGTGCGTCGGCTCCAGGATGCCGTTCAGGTGGAGCATCAGCGTGCTCTTGCCGGCGCCGTTGGGGCCGATGAGCGCCACCTTCTCACCGCGCGCCACGGCCAGGTCGACGCCGCGGAGCGCATCGGTCCCGTCCGGGTAGCGATAGTGCAGGTGCTCGAGTTCGATCCAGGGCTGGCCGTCGGGCTCCGGCGGGGAGCCGGTGCCGTGCTCGTGGGCGTGCGCCTGCGACTGCGCATCGTGTGCGTGCACGTGCGCGTGCGGCACGTCCTCGCTCACAGGCGTGGCAGCCAGCGCTGGGCCGCCAGCTCGAACGTCACCAGGGCAACGACGATGAGGGCGCCGGCCAGCCACTCGCCGCCCGTGAGGGGACGCCCGTGGAAGTGCCGAAAGGTGCCGGTGAAGCCGCGGGCCAGCATCGCGCTGTGGATGCGCTCCGACCGCTCGTAGCTGTGCAGGAACAGCGTGCCGACCATGCCGCCGGTCACGCGCGCCCGCCACGCGAGGGAGCCACCTGCCCGGCGACCGGGTGCGGCAGCCGAGCGCGAGGCGCGCGCGCGCATGAGGCGCCCCACCTCCTCCGACAGGACGGCGAGGTACCGGTACATGAAGCCGATGATGGCGACCATGACCTCCGGCACGCGCAGCTTGCGCAGCGCGTCAACGAGCTCGTGGAAGGGCGTCGTGTAGGTGAGCAGCAGCGCGGCCTGGACCGACAGCCAGCTCTTGGCGGCAATCGTGCCGAAGGCCCGCAGCCCCTCGCCGTGCACGGTGAGATCCACCGGTCCGAGGCGGAGCGTGCCGAGCGGGTCGCCCTCGCGCAGGAAGATGAGCGGCACCGCAGCCAACAGGAATGGCAGCGCGATGAACGCGCCGCGCGCCAGCCGGAACGGACCAAGGTGGGCGCTGGCAGACGCGACCATGAGCGCGGCGAACGCGACGCCCAGCGCGGGGAAGGCGCCGGGCGGGACGAGCGCAATCGCGACGATCGAGCCGATGACGAGGACGAACTTCAGGCGGGCGTCCGCGGCGTGCACCGGGGAGTCGCGTGGGATCTCGCGGTCGAGGTTTATGGCTCGGATCCCGGGGGGCGGCGGGCAAGCAGCCGGCCCACCAGCCAGATGACCGCGAAGACGACGACGAGCCCCACCAACCCGGCCGCGATCGTCGCCGCAGGTCCGTCGAGGCCCGGGAACACGTAGTCGGCGATCACCGCGAAGGGCGGGTCCTCGGCACGGTCGGCAAAGCCCTGGTCGGTGGCGACGCGCTCGAGGCCGTCGGGGTCGGCGGACGCCAACGGTGCGAGCACGATGACCACGACGGCGGCGATCGCAAGTCCCGCCAGCCACCATCGGCGCCCGGTCATGACGGACGCTCCGCCATGCGACCGCGGAGCTCCAGCAGCTCGCCGCGGGCGTTGGCGATGAACGCCAGGGCGGCGACGGTGATGGCTGCCTCGCCGAGGCCGATGAGGGCGTGCACGCCCAGGATGACCGGCAGCGCGACGCCGAGGTCGGTGGCACCGGACGCGGCGAGCTGAATGGTGATGGCCGCTGCACCGCCAAGCACCGCGACCCACGCGGCGATGGCAGCGGCCGGATACCGGGCGCGCTCCTCGCCCCCGAGGACGCCGGCCATGGCCCGGTACAGCGCATATCCGCCCAGTGTCCCGACGATGCCCATGTTGAAGATGTTCGCCCCCATCACGAGCAGCCCGCCGTCCTGGAAGAGGAGCGCCTGAACCGCGACCACGCTGGTCATGACCAGGGTTCCGGCCCACGGCCCGAGCAGCACCGCGGCCAGCACGCCACCGAGCAGGTGGCCGCTCGTGCCGGGAAAGACCGGGAAGTTGACCATCTGGGCGGCGAAGATGAAGGCCGCCGTGACACCCATGAGCGGTACGGCACGGTCGTCGAGGACATGGTTCGTGCGTCGAACCGCATATGCCAGGACGAGGAGCGTGACGACCCACATCACGGCCGACACGAGGGGCGTCAGGAACCCGTCCGGCGTATGCAGATAGTCGGCGCCGGGGCGGGCGATTGGACCGGTGGCGATCCCGAAGGCGGGCATGGCTGGATTCTATGCGTCTCCCCAGCCTATTGCAACAGGTTGCAGTAGGTCTCCCGGCGCGTATACTCGAGGGCCGATGACACTGTCGAGCGAGCGCGACCATTGGACTGGGGTCCCCGACCGCTTCCGTGAGCGGGGCATGCGCTGGACCCCGCAGCGCCGGGCCGTGATCGAGGCCCTGGCGGGTACGCGTGGGCACGTCACCGGCGCCGAGCTCGTGGAGCGCTGCCGCGACCGCGACCCGCGAACCATTCCCTCGACGGTGTACCGGACCCTCGACGTGCTCGAGGAGCTCGGCCTGGTGCGTCATGGCCACGCGGCTGACGGGCGTGAGGAGTACCACGTCGGGCCTGGCGCCGACCACGGCCACATGTACTGCGCCTCGTGCGGCGGGTCGTGGGAGATCCCCGTTCCCGCGGCCGAACGCATCCGCGCCGCGCTGGCCGACGCCGACGGCTTCGAGGTCGACGTCTCGCACGTCACCGTGGTCGGACGCTGCCGAAGCTGCGGGCGGGCCGCGAGCGCGTGACCACGTTCCTGGGGGTCCCGAGCGTCGCGCCCGAGGCGCTCGAGGCGGGCGGACGGACGGTCGCCATCCTCGGCGTGCCGCACGGCGTGGCCTACCCCGATCCGGGCCTCACCGCCGGCTGCGCGCTCGCTCCGGCGGCGATCCGCTCCCGGTCGGCCCGCATGGCGGCGTTCGTCGACCATCACGACTTCGACCTGGATGGACCGATGCTGCCTGCCGGCAGCGAGCTGCGGCTCGTCGACCTCGGCGACGTCTCCGGCTCACCGGAGGACGGCCGCGGGAACCAGGAGCGGGCCGAGGCCACGATACGCACCGTGCTCGCCGGGGGTGCGGTGCCGATCGTGCTCGGCGGCGACGACTCGATCCCGATCCCCGTGCTGCGCGGCTATGCCGACCACGGGCCGCTCTGGGTCCTGCAGGTCGACGCGCACCTCGACTTCCGCCACGAGGTGGAGGGCGTGCGCGAGGGCTACTCATCGCCGATGCGCCGCGCGGCCGAGCTGCCGCATGTCGCCGGCATCGTCCAGGTCGGGCTGCGCGGCGTGGGGAGCGCCCGCTCCGGGGACGTGGCCGACGCCCGCGCGGCGGGCAACGTCCTCGTCACCGCCCGCGAGCTGCGTGAGCGCGGCGTGGCATGGGCGCTCGAGCAGCTGCCGGCCGACGCATCGGTCTTCGTCGCCTTCGACTGCGACGGCCTGGACCCGTCGGTCATGCCGGCCGTCTCCGGCCTGAGCCCGGGCGGGATGAGCTACGACGAGGCGGGGGACCTCCTTGCCGGCGCCGCCGCCCGTTGCCACGTGGTGGGCGCTGCCTTCACCGAGCTCGTCCCGGCCCGGGACGTGAACGATCGCGCGGCGCTCGTGGTGGTGCGCCTGGTCATGCGCCTCGTCGCGGGCATCGCCCGCAGCTGACGCTCGATAGGAAGGGGGTCCGACCCGCCCCCGGCGCTCCTGACCTATGGCACTAGCCTCGCGCGCCGGCTTCGCCGATCGTCGTGACCGAGGCATTGCTTTCGCGAAGGAGGAAATCGAGATGCTCGAGCTCATCAATTGGAATGTCGGCATGACGGCCTGGGCGGTGATCGTCCTCATCGCCGGTGCGGTCGTCATCGGACTCGTGCTGCAGTACGTCGGTGACGTGACGAACGGCTACGAGTGGAGCATCGCCGGCCTCGGCGCGATCGTCGGCGGCTGGCTCGGCAGCGAGGCGCTCGGATCCCTGAGCACGTGGGGTCCCGAGTGGGAGGGGATGTTCGTGCTGCCGGCCCTCATCGGCGCCGTCATCGTCGGCTTCGTCGTCGATCTCGTCGTCCGCTATGCGACGGGCGGCTCGCTCGTCCATCATCCGCGGCCGATCTGATCCCTTCACCGTCGTATGAAACGAGGCCCGGGATCGCTCCCGGGCCTCGTCTCTTGCAGTCCGCTGGGACGATCTACCGCCGCCCGGGGTGACGGCTCCTCCCGAGGTCGAGCCCGACGACCACCGGGTCGTGGTCTGACGACCTGAACGCGGTCGGGTCGTAGTAGGCCGCAGCGATCTCCGCGGTCCGGAACCGGCCGAGCGAGCTCGGCCCCGCCTCGAGGTAGTCGATGGCCGGCACCTCGTCGGCGTTGATGTGCCACACCGCGGCCCCGGTCACGCGGCTCGCGACCGTGCCGCGCGCGAGAGCCGTGTCCAGCGTGCCCTGCATCCCGTCGAACGTGTACGTGTACGGGATCCCATCGGCGAATCGTCGAAGCTGGTCGACGAAGCCCGCGTCCTCGAGCGCTCGGATCGGGTCCTCGCGGGCGTAGGCGTTCAGGTCGCCGATGACCAGGCTGCCGAGGGACTGCACACGGGTCGGGTTCGTGGCCAGCCAATCGGCGAGAGCCAGCGCCGACTGTGTCCGGGTGAAGTTCCAGAAGCCCTGCCCGTCGCCCTGGTCGTAATCGGGTGAGGTGGTATCGGTGAGCTCGCTCTGGCCCTTCGACTTGAAGTGGTTCACGACCACGGTCACCCGCTCGCCGCTGCCCAGGCGCAGGAAGGTCTGTGCCAGCGCCGGACGGCTGCGGGTGTCGTCGAAGCGGGGATCGACCGCGCTCGTCAGGAGCGCGAACCCACCGACGGGGCGCACCGTCCAGCGGTTGTAGATGAAGGCCTGCTTGATCTCGTCGGTGCCGATGACCCCGGTATCGACGAACCGGTACGTCTTGGATCCGAGCTCTTCGTTCAGCGCACTCACGAGCGTCTCGACTGCCTGGCGCGCGCCGCCGTCGTTCTCGATCTCGATGAGCCCGTAGACGTCGGCGTCGAGCCGCAGGATGGCATCGACGAGCTTCGTGGTCTGCCGGTCCAGCTCGGACTGCGTGATGGCGCCGCGGGCGGTCGGGAAGCCGCCGCCCTCGCCGTCACCGTTGAAGTAGTTGAGGACGTTGAAGCTCGCGACCCGCAGGGTGCCGCCGACGTCCGGCGGATCCTGGGGTCGCGGACGGGTTCGGTTCGCCGCCAGCGCATCGGTCAGTGCGTCGATGTCGACCGGTTGAAGCCGCCAGGCGGAGAAGCCGAAGTGGAGGACGAAGGTCTCGTCCAGGAGCTCGTCGCCGATGCGCAGCGTGCCGCCCTCCTCGACGTAGGGGAGCAGCGAGTCGCCGCTGAGGCGGTTGAGGTTCTGGCCGGTGCGCCCGTCGTCGAGGATGATCAGGGCGGCCAGGTTGTCGGCGAGCAGCTCCTCGGCCTCCGGGCTGCCCGGCAGGTGGACGTTCGTCGGCGTCTGGAGCACGCCATCGGCCGAGAGGCGGATCTCGCCGAAGCGCTCGACCTGGAAGAACTCGGTGACGGTCAGCTCGGGATGGGTGACCCGCATCGACTCGGTGGGCTCCCAGGCCGCGTCGCGCTCGACCGGAGCGAGCGGGAGGGTGAGCTCGGCCGCGATTGGGAGATCGGTCGCGGCACCCTCGCACACCTCGAACGCATCGAGCGTCACCTGGGTGACGCCGAAGCCCTCGCCCGCGGTGCCGGCGACGGCGACCGGATCTCCGATCTCGCCGTCGAAGGCCCCGCCCGCGTCGAAGACGAAGAGGCCCTCCGACGTCGCGGGGTCGGCGTCGCGATCGGCAGCGGTGGCCTCGATGAAGAAGCCGCGGAGGCCCTGGTTCGCCGGGATGCCGCTCGCGCCACCGCTCGTGAAGTCGGCCGTCACGACGCCACGCGCGACGACGTCAGAGCCGTTCAACGGCGTGGCGGAGCCGCTGCCCTGGATCGCGTGAATCGGCGTCAGATCCTCGGCCGGGACCTCGCACGGCGTGGCCGGCGGCGGCTCCTCGTCAAAGGTGCCGGCGGTGGGCGAGTTCGCGTCGCC
>DATBIK010000064.1:0-15398 GCA_036556985.1 Candidatus Limnocylindria bacterium | reverse complement strand
GCCTGTGGGCCGATGATCGCATCGCGCACCCACTGGGTCACGTCACGCGCATCGCGGCGGAACTGGAGGCGCTCCTGCGACTTCGGGCCATGGCCCGTGACCACCGAGCGCAGCTCGTCCCAGTCGGGCTCGGTATAGCGCCATCGCCCGTCGGCCTCGTCGTAGCGCAGCTCCGGGTCCGGGATCGTCAGTCCCAGCTCGAGGATGCGCGGCACGTAGATCGACAGGAACTCCTGCCGCAGCTGCTCGTTGCCCTTGGCCTTGATCTTCCAGATGAGGTCGCGGTCCTTCGCCGGATCGGTGGGTGGGCCGTGCATCTGCATGAGCGGGCCCCACCATCGGTCCAGGGCGTCCTGGACCATCGCGCGCTGCGCCTCGGTCCCGTTCATGAGGGTGAGCACCACGTCACGCCCGTGCATGATGTGGACGCTCTCCTCCCAGCAGATCTTCTTCATGGTGCGCGCGTAGGGCGCGTAGGAGGAGTCGCGCAGGGCCTGCTGGCTGACGATCGCAGCAGCGTCCACCAGCCAGGCGATGATGCCCACGTCCCCCCACGACGCCGTCGGGTAGTGGAAGACGTTGTGGAACTTCGTCTTGCCGGCCAGCAGGTCCTGGAGCATCGCCTCGCGGGACTTGCCGAGGTCCTCCGCCACGCGATAGAGCAGCTGCGCGTGCCCGACCTCGTCCTGGACCTTCGACGTGAGCGCAAGCTTCCGCTTCAGCGTCGGCGCGCGGAGGATCCACTCGCGCTCGGGCAGCACGCCCATGAGCTCCGAGTTCGCGTGCATCTCGACGAACTTCAGGATCGCAGCGCGATAGTCGTCGGGCATCCAGTCATCGGCCTCCACCTTTCCTCCGCCCATGACGTGGGCGTAGAAGGCATCGGCGCGCGCTTGCTCATCCATCACGCCTGAGGGTACCGCATCACCGATGCCACCGCGCACTCAGTCCTGGTGCGGATGCAGCTCGAGAGTCGTGCCAAGGACCTCGTCTCGCAGCATGGCGTCGAGCGAGACGCTGCGGCGGTACTTGGCGCGCAGCGCGTCCGAGCAGGCCTCCATGCGATCCGGATCCGTCGCCGCCTCGACGCTGAAGTCGATGGCCCGCTCGCCGGAGACGAGGCGAACCCGTCCGCTGGCGAGGGCCTCGCGGTACCAGCGCGATCCCGGCCCCAGGTAGGTGCGCACCAGGACCCGGTCGGCGTCGTCCACCACCACCCAGATGATGGTCCGATGCACCGGCGCGCCCTCGCCGCGGCTCGTCTCGATCCGCACCTCGCGCGCCGCGCGCAGCAGCTCGCGTTCCTCGTCAGTCATGCTCGACCCGCTTCAGCGGCCGGTGCCACGCCGCGTAGGCCGCGTCCCGGTCGAGCGGCACGCTCAGGCGTCCCCGCTCGTCGGTGGTTACCTCCGAGCGCGGCACGTAGAGGTCCACCGGCAGCAGGCCGTGGGTGCGGACGAGCAGGTAGTCGGCGAAGACGGCGTCCACGGTGCCGATACCCTTTCCGCCCGCGCCCACCAGCCGCTGTCCTCGCGTCGGTTGCGCCGTGTTCTCGGTCACCGGCCTACGGTAGCGGAAGGCATGGGCGGTGGCCCCGTGTCCGCCACCGCCACCTGGAGCGCGGCCGGCAGGAGGTCGATCGTGAGCGGAATGGCGCCGAACGGCTCGCCGTCGAGATGGACGAGGGTGCCGTCGTCGCCGTCGAAGCGGATGGATCGGGCCCGCACGAACTCGACCTTCGGGTGGCCGACATGGGCGCCGCGGTAGATGCCGGGCAGCAGGCGGATCGCCTCCCATCGGCTCAGGTCCCCGGCGACACAGACGTCCAGGAGGCCGTCGGCGGGGTCGGCGCCCGGGCAGATCTGCATGCCGCCGCCGTAGTACGGCCCGTTGGCGAAGGCGACGAGCAGCGAGGTGCGCTCGATCTCGCGCGTTCCGTCGTGCGTGTCGAGGGTCAGCCGCAGGCGATGGTTCCTGAACCGAAGCAGCTCGAGGAAGGTCGAAAGGAAGTAGCCGGCCCTCCCCCGCTGCCAGGGGAAGCGGTGGCCGTACATGACGTGGGCCACCCGCGCGTCGAACCCGACGCCGCCGGCCACGGCGAAGTGGCGCGTGCGGCCGTCGTCACCGCGGGCCACGGCCACGTCGATCGGCCGCGTCTCCTCGCCGAGGGCGACGGCCAGGGCGGCCATCGGGTCGAGCGGAAGCGCGAGGTCTCGGACGAGGTCGTTCCCGTTGCCCGCGGGGATGGCGCCCAGGGCCGCCACCCCATCGCCCGGAGCGCGTGCCGCGGTGAGCAGGCCGTTCACGACCTCCTGGATCGTGCCGTCGCCGCCCACCACCACGACCCGGTCGTGCCCGAGGTCACCGGCGGTCGAGGCCAGCCGTTCGGCGTGGCCGCGCTCCCGGGTCTCGAGCAGGCGGGCGGTCAGCCCGCGCTCGGCGAGCCAGGCCTGGATGCGGGGGGCGAGTCCGTGCGCCCGGCCGTTCCCCGCGATCGGATTGACGATGAAAAGGGGCGCGGCCGGCGCTGGCACGCCGTCGATTCTGCGCGGGCCGTCAAGCCACCTGCACGCTGATGGTGTGGTGGCCGCGGGCGCCGTCGGGGTCCGGCCGCGACGTCTCGGCGGTCTGTACCTCGCCGGTCCCGTCGGTCGCTCGCACGCGGACCGTGTGGTTGCCGCTCGTCGCCTCCCAGGGGTGGACGAACTGCACCCAGGTCGCGTCCGAGATCGGCGCCGAGATCTCGGCCTCGATCCACTCGCCCTCATCGACCTGGACCTCGACGCGCGAGACGCCGCGGTCCGGCGCCCACGCCACCCCGGCGATCGGCACCGGGCCGGGCCGCACCGTCTGGCCGTCGTTCGGCCGGTCGATGCGCGACTGGGTCAGGATCGGCGCTTCCTTGGCCCAGCCACGCGGCACCCAGTACGCGTCGAAGTCCTCGAGCCGGGTCAGCTCGATGTTGGTGAGCCACTTCGTGGCCGACACGTAGCCGTACAGCCCCGGCACGATGAGCCGCGCCGGGTAGCCGTGCTCCGGGGGCAGCGGCTGGTCGTTCATGGCCACCGCCACCATCGCCTCGCGCTCCGGGGTCGCCACCCACGATGTCGGGAATCCGGCCGTCCAGCCGTCATGCGCGCGACCCACGATCTGGGTGGCACCGTCCTGCACCCCGGCGCGGTCGAGGAGGTCGCGCAGCCGCACGCCGCGCCACTTCGCGTTGCCGACCAGCCGGCCGCCGACCTCGTTGCTCACGCAGGCGATCGTCACGTACTGCTCGACGAGCGGCATGCCAACCAGCTCGTCGTAGTCGATGGTGAACGGGTTGTCGACCATGCCGTTGACCTCGAGCGACCAGGTGCTCGCGTCGAGGCGCGGGACGAGGAGCTCGGTGTCGATGCGGTAGAAGCTGTCGTTGGGGGTGACGATGGGGCTGATGCCGGGAACGTCCAGGCTGGCACCCGGCGGCAGCGGCGGCGCAGTCTGCCCGGGGGCCGGCACGTCCGGGACCGATGCCACCCGCCCGGCCCGATTCTCGAGCAGGACCCGACCGACGACGCTGGCCCCGGCGGCGACGCCCGCGACGGCAACCGCTCCCCCCAGGAAATGCCGCCGCGAGAAGTCCGGCATCTCGGCCGCGCGCGGCTCAGGCGCGGCCAGCCGGAGCAGCCAGCGCAAGGTGTAGATCGCCACCACCACGGCCAGCACGCTCGTCAGCGCCGAGAGGATGAGGTCGTTCTGCTCCCCTTCCAGGCGCGAGGCGGCGAAGGCGAGCACGCCGATGCCGGCGAAGCCCGCCACCGCCGCCCGCCACGAGCGCAGGGCGAGGACGCCGAGCGCCGCGCCGATGCCGAGCGCCACCGCAGCGACGAGGAGGTTGAGCACCAGCTTGTCGGCCTCGCCGAACAGGTCGACGACGAACTGCTTCGCGCCGGGCGGCTGGAGCTCGATGACCCCGCTGCCGATTGCGAGGACCAGCGACGGCGCGCCGGGCACGAGGCCGGCGATGAGCTCCCCCACCCCCACGCCGAGCGCGCCGGACACGAGCCCGGCGATCGCCGCGCGCAGGCGAGAAGGAGCGGGAGACGGTGCGTCCATCGCACCGGATTGAAGCGCCGGCGTGTGACGGCCATATGTAGGTCGTGCGAAGCGTGTCGCCCGCTACGCTACGCGCCATGGCCGAGCCGACCATCTTCCTCGCCCACGGGGCGTCCGGGACGGCGGCCAGCATGCGCTCGCACGTCGAGGGTCTGCGGCGTCGCGGGCTCGCCGCCGAGGCGGTCTCCCTGCCGAAGGGTGCCGCGGAGCGGGCGATCCCCCGCTACCGCGAGGCCGCTCCGCCTGATGGGGCGGCAATCATCGGCGGGCACTCGTTCGGCGGGCGCGTCGCCTCGCTCCTGGCGGCCGAGGAGCTGTATGCCGGGCTCGTCCTGCTGTCGTACCCGCTTCATCCGCCTGGCAGGACCGAGCGCTGGAGGGAACGCACGGCCCATTGGCCCCGGATCGCGTGCCCGGTCCTCCTCCTGTCCGGCGATCGCGACCCGTTCGCGCGCATCGAGCTGCTGCGGGGTGCGGTCGAGCAGCTCCCCGCCCACGAGCTCGTCGTCTACCCGGGCCTCCGCCACGGCATCGGTCCACGCCTGGAGGACGCGCTCGATCGGATCGCGGCGTTCCGGCGCGGGCTCGACCCCGTCCGCTGAGCGGTTCGCCGGTCACGTACACTCGCCCCGATCCGCACGTGCCCGCGCAATGACCGATGCCACTGCCGCTCCGGCGACGCCGGCGACGATCGACAACCCGGAGGCGTACATCGCCCGTGACCGGCGACGGGCGCTGGCCGACGGGCTCGAGCTGCCCGACCGCGTGCAGGGCAGCGGCATCTTCGCCGACATCTCGGGCTTCACACCCCTTACCGAGGCGCTTCGCAACGAGCTCGGCCCGCAGCGCGGCGCGGAGGAGCTGACCGCCAACCTCGACCGTGCCTTCCACGCCGTCATCGCCGAGCTCGACCGCTACGGCGGCAACGTCATCTACTTCTCCGGCGACGCGATCACCGGCTGGCTGGACGGCGACGACGGCCGGCGGGCGGTGGCGGCGGCGATCGGCATGCAGGCCGCCATGGACCGGGTGGGGCAGGTCGTGACGCCAGGCGGCACCGAGGTGAGGCTGGCGATGAAGGTGTCGATCGCGGTGGGACCCGCGCGGCGCTTCGTGGTCGGCGACCCCGACGTGCAGTACATCGACGTGCTGGCCGGGCAGCTGGTCGACGCCCTGGCCGATGCCGAGCACGCCGCCGAGAAGGGCGAGATCGTGCTGGATGCCTCCGCCGTGGCCGCCCTCGGCAAGGCGGTGACGATCGCCGAGGAGCGCAGCGACCCCGAGACCGGGCACACGGTCGCGGTCGTCGGCGGCCTGGCCGTGGAGGTGCCCGAGGCGCCGGAGGCGGAGCCGAGGCGGCCTCTGGACCCGGCGATCGTCCGCCACTGGCTGCTGCCGGACGTGTTCGAGCGGCTGACCGCCGGCCGCGGCGAGTTTCTCGCCGATCTGCGGCCGGCCTATCCGGTCTTCCTGCGCTTTGGCGGCATCGACTTCGATACCGATGACGCGGCCGATGAGAAGCTGAACGAGTTCGTGGTCCGCGCGGAGCGCATCTTCGAGAGCTACGGCGGCAACGTGCTCCAGCTCACGCTCGGCGACAAGGGGGCGTACCTGTACGGCGTCTTCGGCTCGCCGGTCGCCCACGAGGACGACGCCGTCCGGGCCGCGACCGCGGCCCTGGAGCTGGCGACGCTGGATCACGACACCGCCGCGCGCGACATCCAGATCGGCATCGCATATGGCCAGCTGCGGAGCGGGACGTACGGCCATGCCATGCGCCGCACGTTCGTGTGCCTCGGCGACGCGGTGAACCTCGCGGCCCGCCTCATGGGCTCCGCGCCGGCAGGTCGCATCTACGTGAGCGACGAGGTCCGGCGCGCCGCGGGCGAAGGCTTCGTGTGGGAGACCATCGAGCCGCTGCGACTGAAGGGCAAGGCGGACCCGGTGGCAGTCCACGTCCTCTCCTCGTCGCTGGCGCTCGCCTCGCGGCGGCAGGTCCGGTTCGAGCTGCCGATCGTCGGGCGTGAGGCGGAGCTGACGACCCTCGATGAGGCGCTGGTCGCCGCGAACGAGGGCCACGGAGGCGTCATCGGCCTGGCTGCAGAGGCGGGACTCGGCAAGTCGCGGCTCGTGGCCGAGTTCGTGCGCAGCGCCCGTCGCCGCGGGATCCTCGTCGCGTTCGGCGAGTGCCAGTCGTACGGGCGCAACACGAGCTACTTCGTGTGGCGCGAGATCTGGCGCCGGCTGCTGGACGTCGACGACGAGGCGAGCCCCGAGGCGCAGCGCGCCGCCGTGGAGCGGGCGGTGGCCGCCATCGACCCTGGCCTGATCGAGCGCGCGCCCCTGGCCGGCGACGTCATCGGTCTATCGATGGCGGACTCCGAGCTGACGCGCGCGTTCGACGCGAAGCTCCGCAAGGCATCCGGTGAGGACCTGCTGGCCACCATCCTGTCGCGCCGTACGGAGGCCGAACCGATCGTCCTCGTCCTCGAGGACTGCCATTGGATCGACGGCCCGTCGCGTGACCTGCTCGAAGCACTCGCGCGCGCGACCCCGGCGCGGCGGATCCTGTTCGTGCTCGCCTACCGCCCCGCGGGCGAGCCGGGCGGCGGCCTGGGCCTCGGGCGGCTGCCGCACTTTCGGGAGCTTCCGCTCGATCAGCTCGGCCCGGGGGAGACCCGCTCGGTGATCGCCGCCAAAGCGAGCCAGCTGTTCGGGGCGGATGTGACCGCACCCGAGTCGCTCGTCGAGACCGTGGTCGAGCGCGCGGGCGGCAACCCCTTCTACGCCGAGGAGCTGCTGAACTTCGTCGCCAACCAGGGCATCCTGCTGTCGGACGCCGATGCCATCGCCCGCCTCGAGCTGCCCGGCAGCCTCCACACCCTCGTCCTGTCGCGCATCGACGCCCTGGCCGAGGATCCGCGCCGGGCGATCAAGATCGCGAGCGTGATCGGGCGGCTGTTCCGGGCGCCGATGCTGCCGGGTGTCTATCCGGAGCTCGGCACGCTCGACGAGATCCTCGAGCGGCTCGACGTGCTGCGGGCGCAGGACCTCGTCACCCTCGACCAGGCGGAGACCCTCAGTTATCTGTTTCGCCACGTCGTCACCCAGGAGGTCGCCTACGAGAGCCTTCCCTTCGCCATTCGGGCCGGCCTGCACCGGCGGGTGGGCGGCTACATCGAGGAGACCGAGGCGGCCGACCTCGAGCCACACCTGGACCTGCTGGCGCACCACTACACGCGGGGCGACGACGAGGCGAAGAAGCGCGAGTTCATCCGGCGAGCGGCTGACTCGGCCCGACGCCGCTACGCGAACGACATCGCGATCGGCTACTACGAGCGGCTCGCGGAGATGCTCGACGGTGCCGAGCGGGCGACCGCGCTGCTCGACCTCGGCAAAGTGCTCGAGGTCACCGGCGCCTGGACCCGCGCCGAGGAGGTCGAGACGCAGGCGCTCGGGCTCGCGCGCGAGGTGGGCGACGGCGCACTGGTCGGGCGCGCGGAGGCGGCGCTGGCCGAGGTCGCCCGCAAGCAGGGGCGCTACGACGAGGCCAGCCGGCGGCTGGCCAGCGCCGCTGACGAGTTCAGAGCCGTGGACGACGACGAGGGCCTGGGGCTCGTCCTCCACCTGGCCGGGACGGTCGCCGCCCAGCGCGGCGACCTGGACGAGGCGCGGCGCTCATATCTCGCCAGCCTCGAGATCCGCGAGCGGGTCGGCGACCGGACCGCGACCGCTGCCCTCCACTCGAACCTCGGCATCGTGGCGGAGTACGCGGGAGACTACCCGGCCGCCCGGGATGCGCACGGTCGCGCGCTCGCCATTCGCTCCGAGCTGGGCGACCGCTGGGCGCTCGGAAACTCGTACAACAACCTGGGCATGATCGCCCTCCACGAGGAGCAGCACGCCGA
This sequence comes from Candidatus Limnocylindria bacterium, assembly GCA_036556985.1. GTDB lineage: Bacteria > Chloroflexota > Limnocylindria > QHBO01 > QHBO01 > JAPSGM01. The sequence goes on along the minus strand of DATBIK010000064.1, from coordinate 7,392 downwards.
GGCGCGCGATTCGTTCGAGGAAGGCATCGCGGCCAATCGAGAGGTCGGCGACGCATGGATGGTGGCGATCGGCCAGAACAATCTCGGCAACGCACACCGCGGGCTCGGCAACCTCGACGAGGCCCGCGAGCATTACCTGGCGGCGCTCGAGACGTACCGGCGCTTCGACGATCAGTGGGCGCTCGCCTTCCTGCTCGAGGACGTGGCACAGCTGGTCGCCGCGTCCGGCGCGACGCGCGAGGCATTCGAGCTCCTCGGCGCGGCGGATGCCATGCGCGAAGCCATCGGATCGCCGCGGGGAGCGGCGCTCGACGAGGACATCACCACCCGTCTGGCGAGCGCTCGCGATGTCATCGGTGCGCGCGCCGCGAGCGCGGCTCGCCGGCGTGGTGCTCGGCGTCCGGTTGCGGACTCGCTCGACCTGGCAGATAGCCGACTGCGGGGCTGACGCCCAGCGGACGCGGGGTACTTGTGGCCCCCAGTACAATGCGTGGGCTACCGGGCCGAAGACACCTATGTTCCGGCGCCGCTAGGGGGATCGTCCGAGCCCCACCAGTGCCCCGAGGTGGATCAGTGATCTGGCGTCGATCCGTGCGTGTGCCGTCCGACCCTGCGCGCCCCCGCGCGCTTCCCTCCGCGTCCGGCCTGCTATCGGCCGCGACCCTCGTCCTTCCGGCCGTCCTCCTGCTTGCCGCGGCGATGAGCCTCAGCCTCGCCGTGCCCTTCCGGGCCCAGGCGGAGCTCACCCCCGCCGAGACCACGCTCGTCATCGAACCGGGAGGCTCCGGCACCGAGGTGAAGACGGTCACCATCCCGGCCGTCCCGCCCAGCGCCGACATCCTCATCGCCATCGACACCACCGGCAGCATGGGCGCTTCCCTGGCGCAGGCGAAGTCCGATGCCACCCAGATCGTCAACGGCGTCCAGGCTTCGATCCCGGACGCGCGTTTCGCGGTCGTCGAGTTCCGTGATGCCGGAGACACGCCGCATTACGCCCTGCGACAGGCCATGACGGCCGACGCCGCTCTGGTCCAGGCCGCGATCAACGCAATGACCACCGGCGGGGGTGGCGACAACCCCGAGGCGCATAACACCGTCTTCCACAACAGCTACGCGTCTCCGCCAGCCGATCTCATCGGGTGGCGCACCGGATCGAAGAAGATCGTCGTCGTCATCAGCGACGCGGAGCCCCACGGAGCGGGCACCGCTGGGCTTGCCGGCTGCGCCGACATCAGTACGGACGGATTCAACACCGCCACCGAGCTGGCCGGGATGGCGGACAGCGATCGAACGCTGTTCATGATCCGCCAGGCGTCGACCGCGACCACATCGCTCGAGTGCTACCAGTCGATCGCGGAGGCGGCCGCTCCGGGTGGCGCGGGCGTGAACGGCGGCACGAACCTCGGGCCGCAGATCATAGACCTCGTCGAGGGCTCGTTCACGGTGGCCCACGAGGTGACACTCGAGCTCGTCTCCGCCAGCGTCGAGGGCACCGAGGGCTGGATCAGCTTCGACCCAGCCAGTCACACCGATGTGGCCACCCCGGCCACCGTCCAGTTCGATGTCAACGTCGACGTCCCCGAGTCGGCGTCGTCGGGAACGTACGAGTTCATCATCCGCGGCCTCGCCGACGGCGTGGACCTCGGGACGCAGACGCTCACCGTGGCCGTCGGCCAGGATCCAGCCGACATCACCGTCAACACGGCGGCCGATCACGACGACGGCTCCTGCACGGTCGACGACTGCACCCTGCGCGAGGCGATCCTCCTCGCGAACGCCCACGCCAATGGCGAGGGCGGGCCGGACGAGATCAGCTTCGGCATCGGTGGCGCCGCAGGAGGCACGATCGCGCTCGGCTCGGCGCTGCCAGCCATCTCCGACCCGGTCGTCATCGATGGCCTCACCCAGGATGGGGCGAGCTGCACCGCACCGCTCGCGGACAACCTGACCATCGACCTGACCGGCACGACGGGGAACGGCCTCGTCCTGGGGACCGGCTCGGGCGGCAGCACGATCCGCGGCCTCGACATCAGCGGGTTCCCCGGCAGCGGCATCCGCATCGAGAGCGGCAACAACGACATCGACTGCAACCGGCTCACCGGGAACGGTGGCGACGGCATCGCTGTCATCGGTTCGGTGGCCGGGAACACGCTCGACACGAACTCGACCGCCAATAACGGCGGCTTGGGCATCGACCTCGGCGACGACGGGGTCACCCCGAACGACGCCGGCGACGCCGACGGCGGCCCGAACGGCCTCCAGAACGCCCCGGTGATCGTCCGTGCCGTTCCCCCTCCACCAAGCGCGGACGCCGGCTTCGTGGGGCGGCTGAACAGCACGCCGTCGACCCAGTTCACCATCAGCTTCTTCGCCAATACCGCCTGCGACCCGTCCGGCTTTGGCGAGGGCGCGACGCCGCTCGGCACCGCCACCGTCACGACGAACGCCCAGGGCGACGCCGAGTTCGCGACGGTCACCGCGACCGTGCCGAGCACGGCGTTCATTACCGCCACGGCCACCGCGCCGAACGGCTCGACGTCGGAGCATTCGGCCTGCGTACCGGCCAGCCCGGCAAACGACGCCTGGCCGCGCGCGCTCGACATCAGCGGCCCCGGCAGCGCGACCGGCATCCTGGACAGCGCCGGACAGGCGCGCTGGTACAAGTTCTCGATCGCGCCCAACGCGCGCGTCACCGTCAACCTGACCGGCCTGCCGGCGGACTACGACCTCGCCCTGTTCAAGGACATCGCCCAGGCGTACACCGAGCTCACCGAGCCGTCTGATCTCATCCGGCTGTCCGCCGAGTTCGCGCCGAGCGCCTTCAGCCCGAGCACGTTCAGCCCCAGCGTGTTCAGCCCATCGGCCTTCAGCCCGAGCGCGTTCAGCCCGAGCGCCTTCAGCCCGAGCGTGTTCAGCCCGAGCACCTTCAGCCCGAGCGTGTTCAGCCCATCGGCCTTCAGCCCATCGGCCTTCAGTCCGAGCGCATTCAGCCCCAGCGCCTTCAGCCCATCGGCGTTCAGTCCGTCCACGTTCAGCCCGTCCACGTTCAGCCCGAGCGTGTTCAGCGAGGATGCGTTCGCCAGCGCCCAGGTCCGCAGCCTCATCGGCTATGCGGCCACGTCGGGAACCGCGGACGAGATCGTCATCGCGAACACCTGGAACAACACGGGCCACTTCTACGTGCGGGTCTCGGGTCGCAACGGCGCCTTCAACCCCGCCGATTCGTTCAACGTCTCCTACAGCACCACCGGGGTTTCGTGCGCGGGCGTGGGACCGATCGGGAGCGCCCCCACGAACCAGCCGGCTCTGACGGTCAACGGCACGCCGCTGAAGACGGTCATCCTGACCGATTTGGCCCGCACGCCGGGGACGGCGAGCGAGAAGACGACGCTCCAGACAAAGCTGGCGTCGTTCGCCACCCGGCCCGATGTGGCGGGCGTGGTCGTCGACGTGGGCTCCGGTCGCGTCGCCAGCCTCAACAGCCAGGCCGATGGGAAGAAGGCGTGCCCGTACGCGAAGAACCTCGTCGCCGATGCGATCAAGGACGTCGTCGATTCGTACCGGGCCAACAACCCCGGCCTCGCCTACGTCGTCATCATCGGCGGCGACGACACCATCCCGTTCTTCCGTTACCCGGACCAGAGCCTCCTCGGCATGGAGTCCGGCTACGTCCCGCCGGTGAAGAACGACAGCCACTCGGAGTCGAGCCTCCGGCTGGACTACGTCCTCGGCCAGGACGCCTACGGCGCCGGGACCGAGATCAGCCTGCGGGCCAGCACCTTCCCGGTGCCGCAGCTGGCCGTCGGCCGCCTGGTGGAGACCGCGGTCGAGGCCTCCGGCATGATCGACGCCTACACGGCGACGAACGGCGTGGTGGCGCCGCAGACCTCGCTGGTCACCGGCTATGACTTCCTCGAGGATGCGGCGAACGCGGTCTCGGACGAGCTGGCGTCCGGCACCGGCCGCCCGGTCGACGAGCTCATTGCCCCGAACAACATCTCCCCCACCGATCCTGCCTCCTGGACGGCGACGCAGCTGCGCACCGCCTTCCTCGGCTCGCGCCACGACATCACCTTCCTGGCCGGGCACTTCAGCGCGAACAGCGCGCTGGCAGCGGACTTCTCGACGAGCCTGCTGACCACGGAGCTCGTGTCGTCCGGCGTCAACCTCACGAACGCGATCATCTTCAGCGCGGGTTGCCATTCCGGCTACAACATCATCGACAACGATGCGGTGCCGGGCCTCACGGTGCCCCTCGATTGGCCGCAGGCCATGGCCCAGAAGCGGGCCACCCTCATCGCCGGTACGGGCTACCAGTACGGCGACACCGATTTCATCGAGTACAGCGAGCGGATCTACGGGTCGTTCGCGCATGAGCTGCGCGTCGGCAGCGGGCCGGTCTCCATCGGCCAGGCGCTCGTCCGTGCCAAGCAGGAGTACCTGCGCGAGACGCCGGACATCCGCGGCATCCACGAGAAGGCGCTGCTCGAGGCGACCGTCTTTGGCCTTCCGATGCTCAGCGTGAACATGCCGAGCGGCCGCGTGCCGGCGGACCCGAACCCGTCGGTCGTGCCGGCGCCGACCACGTTCACTGCCAACCCGGGCCTCACCCTCGGGCTGCAGAGATCGGACATCAACCTCAGCTTCAGCGGCCAGCTGACGCAGCGGACCCTGCCGCTGACCGGCCTCGACGGCGCGCCGAACGTCACCGCCACCTGGTACAGCGGACCGGACGGGATCACCACGAACCCGGCCGAGCCGGCCCTGCCGCTCGACGCCCGGAACGTGGGTGTCTCCGGCACCGTGCTGCGCGGCATCGGCTTCCGCGGCGGCTCGTACGCCGACTCGACGGTCGTGCCGCTCACCGGCGCTGCCACCACCGAGATCCGCGGCGTGCACGCGCCGTTCACCTCGCCGGTGTTCTATCCCATGCGGATGTGGACGCCGTCGTACTACGACGGCCTGAACGGCGGGTCGGCGACGCAGCTGCTCGTCACCCCGGCGCAGCATCGGTCGCTGGGCCTCGGCGTGAACCAGTCGACGCTGCGGCTCTACAGCAACCTGAACCTTCGGCTGTTCTACAGCAGCAACGTCCAGACATACGGGAGCGTGACGCCGGCCCTGGCCGCGGCACCCAGCATCAGCGGCATCGCGGCCGAGGTGAACGGCGGCCAGGTCACGTTCCGGGCGCACGTCACCGGTGACCCGGCGGCGGGCATCCAGGAAGTCTGGGTGACGTACACCGGTCACGCGAACCAGTGGACCTCCGTCGACCTCGTCCAGGATCCGAACGACTCGACCCTGTGGACGAAGACGATCTCCCTGGCGCCGATGTCCGGCCGGCAGATCGAGTTCATCGTCCAGGCCGTGAACGGCGTTGGCCTGGTCACGCTCGACGACAACTTCGGCGTGTACCACCGCATCGCGGGTGATCCCGTCGAGCGCGACGACACGACGCTGACGCTCGCCAGCACGAACCCGGCGACGGGCGTCTACGGCGAGACGAGGACGTTCACCGCCACCCTGACCGGGGCGACCCCGGCAGCCGGGCGCCCGGTGATCTTCTCGCTCGGCGGCGTTGCCCGCGTCGGCACTACGAATGGGTCGGGCGTTGCCAGCGTCCAGCTGCCGCTCACCGCCGTGCCGGGAGCCTATACGCTGACCGCCAGCTACCCGGGTGATGCGGACGCGAACCCCTCGGCGGCAAGCGCGCCGTTCACGGTACAGAAGGCGGCGACCACGCTGGCCCTGGTCGCAGGTGCCCCGAACGTGACACTGGGGGCGGACAGCGGCATCGTCGCGCGCCTGAAGGACAGCAACGACGCGCCGCTGCCCGAGCGCACCATCGTGTTCACGCTCACCGGGCCGAGCGGCACGACGCAGCGGACCTCGATCACGAACTTCGTCGGCGAGGCACGCCTCGGCACCCTTCCGCCAACAGTTGGCTCGTACACGATCCAGGCCTGCTTCAACGGTCCGTTGAGCGGCGGGCCACCGTCCTGCGCGACGCTGGTCATCAGCGACACGACGTTCCGGCCGTCCGGAGCCACGACCAGCGTGAACCACGTCTGGCCATGGAGCGGCTTCCTCAGCCCGGTTGACAACCTGCCGACCCTGAACGTCGTGAAGGCGGGCAGCACCGTCCCGATGAAGTTCTCGCTCGGCGGGAATCGCGGCCTCGGCATCTTTGCCCCCGGCTGGCCGAAGGCGGTGTTGACGAGTTGCAGCCAGCCTGATGACACGAACCCGATCGCTCCGGACGAGACGACGGACACGAACAGCGGCCTGAAGTACGACCCGGTCTCCGACCAGTACCACTACAACTGGAAGACGCCGAAGAACTACAAGGGCAAGTGCTACCTGTTCGAGATGAAGCTGATCGACGGGTCCGTCCGGCAGGCCTGGTTCAAGTTCAAGTAGCGGTTGCGGCGAGGAGGAGGTCGCGCATCGCGTGATCCGACCTCCCCTAGACTGGGCTGATGACCGCGCAGCACGATCCGGGGCCGGAGCGCGCCGGCGAACGGGGCGAAGAGCACGCCGAGGCCGCGCGCCATCCGCTGCGGGTGGCCGATGGGACGGTCCGCATCGGCACCGCGTCCTGGACCGACCCGACCATGACGGCACCCGGGGTCTTCTACCCGCCGGACGCCACCACCGCCGAGGACCGGCTGCGCTTCTACGCCGACCAATTCCCGATCGTCGAGGTCGATGCCACCTACTACGCCCTGCCGACGCGGCGCATGGGCGAGGCCTGGCTGGAGCGCACGCCGCCGGACTTCACGTTCGACATCAAAGCTCACGCGCTGATGACCGGACAGCCCTCGGAGGTGAAGCGCCTCCCGAAGGAGCTGCGCGAGGCGCTGCCGGCGGAGCTGCTCGACAAGAAGCGGGTCTACGGCCGCGACCTGCCGGCGGAGATCTACGACGCCATCTGGGAGCAGTTCCTCGACGCGCTGAAGCCGCTCCATTCCGCCGGGAAGCTGGGGGCCATCTTCCTCCAGTACCCGCGCTGGTTCTTCCCGTCGAACGAGTCGCGCGACGCGATCGTCGCCGCCCGCGAGCGCCTCGGCGACGTGCCCTTGGCGGTCGAGTTCCGCCACGGGTCGTGGTTCAACGAGAAGAACGCCGACCGCACGATCCGCTTCCTGGAGAAGTACGAGATCCCGTTCGTCATGGTCGACGAGCCGCAGACCAAGACCGCGCTGCCCCCGATCAGTGCGGTCACCTCACCCCAGCTGGCGGTCGTCCGTTTCCACGGCCGGCGCACCGAGACCTGGGAGGCAAGGGGCATCCCGGTGGTGGAGCGCTTCCGCTACCTGTACGACGAGGACGAGCTCGGCGAGTGGGTGCCGCGCGTGCGCGAGGCGGCCGCGGCCGCTCGCGACGTCCACG
>DATBIK010000063.1:0-12733 GCA_036556985.1 Candidatus Limnocylindria bacterium | reverse complement strand
GCGGACCCGGCCGGCAGCGGCAGCCGCGCGACGAGGTCGCGGGCGGCGTCCGCGCAGGCAGAGCCGTCGTAGGCGAGCAGCAGTCGCATGGCGCCTTCCTCCTCCGGTCGCCCTGGTCGTGAAGGGTGGGCGCGGGCAGGGCGTCCCGCGCCGCACCGGCCTCAGAGTCGCGAAATCTGCCCGGTTCCCGTAGGGCCAAGGGTCAGGTTCGGATGGGACCGGGGTCCCGTCGAAGGGTCCGAACGGCCATGGGAGGCGGCTGATCGAACGTCGAGCATGGCCTCCTGCCAGGGAGCGAGATTGCGGCCGTGGGTCCGGAGTGGGTCGTCTGCCACCAGGTCACGCGCGAGGTGGCCGGCCTCCTCGTGCGTTGTCCCGCGCGCGGCACCGTCCTCGGCGACGAATGCCTGCGCTGCCGCTTCCTGACGACCTCGTCGGTCGAGCGGACCGAGGGCCCGTGGTGCGAGCTCGCCGAACCGGCGGCCATGGAACGGGAGCCGATCGCCGTGCAACCGTCGCAGCGCGTGCCAGTCGGCCCCGGCATCCCGCTCGCCGCGCCTGCCGTTCGCACCCCGGAGCCCGTGCAAGCGGCCCGCGTGATCGGGACCTAGGTCACTCCGGCTCCGGATGCCGCCTTCCTAGACTGGGGCCATGCGCATCGTCTCGGCCGCGGAAGCGGTGGATGGCATCGGCTCCGGACAGCAGCTGTGGGTGCACGGGGGTGCGGCCACGCCATCGGTCCTGCTCGAGGCGCTCGTGGCGCGTGCGCCCGAGCTCCGCCAGGTAAGTGTCGTCCACTTCCACACCGAGGGCCCCGGCCCCCTCCTGGCCCGCGGATTGGAGCGGAGCTTCCGGCACAAGGCTCTGTTCATCGGCAGCAACGCGCGCGAGGCGGTGAACGAGGGGCGGGCCGACTACGTGCCGGTCTTCCTGTCGGACGTGCCGGGCCTGTTCAGCTCGGGGATCATCCCGCTCGACGTCGCGCTGCTGAACCTGTCCCGGCCCGATGCCCACGGCTTCTGCTCGCTCGGCACCAGCGTCGACGCTTCGCTGGCGGCGGCGCGCAGCGCGAAGGTCATCGTGGCCCAGCTGAACGCGTCCATGCCGCGGACCCACGGGGACACGTTCATCCACGTTTCACAGATCGATCGCGCGGTCGAGGTCGACATCCCGCCCTACGCGTATCCCGAGGAGCCCGTTGGCGAGGTTGAGCGGCGCATCGGCGAGCACATCGCCGCGTTGATCCCGGACGGCGCCACGCTCCAGCTGGGCATCGGCGCCATCCCGGAGGCGACGGCCCGGGCGCTCCACGACAAGCGGGATCTTGGCATCCACACCGAGATGTTCACCGACCCGGTCATGCACCTCGTCGAGTCTGGGGCGGTCACCGGCCGGCGCAAGGAGATCAACTGCGGCAAGGTCGTCTCCGCCTTCCTGATGGGCACGCAGCGGCTATATGACTGGGTCGACGACAACCCGATGATCGAGCTGCGGCCGGTCGACTACACGAACGACACCTCGGTGATCCGTCGCTTCCGACGAATGGTGGCCATCAACTCCGCCATCCAGGTCGATGTCACCGGCCAGGTCGTGGCCGACTCGATCGGGAAGCGGTTCTACTCCGGCGTCGGCGGGCAGATGGACTTCATCCGGGGCGCGGCCCTGGCGCCGGAGGGGCGCGCGATCATCGCGCTGCCCTCGACCGCGGCGCGTGGCAGCATCTCGCGGATCGTGCCGTTCCTGGACCAGGGCGCCGGCGTGGTCACGACGCGAGCGCACGTCCAGACCATCGTCACCGAGTACGGGGTGGCCGAGCTCCACGGCCGGAGCATCCGGGAGCGGGCCGAGTCACTCATCGCCATCGCGCACCCCGACTTCCGCGACGAGCTGCGCGACGCCGCGCACGAGGTGCACCGGCTCTAGCCGGCGGCGGCTTCCAGGAGGCCGATGGCGTTCGCCAGGCCGTCTTCGCTCGCCAGCCGTTCGGCCAGGCCGGTGGCTGACGCCCGCATCTGGCCCGATGTCGTGGCCTCCCGCAGGCGATCGGCGAGGGATTCGGCTGAGAGGCTCCGTGGGCGGACCGGGCTGGGGCTCACGCCGAGCCGATGGAGCCGATCGGCCCAGAACGCCTGGTCGCCGACGTGCGGCACGACGATCGACGGCACGCCGGCGGCGGCCACCGCGTGCGACGTTCCGGCTCCTCCGTGGTGCACCACGGCAGCGACGCGTGGGAACAGCGACCGGTGGTCGAGCGCGTCCACGGGGAGCAGGTCGTCGGCCGCGGCCGGGCGAAGGCCGGCGGCCCCGGCCTGCACGATGCCCCGCAGGCCGGCGCGGCGCAGCGCCTCGACCACGATGGCGCCGAGGCGGGCCGGGTCGGAGAAGGCCATCGAGCCGAAGCTGATCACGACTGGAGGCGGGCCGGCGGCGAGGAAGGCCTCGACGGGCGCGGGCAACGGTGCCGGCGGGGCGGGGTCGGTCCAGGCGCCGGTGAATTGGACGTGCGGCGCGAGGTCGCCGGGGACGCCCGCGATCGTCGGCGAGCACGCCACGAGGTGGAGCAACGGGGAGCGGCCACGGAAGAGTGGGATGTCATCGGCCGAGGCGCTGCCCGCGGCGCGCAGCGCGTCGTCGAGCGGACCGTTCAGACGGCCGAGCATGCGGTCGAGCATCCACCACCCGATCCGGTTCAGCGGACCCAGGGAGGGGAGGCCGGCGGGCGGCCGCGTGGCGGTGGGCAGGAGGACCGGGTCGAAGACGGCGGTCGCCCAGCGCAGGCCGAGGTCGCGCGCCGCGGCCACGGCCAGGCTGTGGTAGCCGTTGAGCAAGACCAGATCGTGGCCCGGCAGCACCTCGCGCAGGGCCGTGTAGTGGCGTTCGGCGTCCCGCAGATGGAAGTCGCGCAGGGACGCGACCTGGTCGAGCGGCGAGCGCGCGGCGGCGGCGCGCCGCGCGGTGTCGGCGATCTCGTCCCAGGTCGTGGCTGGGCCGGCCGGCGAGAAGGCCGCGCCGGCCGCCTCGAACGCGCCGCGGTGAAGCTCCCACGACACCGCCCGGACCTCGTGGCCGGCGGCGCGCAGCCCTCGCGCCAGGGTCGCGAAGGGCACGACGTCGCCCGTGGTCCCGACCGTGGCGATGGCAAGCTGCAACGACGGCATGGCAGAAGCTACAGGTCGGCGATGCGCCGCGGGGCGAGCCGCGGGCCGTAGCGCGGCGCCCGGATGCCGGAGGCCTCGAGCAGCCGCTGGACGCGGCCGCGCTGCCCGCGGTACGGCTCGAGCAGCTCGAGCATGCGGGCGTCGTCGGCGCGCGGCTCCCCGGCGAGCGCCCACGCCACGAGGTTCGGGATGTGGTAATCGCCGACGCTCACCGCGTCCGGGTCGCCATGCGCCAGGCGGGTCGTCTCGGCCACGGTCCAGGGCCCGATCCCCGCCGTCGCGCAGAGCAGCCGCTCCACCTCCGCCTGCGGCGCTCCCTCCAGGCGCGGGGCGAGCCGTGCGGCGCGCACCACGACCTCCGCCCGGCGTCGCTCCAGGCCGAGCGGATGGAAGACGAAGTACGGCAGCCCGGCAAGGACCGATGGCTCCGGCGGCAGCCGCATGCCCGCGGGCGCCGGACCGGGCGCCGACTCGCCGTGGCGGTGCACGATCGCGCGGAAGGCGGCGCGCGCCTCGTCGCCGGTGACCTTCTGCTCGCAGATCGCCGGCAGGAGCGCCTCGAAGACCCGCCCGGTGCGCGGCAGGCGAACGCCGCGGAAGCGCCGCGCGAGCTCCGCGATGAGCCGATGCCGCGGCACCAGCGCGTCCGGGTCGTCCTCCAGGCCGACGAGCGCCGGGACGGCATCGATCGCGGCGTCGGCGCCCGGTCCCCAGGCCGCGGCGTCCACCCGCTCGGCGGTCGCGGCGAGGCGCAGCGTGGCTGGCCCGGCGGGTGTGCGGGTCGTGCGCCAGGCCGCGCCGCCGATGAAGCGGAAGGTGGGGTCGCCGCGGCCGTGCGCGACCGGCGTCAGCGTGCGCGGGAGGTCGAGCGGGACGTCCAGCCGCAGCGAGGCCGTGGCATCGGCCGGGGAGACCGCGACCGTCATCGGCGCATGGAGAGGAGGACCGGCTCGCCGGAGGCCTGGGCGGCCTCGAAATCGGCCCGGGTTCGGATGCCGCGATAGCCCTCGGCTACGACCAGCTGGCCGCAGATGCCGCCGAGCGAGTTGCCAGGTCCGGGGAGCACGACGAGTTCGGGGGCCTCCTCGCGGAGGAGGACGGTGACGCTCGTCGCGAAGTCGAACGGCGTGACGAGCTGCTCGTCGAGCGTGTAGTCGCGCAGCTCCTGCGGGTCGGTCGACCACGGCGTCCAGCGCGCCCCGCGGCCGTCGACGAGGGTGATCCGCGGCGCGCGCCACTCGAGGGCGTCGAGCGCGCCGCGCGCCGCCTCGGCCACGTGAGCGACGAGCGGCGTGTGATACGGGCCGTGCTGGGCGAGGCGCAGCGGGAAGAGCCGCTCGCCGATGCGCACCGGCGGCAGGCGGTCGAGCAGGCGCCGCACCCCGGCCTCGTCCCCGGCCAGGACGGCGTAGCCGCCGAGGTCGATGCTCGGGAAGACACGACCGCCGGCCGCGTCGTCGTCCTCGAGGGCCTCGGCCACGGCCGCCTCGAGCTCCGCGCTCGGCTGCCATTCGGCAGTGCTCAGCGGGTAGATGACCTGCCCGCCCGGCCCACCGTTCCCCTCGGCGGCGGGGAGCTCCTGGAGCAGGGCGACTTCCTGGACGAGCCGGAACGCGTCGTCGAAGGTGAGCGCGCCGCCGATGGCGAGGGCCGTGTACCAGCCGAGCGAGTTGCCGGCCACGGCGACGACGTCGTGGTCGGCCAGCGCCTGCTCCACGTCGAGCAGCGTGGCGACGAGGATGAGCGGCGAGGCGTTCCCCGGGCGCAGGTGCCGCGCCGGGTCGAAGCGCTCGGCACCGTCGAGGGCGAGGAGCGGCTCGAGGTCGTATCGGGCGCGCAGCTCCTCGGCCCGCTGCACGAGCGGATGGTCGGGCGGCAGCGAGCCGAGCGACCCGGCCGCGTAGCTGCCGCGGCCGGGGCAGACGAGGACGGCCCGCGTCACGCCGGCGTCCGCCCGCCCACCGCGGCGAGCGCGGCCGCCATGACCTGGTCGGCCCCGACGAGGACTGCGGCGGTGGCGGTTCCCAGCGGCACGAAGGAGTCCACGGCGCGCACGCTCCCCAGTCGGGAGCCGATGCCGGCCTCCGCAAGGTCGGCGACGAGGGCGTCGGCCACACCCCCTCCCGTGCGGCGGCACTCGTCGACGACCACGACGGTCCCGACCTCGGCGGCATGCGCCCGCACCGCCTCGAGCGGCAGCGGGCTCAGCCAGCGCAGGTCGAGCACGCGAGCGCCAATGCCATGCGCCTCGCGGAGCCGGCGCTGCGCCTGGAGGGAGAGCCGTAGCCCGTTCGCGTAGCTCACGAGGAGCACGTCGGGCCGGCCCACGCCATCGGGCTCGTACACGCCGACGTCGCCGGGAAGCAGGTGGTCGGGGGGTGGGGGATAGCCCGTCAGCCAGCCGCCGTCGCCATCGGCGTGGAGGTCCTTCTCGTGGTAGAGGGCGATCGGCTCCAGGAAGACGACCACCCGTCCGTCCTCGGCCGCCATGGCGATCGCGCCGCGCAGCATGCGGGCCGCGTCGTCGCCGCGGGCCGGGACCGCGAGCACCAGGCCGGGGATGTCGCGCAAGGCCCCGATGCTGTTGTCGTTGTGGAAGTGGCCGCCGAAGCCCTTCTGGTAACCGAGTCCGGCGACGCGCACCACCATCGGGTTGCGGAACTGGCCGGAGCTGAAGAACTGGAGGGAAGCCGCCTCGCCCCGCAGCTGGTCGAGCGCGTTGTGGACGTAGGCGAGGTACTGGATCTCCGGGATCGGGAGGAGGCCGATGTGTGCCGCCCCCTGGGCGATGCCCAGGATCGAGGTCTCGTCGAGGAGCGTGTCGAAGACGCGTCCCGCGCCGAACCGGCGCTGGAGGCCGTTCGTCACGTTGTAGACGCCGCCCTTCCGCGCAACGTCCTCTCCGAAGACGATGAGCTCCGGCCGGCGCGCCAGCTCATCGGTGAGAGCGGCATTGATGGCCCCGGCCATCGTCCGCGCGTTCGGCAGGGTGGCCTCTTCGGGCAGGGCATCGCCGAAGATCGCGGCCCTCCGCGCCGGATCCGGGGGCGGGTCGGCGGCGCGTGCCGCGACGCGCTCCGGGTGGTATGGCGCCATCGGCGCGGTGACCTCGGCGGTGGTCTCCAGCCGCGGCCGGCGGGTGGCCTCCTCGGCGGCGGCCATGACCCGCTCGCGGGTGGTGCGGACGATGGCGCGCAGCTCGTCCGGGGTGGCGGCGCCGGTGTCGAGCAGCCGGCGCGCGGCACGCGGCAGCGGGTCCGCCGATTCGGTGGCGGCGATCGCGGCGGCGTCGCGGTAGACGTGCTCCGCGTCACTGCCGGCATGTCCCCACAGCCGGACGGTGGCCAGGTGCAGGAATGCTGGCTGGCGGGCGGCACGCACGTGGTGGATGGCGCGGGCCGCGGCGTCCCAGACCTCGTCGATCTCGCCGTCGGCCGCGAAGTAGGCGAGGTGCGGCTGGTTCGCGTACGTGTCCGCGATCCATCCCGAAGGGGTCGGGACGCTGATGCCGGTGCCGTTGTCCTCGCACACGAACAGGATCGGCATGGGCAGGCCGATGCGCACCGCGTACCGCGCCGTGCTGATGGCGGACAGCGCCGTGGCGTGGTTCGCCGACGCGTCCCCGAAGGTGCAGGCCACGATCGCGTCCGGCGGCAGGCCGGGGTCGACGCCCAGCCGCCGGGCACGGGCCAGGCTGAATGCGAGGCCCATCGCCTTGGGCAGGTGGCTGGCGATGGTCGAGGTCTGGGGCGGGACCCACAGCGGGCGGCTGCCCCATACCTTGTGGCGACCCTGGGCGATCGGATCGTCGCGGCTGGCCACGATGCCGAGAAGCGTGTCGAAGGCCGGCGTCGTGCCCGGCAGCTGACGGGCGCGGGCCATCATCAGGGCACCGGAGCGGTAGTGGAGGAAGGCCGGATCGTCGATCCGCAGCTGGGCGCCGAGCACGACGTTGCTCTCGTGGCCGGCCGAGCTGATCGTGTAGAAGCTGCGGTTCGTCTTCTTCAGCTCCCGCGCGGCGACGTCCAGCTCGCGGCTCAGGACCTGGTCCTCGAAGAGGCCGATGGCGCGGCGCGCCGTGAGGGCGCTCCCCGGGCGGAGGGGCTCGTCCGGGGCCAGCCGGTCATCGCTCGGCTGCGCGCTCGACAGGAAGCTGTCGAGCGCTCCCTGGACGATGGACACGCGATCGAAGGTCATGGACAGGCAAGTCTCGCGAGCGGTGCGGCGGCGCCATGATACGAAAGCCCCGGGTCCCCGATAAGCCGCTGGTAAGCGGCCGGTAAGGCCCCGTGCGGTTCCCTCCGTCCGACGGCGCGGCGCGGTGTCCGCGCACGGCAAGGAGGTGGACCGATGGTTCGCACGGGCACTCGGATCCGGGAGGCATCCTGTGGCGGCGGCTGGCCGGTCGGCGGTCGCTGAGCGGCGCCGGCCTCCGGGCATCAGCCGATGGAGATGAGGACGGTACCGCCCACCGCGAGAACCACCGCGCCGACGGCCACCGGCGGCAGCCGGTCGCGCAAAACGGCCCACGACAGGAGCATGGTGACGACGGGATAGAGTCCGGAGAGCGCCGCGGCGATGCCGACCGGCACGGTCGTCGTGGCGAGCACGAAGGCGGCGTTGCCCATCACGTCCAGGCCGCCGGCGAGCGCAATGAACGGGACCGCCGCCCGATGCCCGCGCGCCGGCGTTCGTCCCCGGCGGACGAGGACGAGGGCGATCCCGCCGACGAGCACCGATGCGGCCGCGCGGCTGGCGACGAGCGCCCACAGCTCGTGCCGCTCGGCGGCGACGTCGAGGAGCACGAACCACGTTCCGAAGCCGACGGCCGCGATCGCGGCGAGCTGGATGGCCCGGGCGTTCACGCCCTGCGTCGTCGTCCAGCTGGCGAGGAGGCCGGCGCCGGCCGCGGCCGCGACGCCGAGCCATTGGCCGCCGGTGAGGTGCTGGGCGAGGACGAGCGCGCCGACCACGGCGGGAATGGCGACCGAGCCCACGCCGGACAGCGCCGCGACGAGGCCCATGCTGCCGAGCGAGAGGCCGGTGTACAGGGCCGCCAGCGCGAGGCCCCCGAACACGCCGGCCAGCCCCCCGGATCCGAGCGTACCGGCGTCCGGCGCGGCAGGCCGCGTGACGGCGACGGCGACGAGGAGGAGCGCCAGCCCCACGACCTGGGCGCCGGCGGCCACCACCCAGGCTGGCGCGCGTCGTGCGGCGAAGCCGCCCGAGAAGTCGCCGGCGCCGAAGCCGGCAGCGGAGGCGAGGCCGAACAGGACTCCCGGTTCGATGGCGGTTCCCTCGTCGATGGACAGCCACGGACCGCGGCCGGGCGGCCGGATCGGGTGGCGCGGAGGGCTGACTCTAGCAGCCGCACCCCGCGGTTTCCGCGGGCAGGCGCCGCTCCCGCCAAGGGTTCGGGCATCGGCGCCGGATGGCGGTCCTGAATTCGCTTGACACCGGCCGCCACCGGACCGCAAAGTGCGCCAATCCCGGACGCTTCCCGAGCCGACCCCTGCGGCCGGCGCCCGGTGACAGGAGCAGGTGGCCGTCGAACCGATGACCCCGAGCCCGGTGGCTACCCCTGCGGCCGCTCGTCCGGAAGCCGCCATCCCGGCGGTCGTCCTCGACCGCGTGGTGAAGCGCTTCGGCGACTTCGAAGCCGTCGCCGGCATCGACCTCGAGATCGCCGACGGAGAGTTCTTCTCGATGCTCGGCCCGTCGGGATCGGGCAAGACCACGACGCTGCGCATGATCGCCGGCTTCGAGCAACCGACCTCGGGCCGCATCCTTCTCCACGGACGGGACGTCTCCGGCCTGCCTCCGTTCGACCGGGACGTGAACACCGTCTTCCAGGACTACGCCCTGTTCCCGCACATGTCGGTCGGCGACAACGTCGCCTACGGGCTCGTCGTGCGGCGGGTCGCGGCAGACGAGCGCCGGCGCCGGGTCACCGAGGCCCTGCGCCAGGTCCGCCTCGAGGGCTTCGAGCGACGCAAGCCGTCGCAGCTCTCCGGCGGGCAGCGGCAGCGGGTCGCCCTGGCGCGTGCGCTCATCAACCGCCCCCGCGTGCTGCTCCTCGACGAGCCACTGGGCGCACTGGACCTGAAGCTGCGCGAGGACATGCAGATCGAGTTGAAGGCGATCCAGCAGGAGGTGGGCATCACCTTCATCTACGTCACGCACGACCAGGAGGAGGCGCTCACCATGAGCGACCGCCTGGCCGTGTTCAATCATGGCGTCATCGAGCAGGTGGGCACCCCCGCCGACGTCTACGAGCACCCGGTCACCACGTTCGTCGCCGGCTTCGTCGGCACGAGCAACCTGCTGACAGATGCGGCGGCGAGGGCGGTCATCGGCCGCGATGGCGTCTTCACCGTTCGCCCGGAGAAGATCCGGCTGGCCGATCCCGCCACCCCCACGGGGGATGACGAGGTATCGGCGCTGGGAAGGATTGGGGAGGTGGTCTACATCGGCCCGGACACCCGGTACATCGTCGCCCTCGACGGTGGTGGTGAACTGGTTGTCACCCGGCAGAACCTGGAGACCTCATCGATGGAGGCGCTTGCGACCCGCGACCAGCAGGTCCGGCTCATCTGGAAGCAGCGCCATGTGCTGAGCCTCGCCGCGAGCGAGTCACCAACGGGGGACACGGAGGAAGAGACAGTTCAATGAGGCACCTGCGGATTCCCGTCCTGTTCGTCGCATCGGCCCTGGTGATGGCCGCCTGCGGCACCTCGAGCTCCCCTGGCGCCAGCGCGATCTCGGAGATCGGCGAGGGCGAGGGTGAGCTCAATCTCGTCATCTGGGCCGGCTACGCCGAGAGTGGCCAGACCGACCCGGCGTTCGACTGGGTCACGTCGTTCGAGGAGGAGACCGGCTGCGAGGTCAACGCCACGAACATGAGCGACTCGAACAACGGCGTGTCGCTCATCCAGTCGGGCTAGTACGACGGCATCGCGGCGTCGGGCGACGCCACGACCCGGCTCATCGCCAGCGGCCTCGTGGCTCCGATCAACACCGACATCTTCGAGAACTACGAAAATGTCTTCGCCGACCTGAAGGACCTGCCGCATAACACCGTCGACGGCGTGAACTACGGCGTCCCGCACGGCCGTGGGCCGAACCTTCTCGCCTACAACACCGATGAGACCGACGCACCCACGAGCTGGAGTGTCATCTTCGAGGATGGGGCGGAACATGCCGGGGACATCAGCGTCTACGACTCGTCGATCTTCATCGCCGATGCCGCCCTGTACCTGAAGAACACCCAGCCCGACCTGGGGATCGAGGACCCGTACCAGCTCACCCAGGAGCAGTTCGACGCGGCGATCGCCCTTCTCGAAGAGCTCGACGCGAACGACCCGCTGTACTGGGCGGACTACACCGACCAGATCAGCTCCTACGCGAGCGGGGACGTGGTGGTCGGAACGACCTGGCCGCTCCAGGTCAACCTCCTCCAGGCCGATGGCGCCCCGATCGAGGCGATCACGCCCGAGGAGGGGACGACCGGCTGGTCGGATACCTGGATGATGTACTCCGAGGCGGAGCATCCGAACTGCATGCTCATGTGGATGGACCACATGATGTCTCCCGAGGCGAACGCGCAGGCCACCGTCTGGTTCGGCGAGGCGGCGACGAGCCCGCAGGCCTGCGAGGCGGCTGAGGAGCTGTCGCCCGGCCATTGCGAGGCTCAGCACGCCGACGACGCGGAGTACTGGGAGCGCATCTGGTACTGGTCCACGCCGCAGGAGAGCTGCGCCGACGAGGACGACGCGACGACCTGCGTGACGCAGGACGACTGGGTGGAGGCCTGGACCAACATCCGCGGCGGCTGAGCTACCACCCGGCCATTCGTTCGTGACCGAAGTGCTCCCCGGGGATCCGTCCCCGGGGAGCATGATGACCGCCACCCGATGACCACCACCGCCGTCCCGCCCGAGGGCATCCGGCCGCCGGATGGCCGCCTGCGGCGGACCGCCGCCTGGCTCCATGCCCACCCTGGCGCCCAGGTCCGGCTGCTCCTTGCCGGGCCGGTCGGATGGATGGTGATCGCCTACATCGGCTCGCTCTTCATCCTGCTGCTCGGCGCGTTCTGGGAGAAGGATGCCTTCACCGGGCAGGTGGAGCCGTTCGCCTGGAGCCTGGACGCCTTCGACTCGTTGATCAGCAACGATGTGTATCGCACCATCGCGCTGCGAACCATCGGGATCGCGGTGGCCGTCACCCTGACCGATGCGATCCTCGCCTTCCCGATCGCGTACTTCATGGCGCGCGTCGCCTCGCCTCGGACGCGCGGGATCCTCATCGTCGCCATCCTCCTGCCGCTGTGGGCGGCCTACCTCGTGAAGGTGTACGCCTGGCGCGCGATCCTGCAGGGCAACGGGATCCTCGAGTGGATGCTGACCCCGTTCGGCATCGACGCTCCGGGACTCGGGCAGCTCCTGAACTCGTGGGTGGTCCTCAGCTACCTGTGGCTGCCGTACATGATCCTGCCGATCTACGCCGGGCTCGAGCGCATTCCCGAATCGCTGCTCGAAGCGTCCGCCGACCTCGGCGCCCGAAACGGCACCACCTTCCGGCGGGTCGTCCTGCCCATCGTCTTCCCGGCGCTCGTCGCGGGGTCGATCTTCACCTTCTCGCTGACCCTGGGGGACTACATCACCCCGGACCTCGTCAGCGACGCCAAGTTCATCGGGAACGTGATCTACGACAACTCGAGCCTGGGCAACCTGCCGCTCGCGGCGGCTTTCTCACTTGTCCCGATCGTGATCATGATCGGGTACCTGCTCGTCGCCAGGCGCCTCGGCGCGTTCGAGTCCCTGTGAGGCGACGCGGATGACCGAGTCGCGCTGGACGCGCATCGCACTCCGAGCGGCGACCGGCTTCGTCCTCGCGTTTCTCTACCTGCCGCTCGTCATCCTCATCGTCTACGCCTTCAACCCGAGCCGGTTGCAGGCTTGGCCGCCGACCGGCTTCACGCTCCACTGGTTCGGGCAGGCGTTCGGCAACCCCGGGCTCCGCGAGGCGATCGTGAACTCGGTCCTCGCCGGCCTCGGCGCCACCGGCATCGCGCTCGTCCTGGGAACGCTTGCCGCACTCGCCGTCCACCGCTTCGACTTCTTCGGCCGGCAGACGATCTCGTT
Source organism: Candidatus Limnocylindria bacterium (assembly GCA_036556985.1). GTDB lineage: Bacteria > Chloroflexota > Limnocylindria > QHBO01 > QHBO01 > JAPSGM01. Next base: position 432 of record DATBIK010000063.1, on the reverse strand, counting down.
CCTGTTCGTCCTGCCGATCGCCCTTCCGGGCGTCGTGACCGGGATCGCGCTGCGGACGACCTTCCAGACCGCCGGGGTCGACTTCGGCCTCGGGACGATCATCGTCGGCCACGCGACCTTCTGCGTGGTCATCGCCTACAACAACGTCATCGCCCGGCTGCGCCGTCTGCCCCGCTCCCCCGAGGAGGCTTCGGCGGACCTGGGGGCGGACTCGTGGACCACGTTCCGGCGGATCACGCTGCCGTCCATAGCGACCGCGCTCCTGTCGGGCGGCCTCCTCGCGTTCGCGCTGAGCTTCGATGAGATCATCGTGACCCTCTTCACCGCCGGGCCGGGGACGGAGACGGTCCCGATGTGGATCCTCGGCGCGATCCGGCGCCCGACCGAGCTGCCGGTCGTGAACGTCGTCGCCTTCCTCCTGCTCCTCGTGTC
>DATBIK010000062.1:0-30183 GCA_036556985.1 Candidatus Limnocylindria bacterium | reverse complement strand
ATTCGCATTCGGCCAATATTCGCCGATGGCCGCGAATCCCGAGCAGGATCTCCGCGCGCGGAACGAGCGCTGGCTGCTGTCTGCGATCCTCGCCTATGCGCTCCTCGTCGTGGCGCTCATGGTGGCGGGCGGCCTGCTCATCACGCCCGACGTCCTCCTCGTCGCGTTCCTGCTCGTCGGCGTGGTGCTCGGGCGCACGCGGCTGTTCCTGCGCGACTGGATCCCGTTCGTCGCCATCTTCCTGGCCTACGAGCTCATGCGCGGCATCGCCGACGACGCCGGTTTCCCGGTCCACGTCACCGACGTCATCGCCGCCGAGCGGCTCATCTCGCTCGGCCACCTGCCGACGCAGGTCCTCCAGGACTGGCTGGCGCCGCCGACGGGGGTTGGGCCGGCGGCGATCGTGGCCACCGTCCTCTACATGCTCCACTTCGCGCTGCCCATCGTCGCCGGCTTGCTGCTCTGGGTCCGCCGCCGGCCGCAGTACCACGACTACGTCGCCGCCTTCATCGCCCTCAGCTTCGCCGGGTTCGTGACGTACCTGCTCCTGCCGGTGGCCCCACCCTGGATGGCGGCACAGGACGGCTTCCTGGACGGCCCGAACGGCGAGCCGGTGATCCGCTACCTGAAGCCGGAGGCCTTCGGCGTCATCGCCGAGGCGCTCGGCTACCCGGATGGCGACCAGCTGAGCTCGTACGTCTTCTATGGCGTGAATCCCAACGGGGTGGCCGCCTTCCCGTCGCTGCACGCCGGCTATCCGTTCCTCGCCTTCCTCGTGCTGCGGCGCGCGTTCGGCGCCATCGGCTGGGCGGCACTCGGCTACGCCGTCCTCGTGTGGTGGGCGATCGTGTTCACCGGCGACCACTACGTGATCGACGTCCTGGCCGGCATCGCCTATGCCGCGGCCGCGTACTTCGGGACGCGCTGGCTGCTCGCCCGCGTGGCACGCCGCGCGAAGTGACGTCGTATCCTGCGCGGACCGAGCACGCAGGAGCCCCCATGGCGCAGACGACGGCGCGCGCCACTGCCTCGACACGCGACGCGGACGAGCCGAACGGCGACCTCTCGGCCTGGACCGATGGGCTGCTGCTCGGCGGCGCGCTGCTGTACGGGGGGTTCGTCGGGCTCCTCACGGTCGTCCGGGGCGTGCCGCTCACCGCCGACGTCCTGCTCGTGGCCGTCGCGCTGCTGGGGGTGATCGCGGTGCGGCACCGTTTCGCCGCGCTTCGCGACTGGACGCCGTTCCTCGTGCTGTTCCTCGCCTACGAGCTCATGCGCGGCCTGGCGGACGACATCGGCATGCCGGTCCACGTCGGCGACGTGGCGCGGCTCGAACGCTCCCTGTTCGGCGGGCAGCTGCCGACCGCGCTGCTGCAGGGGTGGCTGCACCCCGCATCGGGCACCGATTGGCTGGCGGTGGCGGGAACGGTCGTCTACTACTTCCACTTCGTCCTGCCGGTGCTCACCGCCGTGCTGCTGTGGCGGTATCGGCGGGTCCTGTTCCACCCGTACCTCATCGCGCTGATCCTCCTGAGCTTCGCCGGGTTCGTGACGTACCTGCTCGTGCCGGTGGCGCCGCCGTGGTACGCGGCCGCGGCCGGGCAGATCAGCGCGCTGCCCGGCGAGCCGGCGATCTCGGACCTCAAGCTGCACGCCTTCAGCTCGGTGGTGGGCAGCATCGGCCTCGACGGCGAGTCGCTCTACGACGTGGCCTTCCTCGCGCTCTCGGCGAACCCGGTGGCCGCCTTCCCCTCGCTCCACGCGGCGTTCGCCTTCCTCTCCTTCCTCACCCTGCGCCGCGCGTTCGGCGCCACCGGGTGGTGGAGCTTCGGCTACTTCGCGGCGGTGACCTTCACGATCGTCTACACCGCCGATCACTACGTGGTCGACGTCATCGGTGGGATCGCCTACGCCAGCGCGGCATACGCGCTCATGTGGGCGCTCGTGCGCCGCGTGGGAGAGGTCCGCCAGCGGCGGGTCACCGTCGCCGAGCCAGGCTAGGCGGCGGCCGGGACGCCCAGCAGGCCGGGCAGCAGGTTCCCGAAGAAGTAGCCGGCAATACCGGCCACCGCTCCCAGGGCCAGGATCTCGGCCCCTGAGCGCAGCCAGCCGCGCCGTGTCCAACGCGACTTCACGACACCGATGCCGAACAGGACCGCCGCGGTCGCCGCCACCGAGAAGTACACCGCCAGGCCGATGTCGAGCAGCAGGTAGGGGATGATGGGGACCACCGCCCCCAGCCCGAACGAGGCGCCCATGATGACCGCGCCCTGGAGGGGCGTCCCCTCGGAGTGCTCCCCGGTGAGGCCCAGCTCCTTCTCGACCATCGTCTTGAGGAGGACGCGCGGGTTGCGGGCGATGATCCGGGCCACCTCCGCGGCGTCCTCGGCCGGGAGCCCATCCTCGGCGAACATGAAGGCCATCTCGGCTTCGGCCTCCCCCGGCCGCTCGGCCACCTCCTGGCGCTCGCCGGCCTGCTGCGCCTCGAAGATCTCGCGCTGGGACTTGCTGCTCATGTACTCGCCGGCGGCCATGCTGAACACGCCCGCCAGCCCGGACGCGATGCCGGCGATGAGGATCGGGAACTGCTCCGCGCTCGCTCCGGCGACCGTGCTCACCACGGCCAGCGTGCTCACCAGTCCGTCCTGCGCGCCGAAGATCGCCTCGCGGATCTCGCCGAGCAGGCTGGCCTTGGCCCGCTCCTCGGCGAGATGCGCTCGGATCCAGTCGCGATCGAACTCGTGCGGCGCGAGGTTGGCGCGCGCGGCCTCGTCGTCGAGGTTGATCTGCCTGGAGGCTTCGGTCACGAAGGAGATGCTACCCGGGCATGGCACCAGATGAACGGCACCGGCGTCTTGCCGGTACTGATGCCACACGGGAGGGTTCCTCCAATGCCCCGCAGTCACGGCGATCGAACCCGATCGCACCCGGGCGCGCGACGGCGCGCCATCACCATCGGCGCCTTCATCTTCCTCCTGGTCCTGGTTCTGGCCGCCTGCGGATCCGGGGCCGGCGTCGCACTCGAGCCGCAGGACGGCGGCGAGGCGGTCGGGCAGCCGGACGCCCGCGGGGACGAGGGCGGGGCGCCCGCGCCAGGCGACGACCTTGGCGGCGAGGACGGCGGCGTCGCCTTCGAGGATCTTGCCGATCGCCAGATCGTGAAGACCGGCGAGATCACGCTCGAGGTCGAATCCGTGGCGAGCACCGTCGGCTCGGTGCGGGCCATGGCTCTCCAACTGGGCGGGTACGTCGGCGGATCCCAGGCCGGAACGGCCGATGACGCGGCGACGCTCACGCTGCGCATCCCTGCCGCCCGCTTCGACGACGCGCTCCAGCGGCTCCGCGAGCTCGATGCCGAGGTGACCGCCGAGGCCACGCGCGAGCAGGACGTCACCGGCTCCGTGGTCGACCTCGAAGCGCGCATCCGCAACCTCGAGGCGTCGGAGATCCAGTACCGCAGCCTCCTCGACCGGGCGAGCGACATCGAGGACATCCTCACCATCCAGGCCCGCCTCGACGAGGTGCGCGGGCAGATCGAGCAGCTCCAGGCGCAGCTCGACCAGCTCAGCGAGCTGGCCAGCCTGGCGACCCTGACCGTCACCCTCGTCCCGGCGGCCGCGCCGGTCGAGGAGGCCGCGTCGGCATGGGATCCGGGCGCGATCTTCGACAACGCCGTTGCCGCCCTGGTGGGACTGGGCCAGGCGATCGCCGCGGCGGCGATCTGGCTCGTCATCCTCGGGCTGCCGTTGGTGATCCTGGTCGGCATCCTGGTCCTGGTCGGGATGCGGCTCGCGCCCGCCATGCGCCGGCGCGTCCCGACACCGGAGCAATCGGGACCCGCAACGGAGGGATGATCCGCTAGACTCCCCGTGGTCCTTTAACGCCGGCCCTGCGAGACCGGCAAGGAGCACGAATGCAGACCCTGCCGCGCGACATCGACACGACGCCAGCCGCCATCGGGCGGCCGGCGTCGTTTTCCGTGCCCGGCCTCCTTGCCCTGGAGGGCGGGACCGTGCATCACGGCCGGCTTCGCGGGGCGCCGGTTGCCGCCGAGGGTGACCTCATCTTCACGACCGCCGCGACGGGCTGGGGCGAGATCCTCACCGACCCCTCGTACGCGGGCCAGGTCGTCGTCCTCACCCATCCGATGGCCGGCAACTACCGGATCGCCGCCGAGGAGCTCGAGTCGTCGCGGGTCCAGCTGCGAGCGCTCGTCGTCACCCGCCTCGTCACCCCGCCCGACGGCCCGGGTGCCAGCCTGGAGGAGCTGCTCGCCGCCGCCGGTGTGCCGGCCATCGAAGGCGTCGATACCCGCGCGATCACGCTCGAGCTGCGGCGCGGCGCGGCGCGGCGCACGGTCATCCGCCCAATCGCGTCGGGCGACGACCGGCTTGCGGCGGAGCGTGCAGCGGTGGCTGCGGCTCGGGCCAGCGCCTCGTGGGAGTCGGTCGACCACGTGGCCGGCGTCGCGACCCGGGAGCCATACCTCCTGCCGGCGGACGGCGACCCGCGCGGGCATGCCGTCCTCGTCGACTACGGGGTGAAGCGCTCGCTGCTGCGCGCGCTCACCGCCCGCGGCCTGCGCGTCACGGTGCTCCCCCCGGATGCGACCGCGGAGGTCGTGCGCGGGCATGAACCCGATCTCGTCGTCCTGTCGCCCGGCCCCGGCGACCCGGCGCGCATGGATCCGCAGATCGCCGCGGTGCGCGACATGGCCGGGGCCGCCGTCGCCGGCGGGCCGCCGATCCTCGGCATCTGTCTCGGCCACCAGCTCCTTGCTCTCGCGGCCGGCGCACGGACTCGCCGTCTGCCAGTGGGCCACCACGGGGGCAACCATGCCGTGCTCGACGTGGCCGCCGGCCGGGTGGACATCGGCGCGCACAACCACGAGGTCGGCGTCCTCGACGACGCGGCGCTCGCCGCAGCCGGCTACCGGGTCAGCCACCGCGACCTGAACGACGGGACGGTCGAGGGCCTCGTCCACGGGTCGGGCAGGATCGCCTCGGTCCAGTTCCACCCGGAGGGGGCGCCCGGCCCGATCGACGCCGCGCGCGTCTTCGATCTGGCGGTCGACGCGACGCGGGCATGACGGCACCTCGCAAGGTCCTGGTCATCGGCTCCGGACCGATCCTCATCGGCCAGGCGGCCGAGTTCGACTACGCCGGGGTGCAGGCCTGCCTCGCCCTGCGGGGGGAAGGGGTGGAGACCATCCTCGTGAACTCGAACCCGGCCACCGTGATGACCGACCCCGATGTTGGCGGGACGGTGCTTATCGGCCCGTTATCGGCTGCTTACGTCGAACGGGTGATCGCAGAGCATCGGCCGGACGCGCTGCTGCCGACCCTCGGCGGCCAGACCGGGCTCAACCTGGCGGTGGCCCTCGACGACGCGGGCGTGCTCGACCGCTACGAGGTGCGGGTCCTCGGCACGCCGCTGGCCGCGGTGCGTGCGGCGGAGGATCGCGGCGGGTTCCGGGACCTCGTGACCCGGATCGGCGAGCCCGTGCCGGAGAGCGCCGTCGTCGAGTCGCTGGAGGACGGCCTCGCCTTCGTCGAGCACCTGAATGCCCCGGTCGTCGTGCGCCCGGCCTTCACGCTCGGGGGCGGGGGCGGCGGCTTCGCCCACGACCTCGACGAGGCGCGCGAGCGGATCGCGAACGGGCTGGCGGCGAGCCCCATTGGACAGGTGCTCGTCGAGCGCAGCCTGCTCGGCTGGTACGAGATCGAGTTCGAGGTGATCCGCGACGCCGCCGACACGACGATCGCGATCTGCGGCATGGAGAACATGGACCCCATGGGCGTCCATACCGGCGACTCGATCGTGGTGGCACCGATCCAGACGCTGCCGGACCCGGTCGTCCAGCGCCTCCGGCGCTGCGCGCTGAACATCGTTCGCGCCCTCCGCCTGGAGGGTGGCTGCAACGTCCAGCTGGCCGTCTCGCCGGACGGGTCCGAGTACCGGGTCATCGAGGTGAACCCGCGGGTCAGCCGTTCGTCGGCGCTCGCCTCGAAGGCGACCGGCTACCCGATCGCGCGGGTCGCCGCGCTGGTCGGCCTCGGCAAGCGGCTCCACGAGCTGCCGAACCCGGCCACGGGCGGGAATTCGGCGGCCTTCGAGCCGGCGGTCGACTACGTCGTCGTGAAGCTGCCGCGCTGGCCGTTCGACAAGTTCCCCGCCGCGGATCGGCGGCTCGGGGTGCAGATGAAGGCCACGGGTGAGGCGATGGCCATCGACCGTGAGTTCGGCCCGGCCCTGCTGAAGGCGGTGCGCTCGCTCGAGCCACGGGGCAGGGGCTGGACCTGGGAGGACCCGGCCTGGGGCCTGGCCGACGCCGCGCCGGCCGACCTCGAATCCTTCCTGTCCCCGACCGATACCCGCCTCTGGCGCCTCGTCGCCCTCCTCCGCCATGGCTGGGCCGATGCCGCCGCGCTCAGCGCGGCGACGGGCATCGCCCCGTGGTTCACCGAGCGGCTGGCCGAGCTCATCGACGCCGAGCGCGAGGTGGTTGGGGCGCCGCTGCTCGCCGCGAAGCGCGCCGGGTTTGGCGACGCTGACATCGCGGCGCTGTCGGGCGTTCCGCCGGTCGCGGTGCGCCGGGCCCGAGTCCGGGCCGGGATCACGCCCGCCTATCGGCGCGTGGACACCTGCGCCGGCGAGTTCCCCGCCGAGACGCCGTACTTCTACTCGTCGTACGCGCTGCCGGAGGTGCCGCCGCCCACCGACCGCCGCAGCGTGATCGTGGTCGGCTCCGGGCCGATCCGCATCGGCCAGGGGATCGAGTTCGACTACTGCAGTGTGCGGGCCGCCTGGGCCATCCGCGCAATGGGCCTCGACGCGGTGGTCGTGAACAACAACCCCGAGACGGTGTCGACCGACTACGACGCCTGCAGCCGGCTGTACTTCGAGCCACTCGACACGGAGAGCGTGCTCGACGTCATCGACCACGAGCGGGCGCTCACCGGCGAGCCACCACACGTGGTCCTCACCTTCGGCGGCCAGACCGCCATCGACCTCGCCAAGGACCTCGCCTACGCCGATGTGCCGATCGCCGGGCTCACCGCCGCGGCGATCGAGACGACCGAGGACCGGGAGCGCTTCGCGCAGCTCCTCGACGAGCTTGGCATCGAGGGGCCGCGTGGGGCGCTGGCCGGGGATGAGGATGCGCTGCGCCGCGTGATCGGGCAGCTTGGCCTGCCGGTCATCGTGCGCCCGTCATGGGTCATCGGAGGCCGGGGCATCGCCGTCTTACGCGGCGAGGAGGACGTGGCCGCTCTGCTTCGGACCGAGGTCGGCTGGCCGCTCCGCGTGGACGAGCTCGTCGACGGCGTGGAGCTCGATGTCGACGCCATCACCGATGGCACCGACTGGTGCGTGCCGGGCATCCTCGAACAGCTCGACCCGCCGGGCGTCCACTCCGGCGACTCGACGGCCGTCGTCCCACCGCAGGGGCTCGCGCGCTCGGTCCAGGAGCGGGCGGCGGCCGTTGCCGGCCGCATCGCCCTGGCGCTCGGGATCCGCGGCATCCTCAACGTGCAGATGATCGTGGCGGGGGAGCGGGTGGTCGTCATCGAGGCGAACCCGCGGGCCAGCCGCACGGTGCCGATCGTGGCGAAGGCCACCGGCCGCGACGTCGTCGCCGATGCCGTGCGCTGCGCGCTCGGCGCTTCGCTGGCCGACGTCGGCCTGGAGCCCGGGCTGGCGCCCGACGCGCCGCTCGTCGCGGTGAAGGCGCCGGTGGGATCGCTGTGGCGGCTGCCGGGCGTGGACGCGGAGCTCGGGCCGGAGATGCGCTCCACCGGCGAGGTGCTGGGGCTCAGCGACCGCTACGACATCGCCCTTGATCTGGCACGCGAAGCGGCCGCCGTGCACGGCTCCTGACCGCTTCTCGCCCATCCCGCCGCGCGCGCTGGCCGGTAATCGTTCGGCCCATCGGCCCGTGTGGCCGATCGGCGGCCACCGCTCGATGGCCGGGCAGGAAAGGGGGCCGTCGCCTACCGGTACGGAGGGTCCCGGAATGGCGACGGCCCCTGAAAAAGGCGAATCGAGGATGACGACCGACGGGATCGGCCATGAATGTCGCCGCCGGCCCGAGCTTCCATTGGCGACGGCCTGACCCGTGGGTGCCGGTCGATTACGTCCTCGATTCTGCCTTCGCCCGCCGATAGCAGCAGGAAGCGTGCCAAGTCCTCGACCGTTCCGGCCCGCCGGTCAGCGCCGGCGCCGGGCCGCAGCGGCGGACGGGGCGGCCGCCATCCGGCGGCGCAGATAGCCGCCGTACCAGCCGGCGAGCAGGCCGAACAACGGCTGGAGCTGGACGACCTCCCGGTAGACGAGGAACAGGAACCAGTCGGCGAACGGCTCCTCGGACGGGCCGGCCGCGAGCCCCGCAAAGATGCCAGCGAAGAGGAGGATGCCGACGACCGAGGCCATGAGCCCGAACAGCCACGGCTTCGGCCAGCCGATCCAGCCGGCGGCGATGACCGCGCCGAACGTGACGATCGACGACAGGATGGCGATTACGGTGCCGAACTCCAGGAGCAGCCGCCCGACCGCCCAGATGGCGCCGACGCCGATCCAGGCCACCGGCTGGCGGGCGAGGAGATAGAGGTAGGCAACCAGGCCACGGAGCGGTCCGCGGTACGTGAACCCGGCAAGTGGGTCCGGCTTGCCGGGCAGCGGAGGGGCCGGCGGGAAGAGCCGGCTCAGGAACGAGCCCTGCGGGGCGCGCCGGTCCCGTTCGACGGCGTCGTCGTCCTCGTTCGTTTCGAGCTCGTCCTCGTGGCCCTGCGCGGCGCGGCGGGCGCGGCGACGCGCCTCGGCGCGGTCGTCCGCGCTGCGGCGGGATCGGTTCGTCATGGCCCGCGGATTGTACGTGAGGCCGAGCCATCGACCTTCCGCCAGGCGATAACCCGGCGCTAAGCCACCGGTAAGGCTCCGGACCGATGCTGTGCCCGTCGCCTGCGCCCTCCCATCGCGGAGGTGCCGTTCGTGGTCGGGTCGACTCCCATCTCTCCTCTTCGCGCGCCCGGGCGCATGAGCTCGCAGATGCTGGCGCTCGGCGTCCTCGTCTCGCTCGGCGCGATGGCGGCGCTCGGGCCGCCGCGCGCGTCGGGATGGACGTTGTGGGCGGCGGACAAGGCTCCCGCCGCCGCGGTGGAAGCAACAGTCGACCACCTCGTGGTCAGCGAGGTGATGACCGGCGGGACGAGCGCCTCCGACGAGTTCATAGAGCTCTACAACCCGACCGCTGCCGACCTCCCGCTCGAGGGCCTCGAGATCATCTACGCCAGCGCCAGCGGAGCGACGGTGACCCGCAAGGCGACCTGGGCCGTGGGCGAGCCAACGCTCCCCGCCGGTGGCCACGTCCTCGTCGCGAACGACGCCGGCGCCTTCGCGGCCGTCGCCGATGCCACGTACGCGAACGGGCTGGCGGCAACCGGCGGGAGCGTGGCGCTGCGCATCGTCGGCGCGACGACCGCCATCGACGCGGTCGGCTGGGGCACAGCGGCCAGTTCCTGGCTCGAGGGCACGCCCGCGCCCGCCGTGGCGGCTGGTCACACCCTGGAGCGTCTCCCGGGCGGCACGGCCGGCTCCGGGCAGGACACCGATGCGAACGCCGTCGACTTCGCCGACCGGATCGTCCCCGATCCGGAGAACCGCGCCGCACCGCCGATCCCGATGGAGCCCTCGCCTGCAGCGACTGCGACCGGAACCGCGACGCCGACCACCCCAGACACGCCGACGCCGACTCAGACCGTTTCGCCGATCGCGACGCCCGCGTGGACGCCGACGCCCATCCCCACGCTCGCCGCAACCGCCACACCGACCCCAGTGGCGACGCCTTGGTCGACCCCGATACCGACCGCGACGCCGAGCCCGCTGTTGTCGGTGGCAGATGCGCGCGCCCTGCCCGACGGTTCGATCGCCAGGGTCGAGGCCCTGAGCCTCACCGACGGCATCTTCTTCGACGGCGGAGGCTGCATCGCCGACGCCACGGGCGGGATCGCGGTCCTCGTGACCGGCGGGTCGTTCCCGCGCGGCGCGACGCTCTCCGTCTCCGGCGAGGTCGACGACCGTTACCACCAGCGCACCCTGCGGGCCGTTCCCGACGAGATCGTCGACCTCGGGCCCGCCGCCGAGCCGGAGCCGCTCGCCGTGACGACCGGGGGTGTCGGCGAGGCGTTCGAGTGCCGCCTCGTGGCGGCAGCCGGGACGATCGTCAGCTCCGCGACGCCGCTGAGCGGCGCGCTCGCGTACGACTTCGACGACGGGAGCGGGCCGACTCGGCTCGTCGTGCCGGACGCCTCCGGCGTGGACACCGCGGCGTGGTCACGCGGGACGAACCTCGCGCTACGCGGCGTCGTCATCCAGCGTGATGCGAGCGGCAGCGGCACCACCGGCTACCGCCTCACCCTGCGCGACGCGGCCGATGTGCTCGCCGTCCAGCCTCCAGGCCCGTCGCCCACAGCGTCCTCGTCGCCGAGCCCGACCCGGTCTCCCGGCCCGAGCCATGACCCCTCCGTCGTCTCCATCGCGGTCGCGCGCGACGCGGCGCCGAACAGCCGGCTCCGGGTGCGCGGCATCGTCACGCTGCCGACGTCCGTGCTCGGGGACGGGACGGCGGCGATCCAGGACGCCACCGGGGCGATCATCCTCCGCGTGTCCGAGGAGGCCGGCGCGCTGGCGATCGGCGACCTCGTGCAGGTCGACGGCGTGCGTTCGACGAAGTCCGGCATGGAGACGCTGCGCGTCTCGACGCCGCCGCAGGTCCTCGGATCGCCGGCCGCGCCCGCACCGGCGCGCCACGCCACGGGATCGCTCGGCGAGGCGCACGAGGCCCGGCTCGTGGTGGTTCGCGCGGCGATCGCCACCACACCGCGTCGCACGACAGCACAGAACCTGTACTTCGACGTGGACGACGGCAGCGGGCCGCTGCGCGTCTACCTCACGCCCGGGTCCGGGATCGTTGCGACGAGCCTCGCCGCCGGTGACTCGGTCGAGCTGGTCGGCGTGCTGGGCCAGGAAACGAGCGGTCAGCAGCCTTTGCGCGGGTACCGTCTCTGGCCGCGGCGCGCCGCGGACGTGAAGAGAATCGCGTCGGCGACCGCCGAGCCTGACGACGACAGTGCCGGCGGCGCCGATACGCGGCCGGGTGCCGGCATCGGTGCCGGGACCGGCGGGCTCACGCCCAATGCTTCGAGCCCCGGTCCGGCCGCGGCTTGGCCGGCGGGCATCCCGGCGCCGCGCCTCGTCCCGCTCGCGCCGAGCGCCACCACGCGCGACCCAGGCCCCACGTCCACCCCCGACCCGCAGCCAACGGACACGGCCCCGCCGCCGCCGGTGCTTCCCGTCTGGCTGCTCCTCGTCGCGGCCGGGGTGCTCGGAGCGGTCGCTGCCGTGGCCGCGGCGCGCCCCGGCATCGGGGACCGGCTGCGTGAAGCCGTCCGCCAGCTCATCGGGCCTCGCGCGCGGCCCGAAGCTGTCGACGGGACTCCGTCCGAATCCGAGCCAGCGGCGGGATCCGGGGGCGAGGCGGCGGTGGCTCGCCTCGTCCCGCTGCGGATCGTCGACGAGCCGAGCTCGGTCGAGGGCGCGCTGAGCGTGGATTCACGCTCAGCCGTGCGGCGTATACTCCCGCCGACCTGACCGGTCCACGCACGAAGGAGGTGCCCCGCGCACGTGACCGACCGTTCGACCGCCGATCTGCCGCTGACGGGCGGACGCCAGTACCACATCGCGCTCGAGCGTGGGGAGCTGGCGGAGTACGTCCTGCTGGTCGGGGACCCCGGACGGGTGGCCAAGGTGGCGGACCGCTGGGACTCGGTCGAGCTGGAGCGAAGCAATCGTGAGATCACGACCGCCACCGGCTCGTATCGGGGCATGCGGATCTCCGCGATGTCCACCGGCATGGGGACGGACAACGTCGAGATCGTGCTCGCGGAGGTGATGGAGATCACCGATCGCCCCACCCTCGTGCGCGTCGGGTCGAGCGGCAGCCTGCAGCCGGAGATCGCGCTGGGCGACCTCGTCATCTCGATCGGCGCCGTCCGATTGGAGAACACGACGGACTTCTACGTGCATCCCGGCTACCCCGCGATCGCCCATCGGGACGTGGTGTCCGCCCTCGAGGCGGCCTGCCGCCGGCTGGGCTTCGCCCACCATCTGGGGCTGACGGCCACGGCGAGCGGGTTTTACGCTCCGCAGGGACGGGCGATGCGCACGCTCCCGGTTCGCTATCCTCAGCTCGCGGAGGAGCTGCGACGCCAGGGCGTCGCGAACCTCGAGATGGAGTCGTCGGCGCTCTTCGTGCTGGCGAGCCTCGCGGGGCTCCGTGCGGGAACGATCTGTGCAGCGTATGCACAGCGCATCGAGGGAACGTTCCTCGAGGGCGCGGCGAAGGAGGCCGCGGAAGCACGCTGCATCGATGCCGGGCTTGCCGGCATTCACCTGCTGTGGGAGATGGACCGGCAGCAGGACGGCGATCCCCGCGCCGGCGGGTCGGCGACGACCGGCGGGCAGGGCGGGGAGCGGTAACCGAAGACCGGCACCGGCCGGAGTAAGGAGGCTACCTACCGATGGCGACCAATGCCTACTGTGTGAAGTGCAAGGCAAAGCGGGACATGACCAACGAGCAGAAGATCACGATGAAGAACGGAAAGCCCGCGACCCAGGGCGTCTGCCCGGTCTGCGGGACGAAGATGTTCAAGATCGGCGGCTGAGACGCCGATCGTCTGATCTCGCTCGCTCCGCGACCCGCGCGGACGAGCGGCTCGCATACCGCGACGCACGGCCGCCCGGCGGCCGCCCCTCGGGAAGGACCCAGGTGGCGGCCCGGGCGGTCGGTCGTTCTCGGGGGGCGACGGTACAATGGACGCCTCGTGGATGAGGCAGCCGAACAGCCGATCCTGGCGATCGACCTCGGCGGCACCCGTATCCGCGCGGCTTACGTCAGCCCCGACCTCGATGTCGCGTGCCGTCGCGCCGTCGACACGCGCGACGGGGACGGCGTGGAGGCCGTGGTGGACCGGATCTGCCGCCTGGCCGTCGACACCCGCGACGATGCCGGCCGTGCCGGCCTCCCCGACGCCATCGGCGTCGGCATCTCCTCTCCCGGCCCGCTCGACCCGTGGCGCGGCGTCGTGGTGGCGCCGCCGAACCTCGCCGGCTGGCGCGACGTGCCTCTCGCCGCCGCCGTGGCCGAGGCCACCGGGCTGCCGACCTTCCTCGAGCGCGACACGAACGTGGCGGTCATGGCCGAGTGGCGCCACGGGGCGGGGCGCGGGGCGCGGCACGTCATCTACGTGACCGTCTCCACGGGGATCGGCGGCGGCATCGTCATCGACGGCCGGCCGCTCATCGGGCTCGACGGCACCGCCGGAGAAATCGGCCACATCACCGTCGAGCTCGACGGGCCGTTGTGCGGCGACGGCGCCCCCGGGCATGCCGAGGCCATCGGCTCCGGCACGGCAATCGGACGCGAGGGACGCGCGCTTCTCGCCGCGGGCACGGCGCCGATCCTCGCCCGTCTCGCCGCGGAGGCGGCCGCCGCACCCGGCGCGCCGGTCGACCCCGAGGATCTCGTCGACGCGGCACTCGTCGCCCGCGCCGCGGACGAGGGCGACGCCGCCTGCCAGGCGATCCTGGCCCGGGCCTGGACCGCGGTCGGCGCCATGTGCGCGAGCCTGGTGAACGTCTTCAACCCCGAGGTCATCGTCGTCGGCGGGGCCATCGCCGTCCACCGGCCCGAGCTGCTCGGCGTCGTCCGCGACGAGATCGACCGCCGCGCGTTCGCGACCCCGGCACGCCGCGTGCGGGTCGTCCTGTCCGAGCACCGCGACGACGTGTCGCTGATCGGCTCGCTGCCGATCGTCAATGAACGTCTCCACGACCCCGCCTACGGGCAGGGTCGTTCGCTTCCCCAACAGCCACAGATGAGGAGCCCCGCGTGACTCGCATCGGCATCAACGGATTCGGCCGCATCGGCCGCCAGACCCTGAAGGCGATCCTCGAGCGTCACGGCGACGCCCTCGAGGTCGTGGCCATCAACGACCTGGCCCCCACGGCCACGAACGCGCACCTGTTCAAGTACGACTCCACCTACGGCCGCTTCCCGGGCGAGGTGTCGGCCGGCGAGGCCTCGATCACGGTCGACGGCCACGAGATCAAGGCCTTCTCCGAGAAGGACCCGGCGGCGCTGCCCTGGAAGGACCTCGGCGTCGACATCGTCATCGAGTCGACCGGCATCTTCACCGATGCCGAGAAGGCGAAGGCCCATCGTGACGGCGGTGCCAGGAAGGTGATCATCACCGCGCCAGCGAAGAACGAGGACATCACCCTCGTCCTCGGCGTGAACGAGGACCGCTACGACCCCGAGCAGCACCACGTCGTGAGCAACGCGTCGTGCACCACCAACGGCCTGGCCCTGCCGGCCAAGGTCGTCTTCGACGCGTTCGGCATCGAGCGCGGGCTGATGACGACGGTGGACAGCTACACGAACGACCAGAACGTGCTCGACGTCTTCCACAAGGACCTGCGTCGCGCACGCAGCGCCGGCCAGAACATCATCCCCACCACGACCGGCGCGGCCAAGGCGCTGGCGCTCGTCATCCCCGACCTGAAGGGAAAGTTCGACGGCTTCAGCCTGCGCGTGCCGACCCCCACGGTGAGCATCATCGACTTCGTGGCCGTCACCAGCCAGCCGGTCAGCGCCGAGACGGCGAACGCGGCGCTCCGCGCGGCGGCGGATGGACCGATGCGGGGACTGCTCGGCTACACCGAGGAGCCACTCGTGTCCATGGACCTCAAGGGCGACGAGCGGTCGAGCATCGTCGATGCCCAGTCCACCATGGTCGCCGGCGACAACCTGCTCAAGGTCATCGCCTGGTACGACAACGAATGGGGCTACTCCTGCCGCGTCGCCGACCTGGCGAAGTACATGGCCGACCGCCTCTAGGCGCCCGGGTGATCATGAACAAGAAGACGATCCACGACATCGACGTGCACGGCAAGCGCGTCTTCCTGCGCGCCGACCTGAACGTCCCCCTCGACGACGGCAAGATCACCGATGACACCCGCATCCGGGCCAGCCTGCCCACGCTCGTCTACCTGCTCGAGCACGGGGCGAGTGTCATCCTGGCCAGCCACCTCGGCCGGCCGAAGGGCAAGGTCAACGACGCGCTGCGGCTGAAGCCGGTCGCCGATCGGCTTGGCCAGCTGCTGGGCCGCCCGGTGCGCATGACCGGCGACGCGCTGGGCCCGGGGGTCATGACGGCGGTCGACAAGCTGCGGCCCGGCGACATGCTCCTCCTCGAGAACCTCCGCTTCCACGCGGAGGAGGAGGCGAACGACCCGGAGTTCGCGAAGGCGCTGGCCGACATGGCCGACGTCTATGTGAACGACGCGTTCGGATCGGCGCACCGAGCGCATGCCTCCACGGAGGGGATCACCCACCACCTGCCGTCGGTGGCGGGATTGCTCATGGAGCGCGAGGTCTCGTCCCTGTCCCGGCTCATGGAGAAGCCGGCGAAGCCGTTCCACACCGTCATCGGCGGCGCGAAGGTGTCCGGCAAGCTGGAGGTGCTGGAGTCGCTCCTGTCGCGCTGCCAGGCGGTCCTCGTCGGCGGCGGGATGGCGAACACGTTCCTCGCCGCGAAAGGTTATGCCCTCGGCAAGAGCCTGGTCGAGACGGAGCAGCTCGACAACGCGCAGCGCATCATGGACGAGGCGCGCCGCAAGCGCGTCAGATTCATGCTCCCGACCGACGTGCTCGTGGCGGCCCAGGTCCACCCCCGCTCGCAGCGCCAGGTGGTGCCGGTCAGCGAGGTGCCCAAGGACTGGGCCGTCGTCGACATCGGCCCCCAGACGGTGGCGGCCTACACCGCCCACCTCGACAAGGCCAGGACGATCTTCTGGAACGGACCGATGGGCGTGTTCGAGATCGCCCCCTTCGCGGAGGCGACGAACGAGATGGCCCGATACGTCGCGGGCCGCACAGCGAAAGGGGTCGTGACCGTCGTCGGTGGCGGCGACTCGGTGGCGGCCGTCGAACAGCTCGGCCTCGTCGAGCAGATGAGCCACGTGAGCACCGGCGGGGGAGCGTCGCTCGAGTTCGTGGAGGGCAAGACCCTGCCCGGCGTCGCCGCGCTGCTCGACGCCGAGGAGGAGCCGAAATGACGACGATCATCGAGGACGTCATCGCCCGCGAGGTGCTCGACTCGCGCGGCAACCCGACGGTCGAGGTGGAGGTCTTCCTCGACGGCGGGGCGGTGGGGACGGCCATCGTCCCGTCCGGGGCATCGACCGGCGCCCACGAGGCGGTCGAGCTGCGCGACGGCGACGCGTCGCGCTACCGCGGCAAGGGCGTGCTCACCGCCGTCCGCCACGTGAACGACGTGATCCGCCCCGAGGTCGCGGGCAGCGACGCGGTCGACCAGGTCACGCTCGACCGCCTGCTCATCGATCTTGACGGGACGCCGAACAAGGAGCGCCTCGGCGCGAACGCCCTGCTGGGCGTCTCGCTGGCGGCGGCGCACGCCGCGGCCGACGCGCTCGGGCTGCCGCTGTACCGCTATCTCGGCGGCACCGGCGCGCGGATCCTGCCGGTGCCGTTGGTGAACATCCTGAACGGCGGGAAGCACGCCATCGACAGCACCGACTTCCAGGAGTTCATGATCGCTCCCATTGGGGCGCCGAGCTTCCGCGAGGCGCTGCGCTGGGCCGCGGAGACCTTCCACGCGCTCGGCGCGCTGCTCCACGAGCGTGGCTTCGCCACCACGGTCGGGGACGAGGGCGGCTATGCGCCGAGCCTCGCGTCGAACGAGGCGGCCATCGCCCTGGTGGTGGAGGCCATCGAGCGCGCCGGCTACGCACCCGGCAGCCAGGTGGCGATCGCGCTCGACCCGGCCACGACCGAGCTCTACGCCGACGGTGCCTACACGCTCGCCCGCGAGGGCCGCAGCCTGTCGTCCGAGGAGCTCATCGGCTTCTGGGGAGACTGGCTCGAGCGTTACCCGATCGTGAGCCTTGAGGACGGACTGGCGGAGGACGACTGGGACGGCTGGGCGAACCTGATGCGGACGCTCGGGGATCGGGTCCAGATCGTGGGCGACGACCTGCTGGTCACGAACACCCAGCGGCTGGCCCGCGCCATCGAGGAACGCGCCGCGAACAGCATCCTCGTGAAGTTGAACCAGATCGGGACGCTGACCGAGACCGTCGAGGCGGTCGAGATGGCGCAGCGCGCCGGTTGGACCGCGGTCATCAGCCACCGCAGCGGGGAGACCGAGGACACCACCATTGCCGACCTGGCAGTGGCGCTGAACACCGGCCAGATCAAGACCGGGTCAATTAGCCGATCGGAGCGGATCGCGAAGTACAACCGTCTGCTCCGCATCGAGGAGGAGCTGGCGGACGCGGCCGAGTTCGCCGGGAGCCGGGCCTTCGCGGGTACCTCAGCCTTCGGCTGAGGTCTCCTCCTCGTCGCCCTTGGCGCGGCGCCGTGCGGCGGCCGACTCGCGCGTGGCGCGGGTGACGGCAACCTTCGCCTTGCCGGCAGCGGTGCGGGGACGATCGCCGGCGCGCGCGGCGGCGGCCTTCGAGGCCTTGGCGGCCTGGACCTTCTTGCGCTGGGCGGTCTTCGTGGCGGCCGTCCGCTTCTTCGGCGCGGCCCCTTCTTCGGCCTGCGCACCGTCGAGCAGGTGCGCGGCGTTGGCCTTGGCCATCAGCCGGCTCTTGCGGCGAGCGGCGTTGTTGCGGTGAATGATGCCCTTCTCGGCCGCCTTGTCGAGGGCAGAGATGGCGGCGGTCACCGCCTCGGGTCCGTCGCCCTCGGCGCGTCCGAGCGCGATGTTCGTCGCGCGCTGGACGAGGGTCTTCGCCTCGCTCCGGGTGCGGCGGTTCACTGCCTGGCGGCGCCCTTCCTGGCGGACGCGCTTGAGTGCCTGCGGGGTGCGCGCCCCCTTCCAGGTTCGAGCCTTTCGTGCCACGTGGAATCCTCAGCGGGTGGTGGTGAGCATGAGAGCGAGCGCCAGCGTCCGCGGCGCGTCGGGCGACCGAGTATAGCATCGGCCCGGGACGGGGCCAAACCGGCCTGCCGCAAGTACCGCTCGACAGGGTGCGCACGAGCGGCGACAATGCGCCGGACGTCGACCGGGTGCCCCGGGGCGTGCAACGCCGTGCCCGGCAACGACGTCTGATGGGGAGGACCGAGCCGCGCGACTGAGCGATCCGCAGGATCGCCGCAGTACGCGCCCGATCGATCAGCGAGAACATGACGACGCTCACCGCCCTGGCCCGCCCCGTCACCCTGCTCCACGCCGGCTCGCCGCGCCGCGGCTTCCTCCTCGGCTTCCTCGGCACGCTGCTGCTTGGCCTCGCGCTCCTCGCCGCCGTGTCGATCGCGGTGAGCGTCGCGCATGCGGGCCGGATCATGCCGGGCGTCCGGGTGGGGGGCGTGGAGGTCGGCGGCCTCGATCGCTCGGCCGCCGCGTCCCGGCTCGCCGCCGAGCTCCCCTCGCTCACCTCCGGCACGCTCGCCATCACCATCGGCGACGAGACGGTCGCGGTGCCGCTGAGCCAACTGGGCCGCCGCTACGACACGGATCGGATGCTGTCACAGGCATATGGCGTCGCGCGCTCCGGCGACCTCGTGGCCGACGCGATCGCCCGGCTGCGGGTGCTCGCCGTGTCGAGCAGCCTGCCATCGAGCGTGGCGGGCGACGGAGGCACCGCCGTGGATGCCGTCGCCGCGGACCTGGTCAGCCGCTTCGCCGCAACCGCCAGCGACGCGTCCATCACCCACACCGAGGAGGGTGGCTTCGCGGTCGCGGCGGGCGTGGTGGGCATGGCGCTCGACGCTGACGAGCTGCGGACCGCGCTCCGCGCCGTCGTCGCGGCGGGTGCCGAGGCGCCGACCAGCGTGGCGATCGAGCCGGTCATCACCGAACCGGATGTCACCACCCGCGAGGCCGAGATCGCCGCGCGACAGGCGAACCGGATCGCGGCCGAGCCCCTCACCCTGCGCGGTGGCGGGAAGAGCTTCAAGCTGAGCGTTCCTTCGCTCGCGGGGCTCATCGGCTTCACGACCCTCGCCGACGGTGCGTACGCCCCCACGATCGACGAGGAGGGTCTGGCCGAGCTCGTCAGGCCGCTGGCCCGCAAGGTGCGCACCGCCCCGCAGAACGCGTCGTTCACATGGGGGCCCGGCGGGATCACGGGCGTCGTGCCCGCGGTGGAGGGCCGCAAGCTCGACGTCCAGGCCAGCCTTGCCCGCATCGGCGACGCACTCCGTGACCGGGGCAATGCCGTCGTCCGCCGCTCGATCCCGTTCGCCATCGTTGCCAGCACCCCCGCCCTCACCACCCGGGCTGCCGAGGCGGCGGCGCCGAAGATGCAGCGGCTGAACACCTGGACGACGTATTACGTCCCCGGCGAGGGCAACTTCTGGAACGCGAACATCCACATCCCCGCATGGGATCTCGACGGCAAGGTCATCGCCCCGGGTGAGTGGTTCGAATTCTGGCAGGGCATCGGCCCGGTCACCCTCGCGCGCGGCTACGGCTACGGCGGCGCGATCATCAACGGCCGCAGCGTGCCGAACGGCGCCCTCGCGGGCGGCATCTGCTCGACCTCCACGACGCTCTTCAACGCCGCGATGCGTTCCGGCCTCGAGATCGGCGAGCGCACGAACCACAGCTACTACATCGAACGCTACCCGGTCGGCCTGGACGCCACCGTCCTGAAGACCGATACCTGGGAGACGGACATGACGTTCCGGAACGACACCGAGAACCCGATCGTCATCCGCTCCTACACCGGCAACGGCTGGGTCCGCTTCGACATCTGGGGCGTGCCGGATGGGCGACGGGTGCAGCTGTCGAATCCGGCGACCTCGGGCCATCGCTCGGCGGTGTGGACGACGGTCGTGAACCCGAACCTGGCGCCGGGAACGAGTCGCATCGTCGAGTACCCGCACGACGGCTTCTTCGCCACGGTTACCCGCTGGGTGTATGACCGTGACGGAAACCTGCTTCACGAGAACGTCTGGCACAGCCCGTACCGCACCGTGAACGGCATCACCGAGGTCGGGCCTCGCCGCTAGCGGTGACCAACGTCAGCCATCCCGGCTTGCCCGGCCGACGCTTCTGGCTCTCCCTCTTCGCCTCGCTGCTGCTCGGCGCGCTCGCGGTCGTCGGAGCGTCCTTCGCCGTCGAGCGGGCCAACGCTGGCCGCATCATGCCCGGCGTCCATGTCGCGGGGGTGCCTTTGGGAGGGTACGACCGTGTCGCGGCGGCGGCGCGGTTGCGCGCCGAGCTGCCCGACCCGGGCCGTGGCGGGATCACCGTCAGTGTCGGTGGCACGGCGGTCTGGCTCTCGAACGAGGAGCTGGGGCGCGCGTGGGACATCGAGCGGATGGTGGACGCCGCCTTCGCCGTGGCGCGCGGGGGCGATGCCCTCAGCGACGGGGTCGCGCGCCTGCGGGCCCTCACCGGCACCACGGATCTGCCCGCGAGCCTGGCTGCCGTCGACACCGCTGCGGTGGATCTGGCCGTCGCCGGGATCGTCGACCGACTCACGATCGATCCACGCGATGCGCAGGTCAGACGAAAGGGGAGTCGCTACCTCATCGCGCGCTCCACGATGGGCGCGCGGCTTGACCCCGCCGAGCTGCGGTCCGCATTGGTGGCGGCCGTGTCGTCCACTTCAGCACAGACGGGCATGGTCCGGATCGCCACCCAGCCGGTGGAGCCGACGCTCACCACCGCCGAGGCCCGGGGCGCGGTTCGCGGGGCACGGGCCATGACCGCCCAGGCCCTCGTCCTGCTGGCCGAGCGCCAGAAGTTCAAGCTGCGTCCCGCGCAGCTGGCTCGGGTGGTGGAGATCGCGGCCGATGACGGCGAGTTCGCCGTCTCGGTCAATCCCGAACGACTGCGCGGGCTGGTGAAGCCGCTGCAATCCAGGGTGGCCCAGGATCCGCGCGACGCGTGGTTCGCGACCGACGGCGGCAGGATCGTGGCCGTCATCCCGGCGCGGGACGGGCTCGAGCTGAAGGTGCGCCGCAGCGTATCGGTCATCGCCCGGGCGCTCCAGGACCGCGCGTCGGGTGCGCGGGGGCCGGTGTCGCTCGTCCTGGCCCCGGTCGCGCCGGGTACGCCGACCGACGAGGCCGATGCCGCCATCCCGCGCCTCGAGCTGCTGTCCAGCTGGACGACCTATTACGTCCCGGGCGAGGGCAACTTCTGGAACGCGAACATCCACATCCCCGCCTGGGACCTGGACGGGCACGTGGTGAGCCCGGGCGAGTGGTTCAGCTTCTGGAACGACATCGGCCCGGTCACGGAAGAGCGCGGATACGGATACGGCGGCGTCATCATCGGCGGTCGCAGCCTGCCCACCGGCGCCCTGGCGGGTGGCATCTGCTCGACCTCGACGACGCTGTTCAATGCCGCGATGCGGGCGGGGCTGGACATCGGCCAGCGCGTGAACCACTCCTACTACATCGAGCGCTACCCGGTCGGGCTGGACGCCACCGTGCTGATGACCTCCCGCTCGGTGACCGACATGACGTTCCGGAACGACACCGCCAACCCGGTCGTCATCCGCTCCTACACGGGGAACGGCTGGGTCAGGTTCGACCTGTGGGGCGTGTCGGACGGGCGCACGGTGAGCCTGTCGGCACCGATCACCTCGAACCACGTCGCTGCCATCGACACGGTCGTGGTCAACCCCGAGCTGGCTCCCGGGACGGCGGTCCGCGTCGAGTACCCGCACAACGGATTCACCGCCGTCGTGAGCCGCACCGTCCGCTCGGCCAGCGGGGCCATCCTGCATGCGGACGTATGGCAGAGCTACTACCGCGTCGTGAACGGCATAACCGAGATCGGCCCCGGCTAGACTCGGGCGCGTGATCCCCCCGGAGCGCATCCGCAACTTCAGCATCGTCGCGCACATCGACCACGGCAAGTCGACGCTCGCCGACCGGCTGCTGGAGGCCACGCACACCATCGACAGGCGTTTGATGACCTCGCAGGTGCTCGACTCGATGGAGCTCGAGCGCGAGAAGGGGATCACGATCAAGGCCCGAGCGGTCCGCCTCCATTACGACGCCACGGACGGCGAGACGTACGCGCTCAACCTCATCGACACGCCCGGCCACGTCGACTTCACCTACGAGGTGAGCCGATCCCTGCAGGCCTGCGAGGGGGCGATCCTCGTGGTGGACGCCAGCCAGGGGATCGAGGCCCAGACGCTGGCCAACGTGCACCTGGCCATGGCCCACGACCTCGTCATCATCCCGGTCCTCAACAAGATCGACCTGCCCAGCGCCGATGCCGAGATGGTCATCGCCGAGCTGGAGGACACGCTCGCCATCCCGCGCGAGGAGGTCATCCTGGCATCGGCCAAGGAGGGCACCGGCGTGCCGGAGATCCTGGAGGCCATCGTCAGCCGCATCCCGCCGCCACGCGGCGACGGCGACGCCCCGCTGCAGGCGCTCGTGTTCGACAGCCACTACGACCCGTACAAGGGGGTGGTGGCCTACGTGCGGGTGGCGAACGGCACGCTGCACGAGCACGAGCGCATCCGCTTCATGGCCACCGGCGCGCAGAGCGACATACTGGAGCTCGGCTACTTCCGGCCGCAGCCGGTGCCGACCCCCAGCCTCACCGCCGGCGAGGTGGGCTACGTCGCCTCCGGCCTGAAGTCCATCGCCGATGCCCGTGTTGGCGACACGCTGACCGATGCCGACCGCCCCGCCCCGCAGCCGCTCCCGGGCTACCAGGAGGCACTCCCGCTCGTCTTCGCCGGCATCTACCCGATGCGCGGCGACGAGTACCCGCTCCTGCGCGACGCGCTCGACAAGCTGCACCTCAACGACGCGAGCTTCGTCTACGAGCCCGAGTCGAGCGTGGCGCTCGGCTTCGGCTTCCGCTGCGGCTTCCTGGGCCTGCTCCACATGGAGATCGTCCAGGAGCGCCTCGAGCGCGAGTTCGACCTCGACCTCATCGCGTCGGCACCATCGGTCGAGTACCGGGTCACGACCCACCATTCGGCCGAGGAGGTCGTGGTCGACAACCCGGCCCAGATGCCGCCCCCGGGCGAGATCGAGCAGATCAGCGAGCCGTGGGTGGCGGCCGACGTCATCACGCCCACCGACTACATCGGGCCGATCATGGAGCTGGCCACCGGCCGGCGCGGCGAGTTCCGCAACATGGAGTACCTCGACCCGAGGCGGGTGAACCTCCACTTCGAGATGCCGCTCGGCGAGCTCATCATCGACTTCTACGACCAGCTCAAGAGCCGCTCGTCGGGGTACGCCAGCCTCGACTACCACTACCTCGGCTACCGGCCAGGCGACCTCGTGAAGCTCGACGTGCTCGTGAACGCGGAGCCGGTCGACGCCCTCTCCCTGATCGTGCATCGGTCCAACGCCTACCGCCAGGGCAAGGCGCTCGTCGAGAAGCTGAAGGAGCTCATCCCGCGGCAGATGTTCGAAGTGCCGGTCCAGGCCGCCATCGGCTCGCATATCATCAGCCGCGAGACGATCCGGGCCATGCGCAAGAACGTCCTCGCCAAGTGCTACGGCGGCGACGTGACGCGCAAGCGCAAGCTCCTCGAGAAGCAGAAGGAGGGCAAGCAGCGGATGAAGCGCATCGGCTCGGTCGAGATCCCGCAGGAAGCCTTCCTCGCCGTGCTGCGCGTGAACGAGGCCGGCTAGGTGGACTTCGAGCAGTCACTGCGCCTTTCGATCGCGTTGGGGCTGACGATCTTCCTCGTCCTGCTGCGCTTCGACTCGGAGCGGATCATGCGCTCCGACTACTTCCGTTACCGCTACCCGTGGATGGGGCCGCTGTCCTACTACGGCCTCGTCATCGGCTTCGCCATCGGCATCGTCATCATCCTGCCCAACGGCCGCGGGGAGCTGTTCCTGGCGCCCGGCGACCCGGACAAGGCGCTGCCCATCCTCCTCGCCTTCAGCGCGGTCGCGATCCTCAACGCGGTGGCCTTCGCCTTTCGCTGGTACGGCGGCATCACCCCGCTGCCGACCCCGCTGCTGCCCACGCGGCTGCTGGGCGCCGCGGCCAGCGCGGTCGCCGACGAGCTCCAGTTCCGCTCGATCGTGCTCGGCATGCTGATCTTCGCCGAGCTGCCCGGCGGGGTGACGACGGCGGTCGTGCTGCAGGCGCTGCTGTATGGGCTCGCCCAGCGTCGGCTGTGGCGCGAGCGGCTGTGGTACTTCCTCATCGGCTCGGTGATCCTCGGCTACGCGCTCGGCTGGATCGTCATCGAGACCGGATCGGTGGTGCCGGCCATGGTCGCCCACTTCGCGGTCATCGCGGCGCTGTTCGCCTTTGCCGGAGGACGGCTGCGCGCGCGACCGATCTGAGTTGATGGCGCGCCGCCACCCGGCCTCCGCTGGCTTCGCAACATCGAGCGGCCGGGTGCCGGCACGCCCTCGACTTCGGATGATGCCCTAGGCAGCCCATGCCACCCGACCCACGCCGCTCGACAGCCAGTCACCACCTGTACGTGCACGTGCCGTTCTGCCGGCTGGTGTGCGCGTACTGCGATTTCGTGACCGTCGGTGGGCGGGGAGCGGACATCCCACGCTACGTCGATGCGCTGCTGGCCGAGCTGGCGAGCGTGCGGCCGTCGGGCGTGCTCGAGACGGTGTACTTCGGCGGCGGGACGCCGTCGCTGCTGCCGACCGCGGACGTGGCGCGGATCGTGGCGGCGGCGGTCGCGCACTGGGGGCGCCGCCCGGGAGAGGTGACGCTGGAGGCGAATCCATCGGTGCGGGAGGCGCCGGACTGGTTCGGCCTGCGGGCGGCGGGGGTGACGCGCGTGTCGCTGGGTGCGCAGTCGCTGCGCGACGCCGACCTGCGAACCCTGGCGCGGGGCCACACCGCGGCCGAGGTGCGGGCCGCGTTCGGTGCCGCGCGGGTCGCGGGCTTCGGGAACGTCAGCCTCGACCTCATCTACGGGATCCCCGGCCAGGGACTCGGGGCCTGGCGTCGCACGCTGCGGGCCGCCATCGCGCTCCAGCCGGAGCACCTCTCGCTGTACGCGCTGCAGCTCGCGCTGGCGCCGGACGAATGGGCTGCTCCGCCGCGCCCGGGGGCGCTGCGTTGGCGGGCCCGGGTCGCGGCGCGGCAGGACGATGGGCTCGCCGCCGCGCAGTACCGCCTCGCCGAGGAGCTGCTCGCCGCCGCCGGCTTCGCGCACTACGAGCTCTCGTCGTGGGCGCGGCCTGGCTTCGCGTCGCGCCACAACGCGGCGTACTGGGCGCGCCGACCCTACACCGGCATCGGCGCCGGCGCGCACTCGTACGACGGGGCGGCGCGGCGCTCGTGGAACACGCGCGACCTCGACGCTTACCTCGGGGCGGTGCAGGCGGGGACGAGCCCGGAGGCCGGTCACGAGGCGCTCGATCCTGCCACCCGCGCCTGGGAGGCGGTGGCGCTCGGCCTGCGACGGGTGGATGGCATTGACCGCCGGGCGTTCGCCGCCGAGTTCGGACGCGACCCCGTCGCGACGTATCCGGGACCGGTGCGCGACACGGTGACGGCCGGCCTGCTCGAGCTGGACGCCGATCGGCTGCGCCTGACCGATGCCGGGCGGCTCATGGCCAGCGAGGCGCTCGTGGCGTTCGTCGACGGTGCTGCTCCGGCCTGACGTGCTCGCCGCGATCGCGGAGGGACGGGTCGACCTCGCCTTCCGCCGCTGGGAGCGCCCGCGAGTGCGACCCGGCGGCTCGCAGCGCACCGCGATCGGCGTCATCGGTTTCGGGGACGTGCGCGTCGTCGCGGCGGACGACATCTCCGAGGACGAGGCGCGCCGCGCAGGCTTCGCCGACCGGCCGAGCCTGCTCAATCTCCTCGATCGGCGGACGGCGGGCGAGATCTACCGGATCGAGCTCGGCCTCGTCGGGCCGGACCCGCGCGTGCGCCTGCGCGAGGCCCTTCCCGATGCCGCGGAGCTGGCCGCGCTCCGAGGCCGGCTCGAGCGGCTCGACGGGGCCAGCCGCCACGGGCCGTGGACCGCGGCGACGCTGCGCGCGATCGGCGAGCAGCCCGCCACGAAGGCGGTCGAGCTCGCCGCCTCCCTCGGCCGCGAGCGGCTGCCGTTCAAGCTCGACGTGCGCAAGCTGAAGGAGCTGGGCCTGACCGAGAGCCTCGAGCGCGGGTACCGCCTCTCCCCGCGCGGACGGGCCGTGCTCGACGCCCTCAGCGCAGACGCTCTCAGCGTAGACGCTCTCAGCGCCGACGCCCTCGGCGCCGGCGAGCCACCGCCAGCGCAGCCGCGTACGCGGCCGAGCCGGTCGCCCCGGCGAGGAGGTCGTTGACGGTGTCCCACGTGCCGCGCACGTTCCGCAGGCCGAACCACACGTCGCTGTAGTACTCCTGCGCCTCGAGAAGGATGTGGCCCAGCTGGGCGAGACCCACCGCGCTGAGCGGTGGCAGGTCCAGCAGCTCCGCGGCCACGACCGTCGCCGCGCCGGTGCCGTGGGCGTGGGGGATGGCGTCGAAGTAGCGGTATCGGTCGTACCAGTCGAAGTGGTTGCCGGCGAGATCCAGGGCGAAGATCGACAGCCACAGGTTGTCGGTCCACACCGGGTACGCGCGCGCAGGGACCGAGCTTCGGCGGGCGAGGTGGGCGAGCGGCACCACCAGGGAGAGCGGGATCATGACCAGTCCGCGCGTGCCGATCGCCTTGCCTCGGTAGCGAGGGTCGTCGGGCCGGGCCAGTGCCTCGGCCAGCACGCCCACGATGCTCGCGCGCAGGGCAAGGTTGGCGAGGGCACCAAAGAGCCGCATGGGCAGATGCTAGGGCCTCAGCCCGCGCGTTGACATCGGCGACCGCGGATTGGTACCATGCGGCGACCCCGATTGGCACTCTCCACCCGAGAGTGCCAAACCGATGACGAACGAACGCGAGAGCGGAGGCGCGATGCACGGACAGCCCCGGCTGCACGAGGATCGAACCGCTCCGGTGCGGGCGGCGATCGACCTCACCGAGCGGCAGCAGTCGGTGCTGCGCGCCGTCGTCGAGGACTACGTCCTGACGGCCATCCCGGTCGGGTCCAAGACACTCGTCGAGCGCCACCGACTGGGCGTGAGCCCGGCCACCATCCGCAGCGCGATGGCGGAGCTCGAGGCGCTCGGCCTGCTGAGCCACCCGCACACGAGCGCGGGCCGCGTGCCCTCGGACCTCGGCTACCGCATCTACGTCGAGGCACTCATGCGCGAGGCGCAGCTCGACCGCGCCGATCAGCTGATGATCCGCCACCAGTTCCAGCAGGTTCAGCTCACGAGCAACGAGTGGCTGCGGCTGGCGGCGAGCATCCTGGCCGGGAGCACCCGCTCCGCATCGGTCGTCACGCCGGCCCGATCGCGACGCGCCCGATTCGGACACGTTCAGCTCGTCCAGCTGGCGGACGGCAACCGGCTGTGCGTCCTCGTGCTCGTTGACGGCAACGTCGTGCAGCGCCGCCTCGATCGCGGAGCCGTCGACCGCCTCAGCCAGGACGCGTCCATCGGCCAGGCCGAGCTCGATGCCGCGGCGGCGAGCCTGAACGCGGATCTCACCGGGCAGGCGGCGCCGGCGGTGCGGCGTCGGACGGCGAAGCGCGGCGCGCTGGAGGCCCTCATCGGCGAGACGATCGCCGGACTGCTCGAGGAGGCGGATGGCGTCGTCGTCGAGGAGATCATCACCGACGGGCTGGCCAACGTTCTCGAGCAGCCGGAATTCGCGCAGGGCTCGAAGCTGCGCGGTGTGCTGGAGGTGCTCCAGCGCTCCGACTTCCTGGAGCAGCTCATCCCGATGCTGGCCCGGCGCCAGGGCGTGCACGTCATCATCGGGCACGAGAACACGATCGACGCGATGCACGAGGTGAGCCTCGTCTTCGCACCCTATGGCGAGCCGGATCAGGCACTCGGCATGCTGGGTGTCCTGGGACCGACCCGCATGCCGTATCCGCGGGCCATCCGCACGGTGCGCTACCTGTCCACCCTCATGAACGAGCTGATCACCAGCCACCATGGCGAGACCGATGACTGACCGACCGACCAATGGCGACGCCCGCGAGGGCCGCGAGCCGCACACCCGACGCGAGGAGCGCGGCCGCGGCCCGTCCCGCGCCGAGCTCATCGCCAAGCTCGAGGAGCTCACCCACCAGCTGGAGGACGCGCGGGCGCAGGGCGACGAGCACCTCCGCGCCTGGCAGCGCGCGGCCGCCGACTTCAGCAACTACAAGCGACGGAACGAGGAGGACCGCGAGATCGTGGCGCGCTTCGCGAACGCCACCCTCATCGGCAAGCTCCTCGCCGTGCTCGACGACTTCGACCGCGCCCTGGAGCACGTCCCGGAGGACGTCCATGAGGGCTGGGTCGATGGCGTGCGGCTGGTGGAGCGCAAGCTGCGTGGCGTCCTCGAGAGCGAGGGCGTGTCGCCGATCGAGGCGCTCGGGCAGCAGTTCGACCCCACCATCCACGAGGCGGTCGTCCACGAGGACACCGCCGACCATCCCGACAACGAAGTGATCGACGAGCTCCAGCGCGGGTACCGGCTGTACGACCGGGTCCTGCGCCCATCGCTCGTCAAAGTCGCGAACAACCCGAAGGAGCACTGACGACCAATGGGCAAGATCATCGGCATCGACCTGGGCACGACGAACTCCGTCGTCGCCGTCATGGAGGGCGGCGAGCCCCAGGTCATCACCAACGCGGAGGGCGGCCGCATCACCCCATCGGTCGTCGCCTTTGCCAAGTCCGGCGAACGCCTGGTGGGCCAGGTGGCCAAGCGCCAGGCGATCACGAACCCGGAGAACACGATCTTCAGCATCAAGCGCTTCATGGGCCGCCGCTGGGACGATCCCGAGGTCCAGCGCAGCAAGGACCTCGTTCCGTACCAGGTCGCGAAGGACCCGAAGTCGGACGGCGTGATCGTCACGCTGGCCAACGAGAAGGCCTTCAGCCCGCCGGAGATCAGCGCCATGATCCTCCAGAAGCTGAAGGGCGACGCCGAGGCGTACCTGGGCGAGAAGGTGACCGAGGCGGTCATCACCGTCCCGGCCTACTTCGACGACACCCAGCGCCAGGCCACGAAGGACGCCGGCCGCATCGCCGGGCTCGACGTGAAGCGGATCGTGAACGAGCCGACCGCATCGGCCCTGGCCTACGGCATGGACAAGACCAAGGACGAGAAGATCGCCGTCTACGACCTCGGCGGCGGCACCTTCGACATCTCGATCCTCGAGCTGTCGGAGGGCGTCTTCGAGGTGCGCTCCACGAACGGCGACACGCATCTCGGCGGTGACGACTTCGACCAGCGCATCATCGACTGGCTCATCGACGAGTTCCGCAAGGACCAGGGCATCGACCTGTCGAAGGACCGCATCGCCCTCCAGCGCCTCAAGGAGGCGGCCGAGAAGGCGAAGATCGAGCTGTCGTCCACGACCCAGACCGAGATCAACCTGCCCTTCATCAGCGCCGACGCATCGGGCCCGAAGCACCTCGTCATCACGCTGTCGCGGGCGAAGCTCGAGGACCTGGTGGCCGACCTCATCCGCAAGACGGAGGGGCCGGTGAAGCAGGCCCTGGCCGACGCCAACCTGAAGCCGGGCGACATCGACGAGGTCATCCTCGTCGGCGGCATGACCCGCATGCCGGCGGTGGTCGAGGCGGTGAAGGCGCAGTTCGGCGGCAAGGAGCCGCACAAGGGCGTCAACCCCGACGAGGTGGTGGCGGTCGGCGCCGCCATCCAGGCCGGCGTGCTCGGCGGCGAGGTGAAGGACGTCCTGCTCCTGGACGTCACGCCGCTGTCGCTGGGCATCGAGACCCTGGGCGGGGTCGCGACGAAGATGATCAACCGCAACACGACGATCCCGACGTCGCACACCCAGATCTTCTCGACCGCCTCGGACAACCAGCCATCGGTCGACATCGTCGTGCTCCAGGGCGAGCGCGAGATGGCCTCCGACAACAAGCAGCTGGCCACCTTCCGCCTGGACGGCATTCCGCCGGCCCCGCGCGGCGTGCCGCAGATCGAGGTCACCTTCGACATCGATGCGAACGGCATCCTCAACGTGACCGCCACCGACAAGGCCACGAACAAGGAGCAGAAGGTGACGATCACCGCCAGCTCCATGCTCGCCAAGGAGGACGTGGACCAGATGGTCCGTGACGC
>DATBIK010000061.1:0-9477 GCA_036556985.1 Candidatus Limnocylindria bacterium | reverse complement strand
GCCCGATGCCCAGCTCGCCGCGGGCGTGGAGCACCGCCATCCGGGCGCAGGTGCCGGTGCCACACGGGGAGCGGTCGAGCACGCCGGTGAAGGAGGCGGGCCGCGCCCAGTCGAGCGTGCCGGACGAGACGACGACCGTGTTGCGGCCGTGGCTGCCGGGGAGCGTGGGCGGCCCCGTCCACTCCATGATCGTGATGCCGGACAGAGACGGCTCCAGCGGGTGCTCGGCGGGGACCTGCTCGCGGGCGGCGGCCTTCACCATCTCGCCCACCCGCACGAGGTCACGTCCCTCGTCCGGCGTCAGGCGGAAGCCGAGGTCGGCGGCATCGGCAAGGGCGTAGAACATCCCGCCCCAGGCAACGTCGACTCGCACGGTCCCGATCGTCGGCACCTCGACCGGTTGATCGAGGGCCGCCACGAAGGCGGGCACGTTGCGGAAGGTGATCGCGCGCGCCCGCCCATCGCGTACCTCGGCACGCACGGCGATGAGGCCGGCCGGCGCCTCGAGCACGAGCTCGGTGATCGGCTCGCGCACCGGCACCAGGCCCTCGGCGATGAGCACCGTCGCGGTGCAGATCGTGTTGCTGCCGCTCATGGCCGGGTACTCGGACTGCTCCATGATCACGAAGCCGGCATCGGCATCGGGCAGGGTGGGGGGAAGGACGACGTTCGCGCACGTGGCCGGGTAGCCGCGCGGCTCGCGTAGGACGAGGCGGCGCAGGCGGTCGGCCTCGTGCCACAGGTGGTCGCGCTTCTCGAGCATGGTGGCGCCCGGGACGTCGTGCACGCCGCCCACGATGACGCGACCCGGCTCCCCGCCGGCGTGCGCGTCGACGACGGTGATCACCGGGTCGAGCCGCATGGCGCCAATGGTGCCACGCCGCGGATCAGGTTCCGTGCTTCCACACCACGGGCCGACGTCCGGCCGGGCATGCAGTAGCATCGGTTCTCCGTACCTGAGGAGCCCGGGTGGCGACCCTCTCCCGATCGCGAGCCGCGGCCGCCGAGCTGCTGGACGGCGAGCGCCTCGATCCGGAGGACCTCACCGTCAACCTGCGTGAGATGGCGCGGCTGAACCGCCTGCCCGGCGGCGTGGGCGCCAGCCTCCGCGCGGTGGCGGGACTGCTCGACGAACGAGCTGATGCCGATGCGACCGTGCTCGACGCCGGGGTCGGTGCCGGCGACTTCGTGCGACGCCTGGCGGGCCGTCACCCCCGCGTTCGGGTCATCGCCTTCGACGCGCACCCCCAGGTGCTCGCCGTTGCGCGGCGTAACCTGTCCGATACCAACCATGTGACCCTGCTCCAGGCCGATGTGCGCGCCATCCCGCTGCCCGATGCGAGCGTGGACGTGGCGCACGCCTCCCTGCTCGTGCATCACCTCGACCCGCCTGACGTGGTGAGGGCCCTGCGCGAGCTGCGTCGCGTGGCGCGACGGGGCGTGGTCGTCAACGACCTCAGGCGGGGTCCCTTCGCCTTCGCCGTGACCGCCGCCACCGTGCTCGCGCTGTCGCGGGGCCGTTACACCCGCCACGACGGCGTGCAGTCCGCACGCCGCGCGTACACGCTGGCCGAGCTCGACGAGATGGCCGCCGCCGCCGGGTTGCGACGCGCGGCACGGATCAGCCGCCTGCTGCCCCGCGTGACGACGGTGTACCGATGAGCGCGCTGAGGTGCGACGTGCTCGTGGTCGGCGCCGGCCCGGCGGGCTCGGCGACGGCCGCGCGCCTGGCCCGTGCAGGCCGGGACGTGCTGCTCGTCGAGGCGACGGCGCATCCCCGGCCCAAGGCCTGCGCCGAGTACGCCAGCCCGCGGATCGCCGAGGAGCTCGAGCGGCTCGAAATCCCCGACGCCGCCTGGCTGGACGACGCCCTGCCGCTGACCGGCATGCGCGTGATCAGGGGCGCCGATGCGGTGCAGGTCGCCTACCGCGACGAGCACGGGCCACGCAACGCCTGGGGACTTGACCGCCCCCGGTTCGACGCGGCCCTGGCGGCGCACGCGACGGCCTGCGGCGCCCGGCTGCTGGAGCACACGACGTTCGAGGATTTCCGCCAGCGCGACGACAGGGTGATCGGGGCGAGCCTCCGCACACCGGACGGCCGGCTCGAGGTCCGCTGCGGCTGGGTCGTCGGCGCGGACGGCGCCCGGTCGCGCGTCGCGCGGCGAGCCGGCGTCGCCGCGTCGCCGTTCCCGCGGCGCCTCGGCCTGGTGGCCCATTACGAGGGCCTGGACGCGCTGCGCGACCACGGGGAGATGCACGTGGCCCCCGATTCGTACGTCGGGCTGGCGCCGCTGGCCGGCGGCCGCCTGAACGTGGGAATGGCGCTGCCGATGAACGGCGACCGGCGCCCGGCGGAGGAGCGCTTCCAGTCGGCGATCGACAGTCTGCCGGCGGTGGCGGCGCACCTCCGCGGCCGGTCGCGGCTGACGCCCATCCGCGGCGCCGCTCCCATCGGCCAGCGCGTCCGGCGGACGGCGGGGGAGGGCTGGCTGCTGGTGGGCGACGCGGCCGGGTTCATCGACCCGTTCACCGGCGAGGGGATCTACCGCGCGCTGCGCTCGGGACGGGCCGCGGCCGAGGCACTGGGCGCCGGCCTCGACCCGGCGGCCGCCGACCGATACCGGCGGGCGCGCCACGAGGCCTTCGCTGCCAAGGACGCGCTGACCTGGCTGGTGCAGGCCATGCTGGCCGCACGGCCGCTGCTCGGCTACACCCTCCGTCGCCTCTCGTCGCGCCCCGAGCTTGCGCAGCGCCTCGGCTCGGCCCTCGGCGACTGCCGGCCGGCGAGCGACGCCCTCTCGCCGTGGTTCCTGGCGCGGGTGCTCCGGCCGTGAACAGCGTCATGCGGGTCACGATCCGCGCGCCGTACGAGCGTATCTTCGCGCTCGCCGCCGAGGTCGAGCGCTGGCCGGAGCGGCTGCCGCACTACCGCTACGTCCGGGCCGTACCTGACCCGTCGGGAGCGCGGCACTTCGCGATGGGCGCCAGACGGGGGCCGATCCCGGTCGGCTGGCGGGCGGTCCAGCGACCCCTCCCCGACGAGCGCCGCATCGAGTTCCGGCACACCGGCGGGCTGACGCGGGGCATGGCGGTGGCGTGGCGCTTCACGCCGGCGGACGACGGGGCCTGGGCGGTGAGCATCCACCACGACCTCCGGTTGGGCTGGCCGATCGTTGGCGAACTCGTGGCGCGCCACGTCATCGGCCCGCATTTCATCGACGCCATCGCCGGTAGGACACTGCGGCGCGTGAAGCAGCTGGCGGAGGGCGAGCACCCGTGAGGCGGCGCGTTGCGGTGACCGGCATCGGGGCGGTGACACCCGTCGGGCACGGTGCGGCCGGGCTGTGGCGCGGGGTGCTCGCCAACCGGTCGGCGGTGCGACCCATCGATCGCTTCGACGCGTCGCCGTTCCCGTCGCGGGTCGCGGCGCAGGTGGATGACTTCCGGCCAGAGGACCACCTCGACGCGCGGCGCGCGCGGCGGCTCGACCGCTTCAGCCAGCTGTCGGTCGCGGCCGCACGAATGGCGCGCGAGCGCGCCGGCTGGAACGGCATCGGGCCGGCAGCCGAGCGGACCGGTGTCTGGATCGGCTCGGCCCTGGGAGGAGTGGCCTTCGGCGAGGAGCAGCACGCGGCCTACGTGGCGGGCGGCGTTCGCGCCGTGGCGCCCACCCTGGCGACGGCCGTCTTCGGGGGTGCCGGGGCCGCGAACGTGGCCATCGACCAGGGCATCCGGGGGCCGGCGATCGGCAATGCGAACTCGTGCGCGTCGGGAGCGACCGCCATCGGGCAGGCCTTCCAGGCCATCCGCGACGGCCAGGTTGACGCGGCACTGGCCGGTGGTGCCGAGGCGCCGCTCGCCCCGCTGACGTTCGGCGCCTTCGCCATGATCCGCGTCCTGTCCACCCGCAATCACGATCCTGCCACCGCCTCGCGGCCGTTCGACGTCGGGCGCGACGGCTTCGTGATGGGTGAGGGGGCCGCGATCCTGGCGCTCGAGTCCTGGGACGAGGCGCTGCGGCGCGGCGCCGACGTCATCGGGGAGGTCGTCGGCTTCGGCGCGTCCGCCGACGCGCACCATCTCACGGCCCCGCTGCCGTCCGGCGAGGCGGCGGCGGCCTCGATCCGCGCCGCGCTTGCCGACGCGCGGCTCGACTCGGCGGAGATCGGCTACGTGAACGCGCATGCATCCTCGACGCCGCTGAACGAGGTGGCCGAGGCGCGCGCCCTGCACCTCGCGCTGGGCGACGATGCGGCGAGCGTGCCGGTGTCGGGCACAAAGGGCCTGTACGGCCATCCTCTCGGGGCATCGGGGGCGATCGAGGCGGCAATCACGGTCATGGCGCTCTGCGAGGGCCTGCTGCCGGGGACCTGCAACCTGGCGACGCTCGACCGGGACCTGGCGCTGCACGTCCTCCGCGAGGCGACGCCGGCGCATCCCCGGGCAGCGCTGTCCACCTCGTTCGGCTTCGGCGGGCTGAACGCGGCCCTCGCCTTCCGCGCGGTCTGAGGGTCCGACGCCGCCTGCCTCGTAGGCTCGACGACGCCGATTTCACCCCGGGATAACTAACGGCCACGCAGCCGATCTTCGCGGCCGCAATGTGCCGCCTGAGGCAATTCTCGGCCGCCGACCACCCTCGATTCAGCTCCGTCCGACCGCTCCTTCTCCGTTGGTTACCTGAGCCTGAAATCTCCGACCCGCGCGGCGGAGATGTGGGCCGGCACCCTCAGCGACGTTCGTTGCCGCGCTTGAAGTTGCCGGTGACCCGCGCCATGAGCTGCTGCGCGCCGTCCTCGTCGAGCGTATCCAGCCGGCCCAGGAAGCGATCGGCAGCCTCGCGGCGCAGGATGGCGGCGGGCCGTCCGCGATGGGTGATCAGCACATCCCTGCCGCGGCGGGTCCAGGCGAAAGGGCGATCCTCGAGGCCGTCCGACATCGGTGCAGTGTGCACCCGCGACGAGGGTAGGATCAGGGCGTGTCCGAGCTGACCGACATCCTGGACGCCATCGAGGCCGTTGCCGCCCGAGACGAGCCGATGGCGCTGGCCACCATCGTCGCCACCCGCGGCTCCACGTACCGCCGGGCGGGGGCGCGCCTGCTGGTCCCGGCCGAGGGCGAGCCGATCGGCAACATCTCCGGGGGATGCCTGGAGGGCGACGTGGCGCGCATCGGCCGCGAGGTGCTGGCCGAGGGCACGCCGCGCACCGTGAGCTTCGACCTCTCCGCCGACGACGACGCGGTGTGGGGCTACGGGCTGGGCTGCAACGGGTCGTTCGAGCTCTATGTCGAGCCGACCGCCGGTGCGCGCGGCGCGGCCGCTGCCCTGCGCACGGCGCTCGACGGCGAGCCGACCGTGCTCTCCACCGTCATCGCCGGGCCGCGCATCGGCACCCGCTGGTCCGGGACCGATGGCGTCGCTGGCGCGGCGCTGCGTGACGGCACCCCGCGCGTGGAGGAGGTCTCCGGCGAGCGGATCTTCCACGAGCCGATGCTGCCGCCGCTGCACCTCGTGGTCTGCTCGGCCGGGCACGACGCGATCCCGCTCGTCCGCCAGTCGGCCGAGCTCGGCTGGCGGGTGACCGTGGCCGACGTACGGCGGCAGCTGTTGACGGCCGACCGCTTCCCCGGGGCGCACCGCTTCGTCGACGCCGATCCGGGGCGGGCCGCGGGGGCGACCGCCCCCGACGCGCGGACGGCGGTCGTGCTGATGAGCCACAACTACCTGCGCGACATCGCCTACCTGCGGGCGTTCCTCGACGCGCCCGCGCCCCTGGCCTACCTCGGCGCGCTCGGGCCGCGCGGGCGCACGGAGCAGATGCTGGCCGAGATCGGGCGCCCCGAGGCGATCGACCGGGTCCACGCCCCGGCCGGCCTGGACATCGGCGCGGAGGGACCCGAGGAGGTGGCGCGCGCCATCGTGGCCGAGATCCTGGCCGTCACGCGCGGTCGGGGCGGCGGCCCGCTGCGCGAGCGCCGCGGCCCGATCCACGGGAGCTGAGGCACGCCCGTCCCCGATTTACGATCTATCGGTACGGGTCGCACCGGAGGGCCAACCTGGGCTACACCCGTCACATCTATCGGTAAGGGCGAGCCAGGGGTGCACCCGCGGGCGCGGTCCAGGCTCCGGGTGTGCCGATAGATCGGTCAGGCCGCACCTGGGGCGCCGTCAGGGTGCGAAACAGCCGATAGATCGGTACCCCGAGGAAGCAGCGACTGGCTCTAGCGAACCGGCAGCCCGAGCGTCTCGTCGAGCCGGCGCAGCAGCGGCGGCGACCCGATCGCCTGGAAGATGCGCCGTGCCTCTTCGCCCGCGGCCAGGACGTCCGGCCGCTCGCCGCCGACGAAGCGCACGAGGTCGAGCTGGGCAAGCGCGAGGTCGAACAGGGAGCTCAGCTCACGCCAGTGGCGGATGGCATCGTCGTACGCGGCAGCGGCCTCCTCCGGTCGCCCTTCGGCGGCGTGGATGCCGGCCTGCATCGTCGTCGCCTGGGCGTGGATCATGCGGCCGTGGCCGCCGGTGCGCCGCATCTCGTCCAGCGCCCGACGCGCATCGACGACGCGCCCTGCCCATAGCGAGGCTCGCGCGGCGACCGGCAGGTCCTCGTTGACCCCCGCGGCGCTGCCCTCCACGCTGCGGAACGATGCGGCGGCGCCCTCCTCGAATCTGCCCTCGAGGAGCCCGATCCAACCGAGCGCGCTGTCGAGCTGCGCCTGGGCGCCCACCTCGTGGCTGGCGGCGGCGAAGGCGCGGGCCTCGTCGAGGAGGTCGGCGTACGGCTCGCCACGGATCACTCGCACGATGACGGCGATGGTCTCGATGATGAAGCGATCCGGCGGCTCGAGGTCGTGGGACAGGATCTCCTCCACGACCCCCGCGGCGAGGTCGAAGCGGCCCTGGTGCATGGCCATCCCCGCCACGTTGGCCCCGATGACGGTCAGCACGTCGCGGTTGCCGGTCCTGCGGCTGTCCTCCAATCCCGCCTGGCCGACGCGAAGCGCATCCTCGGGATCCTCCGCTCCCAGCGATCCGCTCAGGTTGACCCGCGCCCGCAGCGCGGTCGCCGCCAGCCCGTACGACTCGGCCAGGAGCAGGGCGCCCTGCAGCTCGGCGATCCCCTCCCGGACGCGGCCGCCGTAGGTGAGGGCCGTGGATCGGGTTACGAGCAGGTCCGCGATCTCGAACAGCATGTCGAGGCGCTCGGCGAGGGGCAGGGCTCGGTCCGACCATTCGAGGGCGGGTGCGAAGGCGCCGCTCAGCATATGCGACCGCGCCAGTGACGCCTGCAGGCCGACGATGACACCGTCCCCCTCGAGGCCGTCGAGGCGTGGCAGCGCCGCGTTGATCTCCTCGATCGCCTCCGCCGGCCGCCCTGCGGTGGCGAGCAGCCGGGACAGGCCGGTCACTGCCAGGGCTTCGCTGGCCGGGTCGTTGGATCCGCGTGCCGCCTCCACCGCGCGGCGCAGGTAGGCCTCGGCGATCTCGTACCGCCCCGCCGAGCTCGCCGCGGTTCCGGCGCCGGTGAGGATGCCGATCTGCTCGGCAGCGTCCGACGTGACCTCGAGCGCGAGCTCCAGGAAGCGGACAGCCTGCTGGTGCGAGCCGAGGGCGGTGGCCCGTTCGGCGGCGCGCTGGAGGAGGTCCGCCGCGCGCTGACGGGACGCCTCGGCATCGGGGTCGTCCGGGGCGGTTCGGTACGCGTCGAGGAAGTGCATCGCCGTGGCGTCGACGATCTCCTCGTCGCCGAGCGACTCGTAGTATTCGCCGGCGGCGAGGTGCACGACCTTGCGATCGCGCTTGGAGAGCGTGTTGTAGGCCACGTCCCGCACGAGGGCCTGGACGAAGCTGAACTGGCCTCGCTCGGGCGAGCGAGGATCGGCGTCGAGCACGAGGAGCTCGCGGCGGACGAGGCCCATGAGCCGGTCCTCGAGGCCCTCACGCTCTCCGGAGATGGCCGCCAGGGCCGGCATGGTGAAGCTCTGGCCGAGGACCGAAGCCTGCTGGAGGAGCGAGCGGTCGGTGGGGTCCAGCGCGTCGAGGCGCGCGGCGATGAGCGCCTGCAGCGTGGTCGGCACGGCCAGGCTGGACAGGTCGCCGACCGGCCGGAACGATCCGTTCACAGCCTCGAGCCGCCCGTCCTGCAGCAGCATGCGCACCGTCTCGACCGCATACAGCGGGATGCCCTCGGCGCGGGCCGCGATCCGGGAGGCGGCGTCTTCCGGCAGGCCCGGCACGAGGCTGTCCAGGATGGCGCGGATCACCTCCTTGGGCAGCGGCTCGAGCGACAGGTTCGTGAAGTTGCGCTGCCCGGCGCCCCAGGTCGGGCGCTTCTCGAGCAGCTCGGGGCGGGCGAGGGTGAGGATGAGGATCGGCGCCGACCGCGACCAGGTGAGGAGGTGCTCGATGAAGTCGAGCAGCCCAGGATCGGCCCAGTGCAGGTCCTCGAAGACGAGGACTGCCACGTCATCACCGGCGACGCGCTCGAAGAAGGTGCGCCAGGCGGCGAAGAGCTCCTCGCGGCCGCCGCCCTCCGGGTCGCCGATGCCGAGCAGCTGTTCGAGGCGCGGCTGGATCCAGCGCCGCTCGGCCTCGTCGGGAACGAAGGCCTCCAGCGTCTCGCTGATCTTGCCGCGGGTGGTGGCGTCGTCATCGGTCTCGAGCAGGCCGGCGCGGCTGCGCACCATCTCGCCCAGCGCCCAGAAGGTGATCCCCTCGCCGTAGGCTGGGGATCGTCCCTGGTGCCAGCGCACGGTGGAGGTGATGCCATCGATGTACTTGAGGAACTCCCAGGTGAGCCGGCTCTTGCCGATGCCGCCCTGGCCCATGATCGAGACGAGCCGCGGCCGCCGCTCGCGCTGCGTGGCGTGGAACAGGTCCTTGATGAGCCGCAGCTCGCCGTCCCGGCCCAGGAACGGAGCCTCCAGCTGGTCCGCCCGGCCGATGCCCCCGCGCTGGGCGACCACCCGCACCGCCCGGTAGGCCGGCACCGGGGTGGCCTTGCCCTTCAGGTCCTGCTCGCCCACCGGCTCGAACACGATGGCGCGGGCAGCGGTGCGGAACGTCGTCTCGCCCACCAGCACCGTTCCGGGCGGCGCCACCGACTGCAGCCGCGAGGCGGTGTTCACCAGGTCGCCGGCCACCATGCCTTGGTTCGTGGCACCCACCGTCACCGCCGCCTCGCCGGTCAGGACGCCGGCGCGCAGCGCGATCTCGTCCCGTCCACCGCCCAGGCCGCGCACGGCCGCGACCAGCTCGAGCGCGGCGCGAACCGCTCGCTCCGCGTCGTCCTCGTGCGCCACCGGCGTTCCCCATACCGCCATGACGGCATCGCCGATGAACTTCTCGACCGTGCCGCCGTAGCGGGTGATGACGTCGGTGGCCAGGCTGAAGTACTCGGTGAGCTGCTCGCGAACCTCTTCCGCGTCGCGGCTCTCCGACATCGTGGTGAAGCCCACCAGGTCGGCGAACAGGACCGA
>DATBIK010000060.1:0-28416 GCA_036556985.1 Candidatus Limnocylindria bacterium | reverse complement strand
CGTCGAACCTGTTCCTGTCGAGCGGCATGATGCCGCTCGCCCGCTACCGCGCCGCCGGCGTCCCGGTGGGCCTCGGTTCCGACCTGGCCGCGGGACCGGAGCTGTCGATCTTCAGCGTCATGCGCGCCGCGGCCGTCACGCGGCGGGTGCTGCTCCTCCTTGCCGAGGAAGGTGGCGCGCGGGGCGCGCCGCGCCCGCTCGGTCCGCTCGACTGGCTGCGGCTCGGGACGCTCGACGGCGCCCGGGCGCTCGGGATGGCGGACGCGATCGGCTCGCTCGAGGTGGGCAAGGAGGCGGACCTCATCCTCGTGGATCCCGCGCTGACGGCCCCGCTGGCCGGCGCAGCCGAGCTGGCCGAACCGGAGGAGCTCATGAGCCGCCTCATCTTCCGGCCGCACCCGGACATGGTCCGCGGCGCCTGGGTGCGCGGGAAGCTGCTGCCCGCGTAGCGTTCCTCGCCGCGCCGTTGTCGCCCAATGTCGGTTCACAGCGGCACTGATCGCGTCCGGTTGCCCTCCCACCGCCCAATGCCGGATGACAGCCGACACCAGGGCGCCAGAAGCGACCCTGACCCGTATCGGTGCAGCCCTCATCCAACATCGGGCGATCCGCAGCACCGCGCTTGCTCGGCGAGCGGGGTGGACGGGATCGGCTACCCTGTGCGCGTCATGGACCGGGTGCTCCAGATCCTCGTGAACGCCGGCGCGCTGTACGTCGCCGTGCTCGTCGTGCCCGGGCTCGACTTCGACCAGAGCGGCGACGACTGGTGGTGGAAGTTCCTGCTCGTGGCGGTGGCGTTCAGCCTGATCAACTCGTACATCCGGCCGGTGCTGCGCATCCTCACCTTCCCGATCAGCATCGTCACGCTGGGGCTGTTCCTGCTCGTCATCAACGCCCTCATGCTCATGCTGACCGGCGCGATCAGCCAGGAGCTGGGCCTGGGTCTCGTGGTCGACGACTTCTGGGCGGCGCTGCTCGGCTCGATCGTCATCTCGGTCGTGGGTTGGCTGCTGTCGATGGTCGTGGGGGCGAGCCGGCTTCCCGGCAAGGTCCTCTGACCCGGCACCTCCTGCTCCCGCAGGGACCGATGACGCCGTCCCGCGCCCACTCCCTGGTCGGCTTCGTGTTCGCCGTCGGCGTGGCACTGGCGATCCTGCTCACCGGCCCGCTGCTGCTGTTCGCCCCGCCGTTCGTGTCGTTCATGCAGGATCGCCACGACGTGCCCGCCCGGCTCGCCGCCGAGCACGCGGCCGTTCACGACGCCACGACCGCGATGCTCGGTGATCTCCTCTTCGACGGCCCCTTCACGGTGAGCCTGGGCCCCGGCGGCGCGCCCGTGCTCGACGCGGACGAGCGGAGCCACATGTCGGACGTGGGAGCGGTGGTCAGGGGCCTGCTGCTGCTCGACGTCCTCGCGCTGCTCGTCGCGGTCCTCGGCGCACGGCGGCTCTCCGGGGAGCGGCATCGGCGCGGGATGCTCATGCTCGTGGCGGCGGGCGGCCTCGGGGCGCTGGCCATCGGCCTGGGCGTCTTCTTCGCCCTCGCCTTCGACGCCGCCTTCGCGGCGTTTCACGCGATCTTCTTCGAGGCGGGGACCTGGCAGTTCGGGCCGGACTCGAACCTGCTCCGCTTCTTCCCGCAGCCGTTCTGGTTCGAGCTGGCGCTCGTCGCCGGCGCCACGATCGTCGCAGGGGCGATCATCGTCGCCCTCCTCGCCCGCCGGGACCTGGTGGGCACCGCGGCAGGGTGAACGCAGCGGGCTACACTGCGCCCATGGGCAGCTCGTTCTCGATCGGCAGCATCGCGGGCATCCGGATCGCGCTCCACCCGTCGTGGCTGGTCATCGCCTTCCTCGTGACGTTCTCGCTCGCCAGCGCCAGCCTGCCGCGCACGTTTCCCGGCTGGGAGCCGGCCTGGTACTGGGCCGTCGCCGCGCTGGTGGCGCTCCTCTTCTTCGGGTCGGTGCTCGCCCACGAGCTCAGCCACGCCCTCGTGGCGCGGCGCTTCGGGATCAAGGTCCGCGACATCACCCTGTTCGTGTTCGGCGGCGCCGCCACGCTCGAGGGCGACGCCCGATCGCCCCGGCAGGAGGCGCTCATCGCCTTCGCCGGCCCGCTGACCAGCCTGCTGCTCGGCGCCCTGTTCCTGGGCATCGGCTTCGTCGTCGGACAGGAGCAGGTGGTGGCCGTCATCGGCTGGCTGGCCTTCATCAACTTCATCCTGGGCGTCTTCAACCTCATTCCCGGCTTCCCCATGGACGGCGGCAGGATCCTGCGCGCGCTGATCTGGAAGGTCCGTGGCGACCAGCTGGCCGCGACCCGCACGGCAGCCACGGTGGGGCGCTACTTCGGGTACGGGCTCATCGGCCTCGGCGCCTTCATCGCCTTCCAGGTGGACACCTTCAACGGCATCTGGCTGGCGCTCATCGGCTGGTTCCTGTCGAGCGCGGCGGAGTCGTCGATCGCGCAGGCCAGCCTCCAGCGCGTGCTGCGCGGGGTGAAGGTGCGCGACGTCATGGACGCCGAGCCGGCATCGGTCAACCCGAACGAGACGGTGGCCGACCTCGTGAACGAGCGGCTCATGCGCGGAGAGGATCGGTCCTTCCTGGTTCGCCACCTGGATGGCGGCCTTGCCGGGATCGTCACGCTGTCCGACATCCGGCGGCTGGGCCGCGACGACTGGCCGAACGCGCGAGTGACCGACATCATGACCCGCCATGCCGACCTGGCCATCGTCGGCCCGGACGACGAGCTCGAATCGGCGCTCGACACGCTCCAGCAGCGCGAGGTGAACCAGCTGCCGGTCGTCGACAGCGACGGCCGAACCGTGCTCGGCCTGCTCACGCGGGCCGGGATCCTGCGGCTCGTCGACACCCGGATGAAGCTCGGGGTCTGACCGATGCGCTCCGTCGAGGAGGCGCGCGACGCCATCCTGGCGACCGCCCGACCGACGCGCTCCGAGATCCTTCCCCTGGACCGATGCGCCGGCCGCGTGCCCGCTGCGCGGCGGGTCGTCGCGGCGGTTGACGTCCCGCCCTTCGACAACTCGGCGATGGATGGCTACGCGCTGCGCGCTGCCGACGCGCCCGGCGATCTGCCGCTCGTCGGCGAGGTGGCCGCCGGCGCCGGCGCGCTGGCGGAGCTGCCGGCTGGCAGCGCGGTGCGGATCATGACCGGTGCCCCGATGCCTCCCGGTGCCGATGCCGTTGCTCCCCTCGAGGTCGTCACCGAGGCCGACGGGCGGGTGCGGGTGCCGGCGACGGAGCACGGCGCCCACGTCCGTCCGGCGGGGGGCGACACCCGTGCCGGCGACATTGTCGAGCTGCCGGCCGCACCCCTTTCACCGGCCGGGGTGGCGGTCCTCGCCTCGCTGGGGGTCGGCGAGGTGGAGGTCCACCGGCGCCCGCGGGTGGCGATCCTGTCGACCGGCGACGAGCTCGTGGCGCCCGGCGAGCAGCTGGTCCCCGGCCAGATCTACGATGCGAATTCCTTCTCGCTGGCGGCGGCGGTGCTCGAGGCCGGCGGCGTGCCGGTCGAGCTGCCGCGGGCGCCGGACGACGAGGAGGAGATCGAGGCCATCCTGGCCGCGGCAGCCGGGGAGGCGGACGTGGTCGTCGCCAGCGGCGGCGTGTCGGTCGGTCGATACGACCACGTGCGGTCGGTGCTCGAGCGGGCCGGCCGCCTCGACTTCTGGCGCATCCGCGTCCAGCCCGGCAAGCCGCTCGCATTCGGATCCATCCACGAGCGGCCGGTCATCGGCCTGCCCGGCAACCCGGTGAGCGCCCTCGTCACCTTCGAGCTCTTCGTGCGGCCGCTGCTGCG
This sequence comes from Candidatus Limnocylindria bacterium, assembly GCA_036556985.1. GTDB lineage: Bacteria > Chloroflexota > Limnocylindria > QHBO01 > QHBO01 > JAPSGM01. The sequence goes on along the minus strand of DATBIK010000060.1, from coordinate 24,595 downwards.
GGCCATGCTCGGCCTCGCCGGCGCCGGCCGTGTCGTGCTCCGCGCCGAGGCGGGCGAGCGCATCGGCAAGGACCTCGAGCGTCGCGCGTACCTGCGGGTGGTGGTGCGCCCGGCCGAAGCGGGCGGGTACGTCGCGGCCGCCGCCGGCGGGCAGTCGTCCAACCAGCTTCGGCCGCTGGCCGTCGGCAACGCGCTCCTCGTCGTGCCCGAGGGCGAGGCCGCCGCCGAGCACGGGAGCACGTACGACGCCATCCTCATCGGGGAGCTGGGCGCGTGAGCGAACGACCCACCCACCTGGACGCCGAGGGCGCGGCGCGCATGGTCGACGTCGGCGACAAGCCGGTGACGGCCCGCCGCGCCGTGGCCTCCGCCACCGTCCGCATGGCGCCTCAGATGCTGGCGACCCTGCTCGACGCCGGCGGCCCGAAGGGGGACGCCTTCGGCGTGGCGCGGCTGGCGGGGATCGCCGGGGCGAAGCGCACCGCCGACCTCATCCCGCTGTGCCACCCGCTGCCCCTCGACCGGGTCGACGTGGAGATCGTCCCGGACCGCGAGGCCGGCACCGTCGCCATCCGGGCCGAGGCGCGGGCCACCGCCCGTACCGGGGTCGAGATGGAGGCGCTGACGGCGGCATCGGTCGCCGCGCTCACCCTGTACGACATGGCCAAGGGCCTCGGCCGCGAGATCGTGGTCGAGCGCGTGGAGCTGCTCGAGAAGGAGGGCGGCCGCAGCGGCACCTGGCACGCCGCCGCAGATACCTCGCCCGCGCCGGCCGAGCACGAAGCGCTCGTCATCACCTGCTCGAATCGATCGGCGGCGGGGGAGCGCGAGGACAACTCCGGCCCGGCCCTGGTCGCGGGCCTGCGCGAGGCTGGCTGGGATGTGGCGCCGGAGGCGCTCGTCGTTCCCGACGACCGCAGCGTCATCGCCGCCGCCCTGCGCGATGCCGTCGCCGCCGGCTATCGGCTCGTGCTCACCACCGGCGGGACCGGACTGACCCCCACCGACGTGACGCCCGCCGCCACCCGCGACGTCGTCGACCGTGAGGCTCCCGGCCTGGCCGAGCTCATGCGCGCCACCGGGATGGCCTCGACGCCCATGGCCGCGCTGTCGAGCGGGGTCGTCGGTGCGCGCGGCGCGACGCTCATCGCGAACCTGCCCGGCTCGCCGCGCGGCGCCACCGAATCCCTGGCGGCGCTGCTGCCCGTCCTGCGCCACGCCGTGGAGCAGCTCACCGGCGGGGACCACCACTGACGCGCGCCCGAGCGCGCGAACCTGCCGATCTATCGGGACAACCTGCACCAGAAGGCGGTTCTTGGCTCCGTATGACCGATCTATCGGCACACCGTGAGCCTGCGCCGCAACCGGAGGCGCGCACCAGGCTCAGCACGTCCCGATAGATGTGACAGGCCGCACCCTGATCGCGGCTCCGGTGCGGAACCGGCGATAGATCGGTACGGCCAGCGCGCGGGCCGGCGTCGCGACCGGGCCGCTGACACGGAACGCGCCGGGTAGCATGGCGGGCCTATGGAGGTCGGGATCCCGCTCTATCCCCTCATCGTCGTGCCCGTGGCGGTGGCCGGCTACCTGTTCTGGCGCCGCGCGCGCCTCCACTGGGCCATGCTCCGCGCCGGCCGTCCGCTCGACCGCTTCGACCAGCCGATGCGCCGCATCTGGGGCTTCCTCGTCTACGTCATCGGCCAGAAGCGGCTGCTCCAGGACCCGGCGCCGGGCCTCATGCACGCATTCATCTTCTGGGGATTCCTCGCGCTGCTGGTCACGACCGGGAACTACTTCCTGAACGGGCTGATCGAGACGATCCTGGCCTGGCCGCTGGGCGGGATCCTGTGGGGCATCGCGGTGGCGCTGGCGAACCTGTTCATCGCGCTCGTGCTCGCCGGCGTGGCCTTCGCGAGCTACCGGCGCATCGTCACCCGGCCGGCACGCCTCGCGCTCAGCCTCGACGCGTTCCGCATCCTGGCGCTCATCACCGCCGTCGTCCTCACCGAGCTGGCCGGCGATGCCCTCCGGCTCGTCGCCGTCCCCGACGACCCGGCCCGCGGGTGGGCCTTCCTGGCCACGCCGCTCGCGACAGCCCTGGAGCCGATCGGCGCGGAGAGCGCCGCCATCGGCTACGGGATCTTTGCCTGGCTGCACATCGGCTTCGTGCTCGTCTTCGGCACGTACCTGCCCTACAGCAAGCACCTCCACATCCTCACCAGCGAGCCGAATGTCTACTTCCGCAACCTGGAGCCGCGCGGCGCGCTGCGCAAGATGGACCTGGAGGCGGAGCCGGTCGACGGTGTCGAGCCCACCTTCGGCGCCAAGGCGCTGACCGATCTCACCTGGCGCCACCTGCTCGACCCGATGAGCTGCACCGAGTGCGGCCGCTGCATGGAGTTCTGCCCGGCGTCGATGACCGGCAAGACGCTGAGCCCGAAGCACTTCATGGAGGGTCTGCGCGACCAGATCGCGGCGGCGGAGACCGCGCTCGCCGCGGCGGCGGGCGCGCAACGGGCGGCGAAGGGCGGCGCGAAGGGGGGCGCATCGGCCTCAGAGGAGGCGCTGACGCTGGCTCGGGAGCGGGCAACCGAAGCCCTCGCCCTGCCGATCGTCGACAACGCCATCCCGGAAGAGGCGATCTGGCAGTGCACCACCTGCGGCTGGTGCGTGGAGGGCTGCCCGGTGCTCATCGAGCACGTGGACTCGATCGTCGAGATCCGCCGCAACCTCGTCCTCGAGGAGGGGCGCAACCCGAAGGAGCTGAATGCCGCCTTCCGGAACATGGAGACCGCCGGCAACCCGTGGGGCCAGCCCAGGAGCGCGCGGCTGGACTGGGCCAAGGGGCTGGAGGTGCCGGTGCTCGCCGACGGGCCGGCCACGCCATCGGCCGCGGCATCGGTCCCGGACGGCGAAACCGGGAACGGCCGCTGGCGGACGATCTATGGCAAGGACCGACATGGACCGATCCTGTACTGGGTCGGCTGTGCCGGCGCCTTCGACGACCGCAACCGCAAGGTGGTGCGCGCCATGGCCCGGCTGCTGCGGCAGGCGGAGGTGCCGTTCGCCGTGCTCGGGCCGCGCGAGACATGCAGCGGCGATCCAGCGCGGCGGGCAGGCAACGAGTACCTGTTCCAGATGCTCGCCGAGGAGAACGTGGCCACCCTGAACGAGACGGGGGAGCGCCACGGGGTGCACACCATCGTGGCCAGCTGCCCGCACTGCTTCAACACGATCCGTCACGAGTACCCGCAGTTCGGCCTCGCCGAGTTCGAGGTCATCCACCACACCCAGCTGCTCGACACGCTCGTCGCCCAGGGACGGCTGCAGCCCACCGAACACCACGAGGCGGTGGTCGCCTACCACGACGCCTGCTACCTGGGTCGCTACAACGGCATCTATGACGAGGGCCGTCGGGTGGTCGCCGCCGTCCCCGGCCAGGAGGTGACCGAGATGGACCTCCACCATCGCAAGGGAATGTGCTGCGGTGCGGGCGGCGCGCGGATGTGGATGGAGGAGCACGAGGGCGAGCGCATCAACCACCGCCGCACCCGCCAGGCTGTGGAGACCGGCGCATCCGCGATCGCCACCTCCTGCCCCTTCTGCCTCGTCATGCTGCGGGACGGCGTCACCGACCTGGACCGGACCGATGTCGCCGTCTCCGACGTCGCCGAGCTCCTGGCCGATGCCACCGGCGCCTGGCGCACCGGCGACGAGCCGCCACCCGCCTGAGCCACGGTTCCCGCGGAATCGTCACGAATCCGCAGGGATTGGTGCCGAAAGTTGCGAAAAGTTTGACCGGCTGGGCAGCCGTGCCTACGATTCGATCACATGGCTCTGCGCTCGATGGGATCGGCCGGCCGACGGCCGCTCCTCGACGACCTCGACAAGGCGATCATCAAGGCCCTCCAGATGGACGGCCGGCGACCGTACGCGCAGATCGGCCGCGAGCTGAAGGTGCCGGAGGCGACCGTCCGCCAGCGGGCGGAGCGGCTCATCACCCGCGGCGTGGTCCAGGTCGTGGGCGTCACCGATCCGCTGGCCATGGGCTTCGGGCAGCCGGCCTTCATCGGCCTCCACGTCGACGCCGGGCGGATCGAGGAGGTGGCCGACGCCGTCGCCGCGCTCGAGGAGGTGACGTACGTGGTCATCACCGCCGGCCGCTTCGACATGATCTGCGAGGTCGTGTGCGAGGACAATGAGCACCTGCTTCGGGTCCTCTCCGAGGACCTGGCGCGGATCGACGGCGTCAAGTCCACCGAGACGATGGTGGAGCTCAGGTTCGTGAAGGAAAGCTACCGATGGGGCACCAGGTAGGAGGCAGCGAGTGACCGTTGTGGAGCGTCGCGAGCTCGACCGCGACCGGATCAGGCGGATCGGGGAGCGGGAGCTCGACGCCTACCGCGAGCGAACGCCGCGCAGCGCCGAGCTCCACGAGCGCGCCAAGGACTCGCTCCCGCTCGGCGTGGCGAGCTCCTTCCAGACCTACGACCCCTACCCGCTGTTCATGACCGATGCGCGCGGAAGCCGCATCTGGGACGCGGACGGCAACGAGTACATCGACTTCGACATGGCCTTCGGCGTGCTCGCCGCCGGCCACTCGCACCCCCTGCTGGCCGAGGCGCTCCAGCGCCGCGTGGCGAACGGGACGTGCTACACGTTCCCGGTCGAGGACGGGATCGCGCTGGCCGAGGAGATCAAGGCCCGCTTCCGGGCCGACCTCGTGCGCTTCAGCAACTCGGGCACCGAGGCCACCATGGACGCGATCCGGGTCGCCCGCGGCTACACCGGCCGAGAGAAGATCATCAAGTTCGAAGGCGGATACCACGGCCATCACGACGACGTCCTGGTCAGCATCCAGCCGCCCCGTGAGCTCATGGGGCCGCCGGAGCAGCCGACCACCGTGCCCGCCACGGCCGGCATGCCGCGCAGCCGGGTGGCAGAGACGGTGGTCGCGCCGTTCAACGAGCCGGAGATCCTGGCCGGGATCCTCGAGGCGCATCGCGACGAGATCGCGGCCATCATCGTGGAGCCGGTGCAGTTCAACATCGGCGTGGTGCCGCCCAAGCCCGGCTTCCTGGAGCGCGTCCGCGAGCTCGCCACCGAGCACGGCGCGGTCCTGATCTTCGACGAGGTGAAGACCGGGGTCGTCATCGCCTACGGCGGGGCGACGGAGCACTACAACGTCCAGCCCGACATCGCCTGCCTGGCAAAGAGCATCGGTGGCGGCATCCCCATCGGCGCCTTCTGCGGGCGGGAGGAGGTGATGCGGGTGATCGAGACGACAGAAGGCAGCCAGCACCACGCGGGCATGGCAGGGGCGCTGGGCACGGGCGTCGGCGTGGAGCACTCGACGCTGACCGGCGGGGCGACGCGGGTCGCGCACCTCGGCACCTTCAACGGCAACCCGCTGTCGATGACCGCCGGGCTGGTGACGCTCACCGAGATCCTCACCCGCGACGCCTACCCGCGACTGCATGCCATGGCCGATCGGCTCACCGCCGGCTGCCAGGAGGTCATCGACGAGTTCGAGCTGCCGGCGTACGCGGTGAACGTCGGCCCCAAGGGAGCGGTCATGTTCACGCCCGCGCCGGTCACGAACTACCGCGACTTCATCGGCCTCGACGGCGAGCTGTGGGAGGCGAGCTTCTTCTACCTCGCCAACCGCGGCGTGCTGCTGCCGCCGGGCCCGGACGACCAGTGGACGCTGTCGGTGCAGCACACCGACGACGAGATCGAGCGGCACATCGCCGTCTTCCGCGGCTTCGCGGCGGAGGTCGCCGGCTGATGCTCGAACGGACGGCGCGGCCGCTGGCCGGCCTGTGGAACGGGATCGCGAACGTGGTCTCCGCCATCTACCGCGTTCTCGGCACGCCGGGGCGCTACCTCCAGGACCTGCTGAACGGCGTCTGGCTCGGCCACTCGCTGCACGCGGTCGTCGTCGACGTTGTCGTCGGGGCGGCCACCGCGGCGCTGCTGCTCGACGTGCTGCGCCTCTTCTTCTCAGTCGATGGACTCGAGACCGCCACCACCTGGGTCGTGGGCCTCGCCTGGCTGTCCGCCGTCGGCGCGATCTTCTCCGGGCTCACCGACTTCAAGGACACCGATCCGGGCGACGCCCGCAACCTCGCCGGCTTCCACGGGGTGACGAACATCGTCGGCACCGGCGGGCTGGCGTTCTCGACGATGCAGCGCATCAACGGCAACCACGACGTCGCGTTCTGGGGCCTGCTCATCGGCTACCTGATCCTCGCCTTCGGCGCCTTCGTGGGCGGGCACGTGGTGTTCAAGCACGCGTACGCCGTGAACCACACCGCCTTCCCGACCTCGAAGCGGGCCAAGGAGTTCGAGCCCGTGCTGCCGGCCGCCGAGCTGCCCGAGAACCAGCCGACGAAGGCAAAGCTCGGCCGCACCACGCTCGTGCTCGTTCGCCGCGGCGACGTCGTGCACGCCCTGCGCGAGACGTGCTCGCATGCCGGCGGGCCGCTGTCGAAGGGGACGCTGGACGGCGACGCGATCGTCTGCCCGTGGCACGCGTCCACGTTCCGCCTCTCGGACGGGCGCGTGCGCCATGGGCCGGCAACGAACCGGCAGCCGGTGTACCGGGCGCGGATCAACGGGGACCAGGTGGAGGTCGAGGGCCCGGTCGAGTAGGCGGTGGCTTGGCTCTGACAGGCATTCGCCCGGCGAATGCCGATCGAGCGGAAGCGACGCCACTCCGCCAGCGCATTCGCCCAGGAAATGCCTTGGCACGGCCGACAGCGTCAGGGCAACGATCCCGCGTTCGGCATTCGTGTGGCGAATAGGTGGCACCAACGGATGAGGGCGGCCAATTCGGTACCATGTGCGGGTCCCGCTGCCGCGACCCGCAGGAGGCCGACCCCGCGTGACCTACCGCCTGACCGATGAGCACGAGGAGCTGCGCGCTGTCGTGCGCGAGCTCGCAGACGAGCGCATCGCGCCACGCGCCGCGGCGATCGACGAATCGGCCGAGTTCCCCTGGGACCTCAAGGAGCTGCTCGCCCAGCAGGACCTGCTGGGGACGTGCTTCGAGGAACGGCACGGGGGCACGGCCCTGGATGCCATCGGCCAGACGATCGTTGCCGAGGAGATCGCCCGGGCCGACGCCACGACAAGCCTCATCCCCATCGTGCAGAAGCTCGGCGCGCTGCCGATCCTGCTGGCCGGGAACGACGAACAGAAGGACCGATACGTCCCGCGGCTGGCCTCCGGGGAGTGGCTCATCGCCTTCGCCCTGACCGAGGCCGCCGCCGGCAGCGACGTGGCCAGCAACCGGATGCGCGCCCGCCTCGACGGCGACTGCTACGTGCTGAACGGCTCGAAGCGCTTCATCACCCACGGCAGCGTGGCGAACGTCCTCACCGTGTTCGCCCTGACGGATCCCGAGGCCGGCGGGCGGAAGGGGATGAGCGCCTTCATCGTGGAGACGGAGACGCCAGGCTTCGCCGTGGCCCGGGTCGAGCACAAGATGGGGATCCGCGGATCACCGACCGCCGAGCTCACCTTCGACGACGTCCGCGTGCCTGTCGAGAACCGCCTCGGCGACGAGGGCGAGGGTTTCAAGATCGCGATGGAGACGCTCGACCGCTCGCGGCTGAGCATCGCCGCCCAGGCGGTGGGCATCGCGCAGGGCGCGACCGACGCGGCGGTGACGTATGCCGCCGACCGCACGCAGTTCGGCCAGCGCGTTGCCGACTTCCAGGGCATCCAGTTCATGCTTGCCGACATGGCCAGCCAGACGGAGGCCGCCCGCCAGCTGACGTACGCGGCGGCGGCCCGGGTGGACGCCAACGCATCGGACCTGCCGTACTGGACCAGCAGCGCCAAGCTCGTGGCGGGCGACACCGCCATGCGGGTCACGACCGATGCCGTCCAGGTGCTGGGCGGATACGGCTATATCACCGAGTACCCCGTGGAACGGATGATGCGTGACGCGAAGATCACGCAGCTCTACGAGGGGACCCAGCAGATCCAGCGCCTCGTCATCGCGCGCCAGCTGTTGCAGCGCGCGGGCGTCGGGGCACGACCCAGGGACAGGAGAGAGACCGGAGCGTGAAGATCGTCGTCTGCATCAAACAGGTGCCGGCCACCACCGCCGAGAAGCGGTACACGGCCGACATGCGGCTCGACCGGGCATCGGCCGAGTCGGTCATCAACCCGCTCGACGAGTACGCCATCGAGCAGGCCCTGCGCCTGGCCGAGTCGGGCGCGGTCGAAAGCGTGTCGTACCTGTCGATGGGCCCCGAGCAGGCCTCCGAGGCCCTGCGCCGCGCCCTGGCCATGGGCGGTGACGAGGCCTACCTGGTGACCGATGACGCCCTCGCCGGCGCCGATGAGTGGGCGACCGCCAAAGTCCTGGCGGCGGCGCTCGACAAGCTCGCGCCCGACGTCTCGCTCATGGGCATGGCCTCAGACGACGCGCGGGGGTCGCTCGTCCCCGGCGCGGTGGCCGCCCTTCGCGGCCTGCCGCTCCTCTCCTACGGCTCGGAGCTGTCCCTGACCGATGGCAACGCCCGCATCCGACGCCTCACCGCCACCGGCTACGACCTGGTGGAGGCCCCGCTGCCGGTGGTAGCCACCGTCACCGACCAGGTGGGGGAGCCGCGCTACGCCAGCCTGAAGGGCATCATGGCCGCCAAACGCAAGCCGCTGGAGACGTGGTCGCTCGACGACATCGGCGCCGACGCCGGCTCGCTGCGGGGCGCCGCCCTGACCCGGGTGGTGGCGGCCAACCCGCCGGAGGAGAAGCCGCCGACCGAGCGGGTCGAGAACGTGAGCGCCGACGAGGCCGCGGCGAAGATCGCCGACTGGCTCGCGGCAAGGAAGCTGATCTGATGAGCAACGACGTCTTCTTCCTCGCCGAGTTCGCCGACGGACAGCCGGCGCGCAGCGCGCTCGAGCTGGCCGCCGGCGCCTCCGAGCTCGCCACGCAGTCCGGCGGCGCGGCGGTCGCGCTGGCCTACGGTCCCGGCGCCGCTGACGGCGCAGCCGGCCTGGGCGCCGCCGGCGCCGCGCGCGCCGTGGTGCTGGGAGACGAGGCCGCGCCGGCCATCACCTTCGCCGCCGCGGCCGCCGGGGCGGTGAAGGCCGCCGAGCCGCTCGCCCTCCTCGCTCCCGCCACGCCGAACGGCCGCGACCTGGCCGCCGCGCTGGTCGGGCTGCTCGAGCTGCCGGCCTTCGGGCCGGTGCGGGCCGTCCGCATCGAGGACGGCGCGCTGCGCACCGAGCAGGCCACGCTGCAGGGCTCGGTGATCACCGTCTCGGAGCCCGCCGATGGGGCGCCGCAGCCTGCCGTCGTCCTCGTCCTGGCCAACACCTTCACGCCCGCCGAGGGCGGCTCGGACACCGCCGAGGTCAGCCAGGCGCCGGCGGCGGACGCCGGGGCCTTCGGCAAGGCCCGCATCGCGGAGTCGCACCCGGCCGAGGCCGCGGTCGTGACCCTCGAGGAGGCGACGGTCATCGTCGCCGGGGGCCGCGGCGTGGGCAGCGAGTCCGGCTTCGAGCCCCTGCACGAGCTTGCAGCCGCCCTCGGCGGGGCGGTCGGCGCGAGCCGTGCGGCCGCCGATGCTGGCTGGATCCCGTACCAGCTCCAGATCGGGCAGACCGGCAAGGTCGTGAAGCCGTCGCTGTACATCGGTCTGGGCATCAGCGGCGCGATCCAACATCGGGTGGGCATGCAGACCGCGGAGAACGTGGTCGCGGTCAACAAGGACCCGGACGCGCCCATCGGCGAGTTCGCGGACCTGTTCGTGGTGGGGGACCTGTTCGAGATCGTCCCGCGCCTCACCGAAGAGATCAAGCGCCGAAAGGGCTGAGGAGACCGAGAGACCGATGTTGCTGCGATCGATCGTCACGCTCCTGGTGGTGGCGGCCCTCCCCGGCTTCCTGGGCGGGCGGCGCCGGCGTCCGCTCGGGTACGGCAAAGAGCTGAACCGGTACCGGGAGGAGCTCGGCGCGAAGACCGCGCGGATCGACGAGGTGCTGACCAGGGCCGCGGAGGCGGTCGACGAGCTGCGCCGCCGGGCGATCGACCCGGAGGAGGCGGCGATCGTGCTCCAGGCCCACGAGGACGAGCTCGACGCCACGGCCATGGAGCTCGAGGAGATGCTCGCGCCAGAGGAGCTGCACGGGCTGCACATGGAGTACGAGGCGAACCTCGAACGAGCGCTGCGCGGCATCGTGACCGCACAGCGCGGGATCAGCATCACCCGGCTGCCGCATCGACCGTTGGAGGACGAGGAGCCGTTCAACTACTGGAAGCGCGCCGAGCAGAACATCGTCCACGCCCAGATGCGCCTGCGCGAGGTCGTCGCGGTGCTCCTCGCCTGGGAGCCGGGGAAGCCCGCGGAGGTCAGCGTCACGACGCGCCTTCACCGCGCCTAGCGCGAGCAACGTTCCGGCACGAATTTCCGCCTCAGGTAACTAACGGAGAACATGGGGCCGATCCGGGCCGCCATGGGCCTCGTAACTGGCACGGATTTGTCGCTACCGGTAAGAACCGGACGGCCAACTGAGCTTGCATGCCCGTTGGTTACCCCAGGATGAAGCGCCGGCCAACGGCGACCGGCAATGGCGAGGCCTGACTGGAACGTCGCGGCAGGATGCGCGGAGACTCCCATATGTTGTGGTATGCTCCGCATCGGTACCACACCTTGTATAGGGAGATACCGCTTGCGCTGTCCACGTTGCAGCGAGGGAAGCACGCGGGTCATCGACTCGCGCGACCTCGAGGCGGGCAGCACGATCCGCCGCCGGCGGGAGTGCGAGGCCTGCACCTATCGGTTCACGACCTACGAGCGCCCGGAGGGCGCCCGGCTCAGCGTCCTGAAGCGCGATGGCAGCCGCCAGGACTTCGATCGGGCCAAGCTGACCGCGGGGCTGATGCGGGCCCTGGAGAAGCGGCCGGTCACCATCGCCCGCGTCGAACAGGCGGTCGACGACATCGAGAGCCTGCTCCGGGCCCGCGGCGAGGCGGAGGTCACCTCGAAGGAGATCGGGCGCCTGGCAACCGAGGCGCTGCGCGACATCGACCAGCTGGCGTACATCCGTTTCGCATCGGTCTATCACAGCTACGAGGACATCTCGACCCTCAAGCGCGAGGTGGACCGGCTCATGCGGCAGCGCACCGGCGCCGAGGAGTAGCCTGCGCGCATGGTCCTCTCCGACCGCGACATCCGTGCCGAGATCGAAGCCGGCCGGATCGTCATCGACCCCTTCGAGCCCGATGCGGTCCAGCCCTCCTCGGTCGACCTCCACCTCGACCGCCGCTTCCGGGTGTTCCGCAACAACCGCTACCCGTACATCGACGTGCGGGCCGACCAGCCCGACCTGACCGAGATGGTCGAGGTCGCCGGCGACGACGCGTTCATCCTGCATCCGGGCGAGTTCGTGCTGGGCTCCACCTTCGAGCGCGTGACGCTGCCGGACGACCTGGTGGCGCGCCTGGAGGGCCGCAGCTCGCTCGGGCGCCTGGGCCTGCTCATCCACTCCACCGCTGGCTACGTGGATCCCGGCTGGGACGGCAACCTGACCCTTGAGCTGAGCAACGTGGCCAACCTGCCGATCGCGCTGTACGACGGGATGAAGATCGGGCAGATCAGCTTCCAGCGGCTCTCTTCGCCCGCGGAGGTGCCGTACGGCGACCCTCGTCTTGGCAGCCGATACCGCGGACAGCAGGATCCGACCGCCAGCCTGTACCATCGCGACTTCGAGCGGACGCGCATCCGTCGCTGACCACGCCAATCCCCGTCCCAGGAGGGCCGATTGCCCGATCCGCTGTACGCCATCACCCCCGAGGCCGAGGCCCGCATCTTCGCCGGCGGGGTGCAGGTCCGCATCGTTCGCGCCGGCTGGTTCAGGCCCGATGCCGGCGGCTTCTTCGGCGTCGTGCCGCGTCCGCTGTGGTCGCGCTTCCCGGGGACCGATCTCGACGACCGCGGCCGGCTGCGATGCCGGCTCAACCTGCTGCTCGTCGAGGCCGCCGGCAAGCGCGTGCTGGTCGAGACCGGCACCGGTGCGCGGATGGACGCCAAGGACCGCGACATCAAGGGCGTCGAGGGGGGTGACCCGGTGACCGCGCTGCGTGCGGTGGGGATCGAACCGGAGAGTATCGACTTCGTCGTCGTCAGCCACCTGCACTACGACCACGCCGGCGGCATGGTCGACGCCGATGGGCGGCCGTCCTTCCCGCGCGCCCGCTATGTCGTCCAGCGCGACGAGGCGGAGGCCGCGCACGGCGACGAGCTCCGGCTGCAGGGCCTGATGGAGACCGAGCAGCTCGACCTCGTCCGCGTCGCCGGCCAGCTTGCCGAGGTCTCCGGCGAGGTCGAGCTCGTGGCCGGCGTGCGGGTCACGCCCACCGGTGGCCACACGCGCGGCTCGCAGGCGGTGCTCATCGGCGCCGCGGGGAGCGGGGGACGCGCGGAGGACCCGCAGGATCGGGCCGTCTTCTTCGGCGATCTCATCCCCACCCGCTGGCAGCTGCCGGTGCGCTGGACGAGCGCGTACGACGACTACCCGATCGACGCGGTCGCCATCCGCAACGAGCTCGTGCCGCGCGCCGCGGACGAGGGCTGGTGGTGCTACTTCACCCACGACCCGGGCGAGGATCTGCCGCTCCGGATCGAGCGGACCGAGAAGGGGAGCTTCCGCGTTCGCGAGCCCTGAGGCGATTTCCTATCATGGTGCGGCCACCCGGGCGCACCCGCGCTCCGTCCCGTTTCCATCACCCACGAGGTGCATCACCTTGCGTTTCGCCACGCTGCGCCGATTCGCCATCGGCGTGCCGCTGACCCTGTCGCTTCTCCTTGGCGCCTGCTCCGGGGCCGCATCGCCGCCGGCGTCCGTCTCGCTCGATGACTGCGCACGCGTCGAGGACGGCGTCATCACCATCAGCGCTGACAACCTGGAATTCAGCGCGCCGTGCATGGTGGCCACCGCCGGGGAGGCGTTCACGATCCACTTCGAGAATCTCGAGTCCGTACCGCACGATGTTGCCGTCTACCGCGAAGAGGCGAAGACGAACGAGATCATGCGCGGCGAGATCATCACCGGGCCCGAGGCCGAGGTGGACTACCCCGTCGAGGCGCTGGTTGCGGGCGAGTACTACTTCGTCTGCACCGTCCACTCGGCGATGAACGGCACCCTCTTCGTGGTCGACGCCTAGTTGTCACCTAGCGGGCGTTGGCCCGCTACACCGGGCCATTTCGCGCCGGAAACCGGCTCCAGGCTGGGTTTGGCCTCCTCTGGCGGGCCACCCACGCAACAACCGCGACCAACGGCGCGCTTCACGCTCGCGCTGGACCGATACAGCGGGCCATTTCGGGCCTGCGGCGGGCCTCAGGCTGCGTTTGGCTCCATACATCGGGCCAGGCGGCGCATAGCCGGCCGAAAACGGCCCATTCGGCCCTTGGGAACGCTCGCTCAGCGGGCCACGCTGCCCACGTCCATGCAGGACGAGGAGAGCGAGATGGGAGTCGAGACCAAGCTGGGACAGGTTCCGCTGCTGGCAGGGTTGGATGCCCGCACCGTCGCGCGGCTGGCGAAGCACGGCGCGCGGCGCACCTTCGCCCCGGGCGAGCTGATCATCCGGCAGGGTGACCCGGCGGCGGCGCTGTACATCATCCTGTCCGGCCGGGTGATCGTGGAGCGCGAGATCCCCGGCGGCTGCGAAAACCTCATGGAGTTCGGTCCGCACGAGTTCTTCGGCGAGGTGGCGCTCATCGAGAACGCCCCGCGGAGGGTATCGGTCCGGGCGCTCGAAGAGACCGAATGCATCCTCATCGTGGCCTGGGAGTTCACCGCGCTCGTGCGCGAGTCCCCGGACGTGGCCGAGGTGCTGCTCAAGGAGCTCATCCGGCGGACGAGCCGGGAACAGCACGTCGTCTGCTGATCAGCCGAGCCTGTCCACGAGCGAGCGCAGGTCGTCCTCGGTGAGCGGCGCCTCCATGCGGTCGACGCCGTCGACCGCCACCACCGGCACGCGGAAGCCGTAGCGCACCACGAGCTCGTCGCTGGCGTCGATGTCGACGCGTTCGTATCGGTCCGGCCCGATCAGCGCATCCAGGACCTGTCGCGCCTCCTCGCAGAGGTGGCAGTCCCTGCGCTCGTACAGCGTGACCCGACCCGTCATGGACCGATGATAGGGACCGCGGGTACGATGCCGATGGCGCCGCCCCCGTAGCTCAGTGGATAGAGCGCCGCCGTCCTAAGGCGGGCGTCGGGGGTTCGAATCCCTCCGGGGGCGCCACGATTCCCAGCCGCTAGTCCGCGATGGCCTCCGGCTCGGTGCGGATCGCCGCCCAGGCCAGGACGGCGAGCGCCGCGAGCAGGGTCACGCCCATCACCGGAGCGCCAATTCGCTTCAGCTCGGCGGTGTCCACGATGAGGCCGATGACGAACACGGCCAGTCCCAGGTTGATGCCCCAGAACAGGAGATGCCGCGCCCACCCGGCGAACGTCGCCCGTGCCAGCAGGACGCCGGCCAGCAGGGCGACGACGATGTTGGTGATGACCCCGATGTAGGTCGCGTGATCGCTGGCGATCAGCACGTTCAGCGGGAAGGCGGCCGGATCATCGGGGTTCTCGGCGGTGATGAAGCTGAAGACGAGGTACATGAACAGCACGAGCGCGCCGACGACCCATATCGAGGCAGCGCCGAGGTGGCGGGCCACCTCGGTCCCGACCCAATCGACGCGGAGCGAAGTCGGCCAGACGCGGGCGATGAACAGGACCACCGCCACCAGCTGGGTGAGCAGGTAGAGGCCGCCCGCCGCCTGCTCGAATCCGAACAGGAGGCCGATGGAGATGACGAGCCCGCCGGCGAACAGGGCCGCAACCTGTGTGACGCCGAGCGCGGGCAGTCCACCGGTGCGGAGCAGGCGCCACTCGATGAAGCCCATCGCAGTCATGACGAGGTAGCCGAACGTCATCGCCGAGGCGTGCGCGCCGATGCCGTCGCCGGGCACCAGCTCGATCTCCAGCGCGAACTGCAGCTGGAGGAGGACGCCCACCACCGCGCCGTAGCCGAAGGTCGTGAGGCCAAGCAGCACGGCGAGGCGCGGCAGGCTCCGCTCGCCGGCGAGGTACGCCTGCCACAGCCAGATGACGAGCCAGGCGATGACGGCGAGCAGCAGCGTCCCGGCCACGGCCCGGAAGGGGAAGCTGCCGGTATAGAAGGCGAGGACGTACACCGGCACGAGCACGGCCAGCGCGAGCGTCAGTCGCCGGTCGGACGCTCGGAACAGGAGGAATGCCGACGCGATGATGGCGAGGCTCAGCCAGCCGACGGTGCCGGCGTGGACGTGAGTGAGGATCTGGTTGCGGTCGAACTCGACCGCGTCGGCGCCGTTCAGGATGCCGATGACGATGTTCACCACGAACACCGCCATGGCCACCAGGTAGAGGGAGCGGGCGTCCTGCGCCCACGTCCCGGATCGCGCGTCAGCCACTCCGAAGCCCTCCGCGATATCGGCCCCCTGCTGGTGGATTCTAGTCAGCGTGCACGCCGAGAAGACGTCGCGTCAGGTAGCTGCTCGTCAGCCCGTGGAGCAGGACCGAGGCGACGATCGTCGCCGAGATGGCGGCGAAGAGCGGACGGGCCTCCGGCGTCTGGAAGGCCTCGAGCGCGAAGCCGAGGTAGTAGACCGAGCCGATCCCTCGGATACCGAACCAGCCGATGAACAGCCGTTCGCGCCAGGTGGCTCGGCTTCCGAGAAGCGACAGGCCGGCGGCCAGCGGCCGGATGACGAGCAGCAGCCCCGCCACGATGGCGAGCAGGGGCAGCCCAAGCTCGAGGAACCCGGCGAGCGGCAGCACGCTGCCCAGGATGAGCATGACCGCCATCTCGGCGAGCTTCTCGACGGTGAGCGTGAACTCGTGGAGGCGCTCGTTGTAAGCGTGGTCGCGCTCGTAGCGGCGGAACGCCACGCCGGCGGCGAATACGGCCAGGAAGCCATAGCCCTCGATCGACTCCACCAGGCCGTAGACGAGGAAGATGGCGGCCAGCGCGACGTAGCCGTCGAACGGCTGTGACAGCCAGCCGCGGTCGCCGATGCGGTACACGATGACCGCGATGAGCAGCCCGGCGGCCGCCCCGCCGGCCAGCCCGGCGCCGATGGCGTACACGACGTCGGCGAGGAGCCAGTCCACCCACCATGCGCTGATCGCGTCGAATGTCTGCGAGGCACCGAAGACGGCGAGCATGACGAACGGGAAGGCCAGCCCGTCGTTCAGGCCCGCCTCCGAGGTGAGCGTGAAGCGCGCCTCGTCCTCGATCTCTTCGTCGCCGGGGCCGGTGACCTGCACGTCGTCGGCGAGGACCGGGTCCGTGGGCGCCAGGCTGGCGCCGAGCAGGACGGCCATCGGGATGGTGAGCCCCAGCGCCCACGCGCCGAGCAGCGCGACGCCCGCGATCGTGACGGGCATGGCCACGAGCAGCATGAGCAGCGTCGAGCGCCAGGCGGCGAGCGTGAGCGGCCGGTCGAGCTTCACCCCGGCGCCGAACAGCGACACGATGACCGCGAACTCGGCGATCCGGGTCAGGATTTCCGGCTCGAGCGTGGGGTCGAACCAGCCCGCGTCGGCGATGCGCAGGCCGGCGCCGATGGCCAGCCCCAGCACGAGGTAGAGCAACGCGGCACTGAACGGCCGCCCCTTCTGGACCGACAGCACGACCGCGCCGAGCAGGAGCGCCAGCCCGGCCACGGCGAGAAGCAGCTCGTACGCCTCGACCTCGAAGCCGAAGCCGGGCACGCGGGCGAGGATCGGGGACAGGGGAACCGGCATGTGCGCGGCATCGTAGCCGGGGCAGGTGGCGGCCACGTCTAGAATCGGTGGCGGCGGCGACTGGCCGCGGATGTGGAGGGTTGCCTCGAATGCTGAGCAGGCTTGGCGCGGCGCTCGTCGCCGAAGCGGTCGGAACGTTCCTCTTCTTCTTCGTGGGCGCCGGATCGGTAGCGCTCACCGCCGCTGAGGGCGGCGGACCCGGGCTCGTCGGTGTGGCGCTGGCCCACGGCCTTGCCCTGGCGGTCATGGTCTCGACCTTCGGGGCGATCTCCGGCGGCCACTTCAACCCGGCGGTGACCGTTGCCGTGCGGCTGGCGGGCCGGATCGAGTGGTCGCATGCGGTGATGTACGTGGTGGCCCAGCTGATCGGGGCGCTCGGCGCCGGGTTCGCGCTGCTCCTCGTCCTGCCCGTGCCGCTCGCCGACCCGACCCATCTCGGCACGCCGGCGCTGGGGGCCGGAATCGACGTCGTCGCGGGCATCGCCATCGAGGCGATCCTGACCCTCGTCCTCGTGCTCACCGTCTTCGGCACCGCCATCGACCGGCGAGCACCGAAGCTGGGTGGCATGGCGATCGGGCTGGCGGTGGCGGGCGACATCCTGATGGGCGGGCCGCTCACGGGTGCCGCCATGAACCCGGCCCGCTGGTTCGGCCCGGCGGTCGCGTCGGGCACCTACGCCGACTGGTACGTGTGGTGGGTCGGCCCCCTGATCGGCGCGATCCTGGCCGCCGTCCTGTACCGCTACGTGTTCGAGGGCGAGGCGGAGGCGGACGTCACGCCGGCCACGCCGGAGGGCGCCTAGCCCGATCCGGTCCCGTTCAGCATGACGACGCCGATGATGATGAGGCCGATGCCGGCCAGCTTCACGGCGTCGAGCACCTCGCGGAACAAGACGTAGCCGATGACCACGATCGCCGCCGTGCCGATGCCGGACCACACCGCGTAGACGACGCCCAGCGGGATCGAGCGCAGCGCGACCGAAAGCGCGTAGAAGCTGATCCCGTAGCCGACGACCACGACCGCGGCCCATCCGAGCCGCGTGAACCCGTCGGACAGCTTCAGCGCGGTGGTGGCGACGATCTCGGTGCCGATCGCGGTGGCCAGCCAGAGGACAGGATGCATCGGTCTACCTCGTGAGTCCGTTCAGATGAAGAACGTGAACAGGTTGGCGAGCAGGCTGAAGGCGTTCGTGACGATCAGGACGCCGATGACGACGATGAAGACGCCCGATGCGACCTGCACGGACCGATGGTGTCGGCGCAGCCAGACGAGCAGCGGTCGGATGCGGGGCAGGGCGAGGGCGGCGGCCACGAACGGAAGGGCCAGGCCGGCGGCGTAGCCGCCGAGCAGGAGGGCGGCGCTTCCGGCGTCCCGGGTCGAGGCGCCCATGGTCAGGATGGCCCCCAGCACCGGACCGATGCACGGGCTCCAGCCGATGGCCACGAGCGCGCCCAGCCCGAGCGCGCGGGCGTTGCGCGAGGCCGGCAGGAGGTCGGTGGGGACCGACAGGCGCCATCGGTCCAGGACGGGCCCGAAGGCGCCGGTGCCGAGCAGGCCGAGGCCGATGACGATCGCGCCGGCCACGATGCGCGCCTCGTTCGAGCGGAACAGCGCCGCCCCGAGAATGCCGACCGAGGTGCCCAGCACGACGAACAGCAGGCTGAAGCCGAGCACGAAGAGCAGCGCCGGGGCGAGCGGGGGACGCGTCGGCGCGGCGGTTGCCGCCGGTTCGGCGGCCGTTGCGCCCAGGAAGGCGAGGTACACCGGCACGAGGGCGAGCACGCAGGGCGTCACGAAGCTGAGCAGCCCGGCCACGAAGGCGAGGATGAGGTTGACCTCCATCGTCGGCTCCCGTCAGCGGGGAATGAGGGCCGTGGTGAGCGTGCCCGGCTCGACGGTGATCGGCGCGGCGATGATCCACAGCGACAGCACCGTGTAGCCGACCATGAGCGCCACGAGCGGCAGGCCGGCGAGGACCGCCCGGCGCGGCGCGTCGCGCAGCGCCAGCCGATGGGCGAGCACGACCGCCACGATGTGCCCGATCACGATCGCGCCGACCGAGAGGTACCAGATCGCGGCGATGGGGATGAAATCGATGTTCGGGGCCACCGTGTCGAGTGAGTCGCCGATCAGCGTGGGCAGCCAGAGCGCGCCCTGGATGACGAGGGTCAGGTAGTGCGCCACGAGGTAGCCGCCGGCGATCGGCAGCAACGTGGCGGCATACCCGCCGGCCGTGGCGCCGAGCGCCGGCACCGTTCGCTCCGGGTCGTGGAGCGCGCGGGTGAGCCACGCGGCAAGCGAGAATGCCGCGAGGAACGCCAGCCACACGGCCAGCAGGCCGAGGGTCTGAACGAGGAGCACGGCGTTCAGCGCTCCCACGAGGTCGAAGGCCACCGAGAAGAACGGCTGGATGAGAGCGCCCCAGAAGGTCGTCTCCGCGAGGCCGTCGTAGGTGACTGCCGCCAGGGCGAGGACGATGAAGGCTGCGTCCGCCCAGCCCGCGCCGCGCACCTCGGTGAGACCGGTGAACCATGGCCGAACCTCCGCGCGCAGCTCCCCAGGCTCGGCGGCGGCGACGCACTCCGGGCAGTCGACACAGCGTGACGGGTCGCACGCCTCGCCACAGCCATCGCACAGTCCCGGATCCATCACCCGCCGGCCCACGGGCCCCACCCGGCCGAACCAGCCGAGCAGCACCTCGAACAGCTCCGCGTTCCGCAGCCAGGCCACCCGTCCGAAGGCGGCCATGCCAGCGAGCGTGAGGAGCGTGTAGGCCACCAGCAGATTGGCCACGACCGACGGCTGTGGGCCCTCCGGCAGGACGAGCTCGCACCAGACGGCGCCGAAGAGCAGCGCAACGGCCGGCCAGCGTCGCAGGCTCTTCGGCCAGGCGAGGGCCGGCTCCAGCCCGCGCGCTCCGAGCAGCCGCGCGCCGGCCTCCAGCAAGCCGAACAGCGTACGGAACGGGCTGAGCGCGGGCCAGGGATTGCCGAGCAGGACCGCGACGATCGGCAGCCCGACCCAGATGCCGATCCAGAACAGCACGGCGGGCAGGGGGGAGATCGGGTCGACGAGGTATCCGGCGACGATGGCGCCCAGCCACCAGGCCAGGCCAATCGCCTGGAGCCCGATCCCGATCGGACGCTGGACGGCGGCGGGAACGGCCGCGGAGGGATAGGCCGCGACAGGTCCGGCCGGTCGGATGGCGATGACGGAGACGACGAAGCTGGCCGCCACCGCCAGCCCGGCGCCGGCGAGGTAGAGCGCCAGCGGGACCGGCAGGGTGAAGACCTGGCCGATGGCGTGGCCGAGGGCCGGTGATGGGATGGTCAGGGCGGCGAACGCCGCCGCCCCGAGAGAGAGCGGGAGACGGTGCCCGCGGTCAGCCCTCATGGACGACGAGCGTACCGACCTGCGCTGCGGCCGGCCCGTCGGTCGTGTGGATCTCGATCGGGAACTGGCCGGCGCGGCTTGCCTCGAAGGTGATGGAGACATCCCCGCCGGCGCGGACCTCCTGCGCGGGCACCTCCTCGTCGTAGCCGTGGAGGTGGAAGATCGCGTCGCGCTCCACGGTGAGGTCGATCGTCACCTGCTGGCCGCGGCAGACCTCCAGGGTCGACGGTTCCAGCCGCTCCTCGACCAGGGTAGCCGGGATCGTCACCGAGGCCTCGTCGCAGGTTTCGGGCAGATCGGTGGCGGGGACGCAGGCGGCGAGCGTGAGCCCGCCGGCGAGCAGGGCGCCGAACATGACGCGACACACCGCGCCATTTCGCAGCTGGGCCATGCGGCCATGCTAGCGGACGGCTGATCTCCGCACGGCGACCACCCCAGCGAGGACGATGAACAGCAGCCCCGCGGCGGTCAGCGGCGAAAGTCCACGTATCGGGAGTGCCGTATCCGGGTTCTCATGGCCGTGGCCGGCCTCGCCCTCCGGGATCTCCTCGTCAGTCGCGTAGCCGAACGAGAAGCTGCCGGTGATCTCGTGGCCGTCGGTGCCGAGGACGGTCCACTCGACGGTGTATACGCCCGGCTCGTCGATGGTCACCGGGCCGGCGAGCACGTTGCGATCGGCGACGTTGAGGTCCACCTCGCCACTGCCGACCTCGTCTCCATGATGGTCGGTCACCGTGAAGCCGCTGCCGTCCGGGTCGAGCTCGCCGTCGAAGGTGAGCGTGACCTCGCTGGGAGCCATGTCGAGGTTCGTGCCGGCTTCGGGGTCGGACGAGACGAGCGCCACGTGGCCGAGGACGAGCGTCGGCGTCGCCGCGAGCGCGAGCGCCAGGCTCGTCGCGGCAAGGAGGCGGAGAGAGCGTTGGTGGGGCATCGGTGCTCCTCGAAGTTCATGTCCGCGGTCGGTGTGGGACCGATGACGCGTGCGCCGCACATCACCGCGGCCATCGTGAGCGCAGGTAGTTCACGAGATCCCAGCGGTCTGTCTCCGACAGGGTAGCGGCGAAGGCGGGCATGCGCGTCCCGGCGGAGCCGACGGCAATGCGATGCGCGAGGGCGCCATCTGTCATGTCCTGGACCGGGCCGGACAGCGATCCCGGCGATGGGATCATTCCGGCCGCGGACGGTCCGTCGCCGGCCCCACCGGTGCCGTGACAGGATGCGCAGTTCGCCAGGTACAGCGACTCCCCGCGCGCCACCGATGCGGCGGTCGCCTCCACGGGGTTGGCTTGGGCGGCGGCCGATGCCGGCGGCTCGTTCGCGGCGGCGACGAGGGCGCGCGAGCCCGCGCCGATGCCGGCCACCACCGCCGCGGCCACGACCGCGACGCGCAGCACGCCGACCAGCCGCCCTGAGCGGTGGCGGCCGAGGCCGAACACGATCGCGGCGGCGACGAGGAGGCTGCCGGGAACGACCCAGGTCCACGCGCCGGTCGGGAGCACCGCCCACAGCATGGCCATCGGAATCGGAATGCCCATGCCGCTATCCGGAGGCGGCACACGCTGCGGCGGCAGCGGCTGCACGATCATCAACGGGAAGCTGACCGCCTCGTCCCGTTCTCCGGCCCGCCGCACGATGACCTCGAGCTCCCAGGCGCCCACGACCGGCGTGAAGGCGCCGGAGCTGCCCCACAGCCCGGGTGCGACGTCACTCGGCTCGAGCTGGATGCGTTCCGGCGCCAGGCCGGACGCCGCGGGCGGGACGAACTCGAGAAAGACCCGCTGCACGTCGTCCCGGTACGCACCCGTCTCCGAGTCCGCCACGGAAACCTGGTAGCGCTGGTCGCCCGGAGCGGGCAGGTTCACCGCCACGTGGACGGTTGAGGGGCCGGCCGTGCCGTACAGGTGCTCGGCGCCGATGCCGCTCGCCACGAGCACCGGCGGCCGGTTCGCCGCCGGCTGGCCGGTCACGAGGCCGGCGGCGGCCACCACGGCCAGCGCGGCGACGGCGAGCTCGACGGCCATGACCGGCAGCGCGATGCGCAGGCTGCCGCGGCGGACGAGGAAGAAGTTCGCGGCACCCAGGCCGGTCGCGACGGCGAACAGGACGATCTTGCCGAGCAGCAGGTTGCCGTACTCGCTGGCCACGAGATCGCGCGCCCCGGGCCCAAGGACGAGCGGTGAGTTCGCGATGCCGCTCAGGACGACGAGCGGCGCCGCCACGAGCGCGACCCGCGAGTGTCGTCGCAGGGCCGCGGGCGCTGCGGATCGCGCCACGACGACGAGTATGCCCGCGCCAACGAGGGCCCCAAGCCACGCCGCCACGCCGACGAGGTGCAGGAAGTCGAAGGCCGCGAACGCGAGGCCACCCGCCGCCGCGGCGTGGCCCGCCAGGCTCATGCCGGCCAGGCCGACGAGGGCCGCCCCGAGCGTCGCGCCCGTCGCGGCCGCGTCCCGCCGCCGGAGCGCGGCCGAAGCCACGGCGAGGAGCGTGGCCGAACCGAGGCCCAGCAGCGCCAGGCGCATGGCCACCGCGAACGGTGTCCCGCCGAACGGGCCCGCAGGGTCGAGCGGGAACCAGCCACCACCACCTTCCGCCTCCACCAGCGGGCGGGCGGCCAGGACGAGATAGACGACCAGCCCGGACGCGGCCACCGCCCCGAGCACCGCCACGGCGCGCCATGGTGGAACGATCGGGCGTCGCACGGCTGCCAGCGCCGGCCGCGCGGAGAAGATCCAGAAGACGAGCGTCCCTGCCATCGCCAGGGCGGCGGCCAGTGCCACCCAGCGGGCGGCGGTGGTCTCCGGCGTCGAGCTCAGGGAGTCGGCCTGGCTGGAGACGGTCGGTGCCGGCTCGGTGCCGGTCGGATCCACGAGGAAGGCGAACAGCCCGCTCGTGATGTGGCCGTCGACCGCCGAGGTGACCCGGTAGTCGACGGTGTACACGCCGGGTTCGAGGTCGGGAAGCGGGACGCGTACCTCGATGCCGTCGACCGCTGCCCGTCCCACGCCGCCGACCTCGGCGCCCTGCTCGTCGAGGAGCCGGATCCGGGCCGTGCCGGGATCAACTGCCTCGGTGAATGACAGCTCGAGCGTCTCCGGAGCCTCGGTGACGGTGGCGTTCGCCGCCGGGCTCGAGCCGAGCAGCTCGGCGTGGCCGGCGACCGGGGCCGCGAGGACCGGCAGGACCCCAGCCACCAGCAGGAGGGCCACCGGCAGCGAAGCGCGCGGCCGCTGCCCGGACCGGGGCACGCGCGTCAGTCCTCGGCGAAGAACGGGTCGTCGCCGTACAGGTCCAGCCATCGGCGTCGCATGAGGCGGATGGTTGCGATCACCGCGGACTCTGGCGTCCCCGGCGGCAGGAGGCCGGCAATTGCCGCGCGGACCGGCTCGGCGCCCTCGATGCCGAGCAGCGCAAGGTAGTCGTGCACGCGCCGCGCGGGGGCCTTGCCCTCGGCCCGCATGCGGACCAGCACATCGGCCTCGTGCTCGAGAGCGCCAGCGTAGTCGGCATCCGTCCGCTCGAGCTCGGACATGAGCGCCGGGACATGGTCGAGCCGCGGGTCGGAGTAGGCCCAGCGCACGAACGAGTCGAGCGAGCCGTCCTGGCGTTCGTGGTGGCGGGCGTGGAAGCCGCGCAGGTACTGCTGGCGCTCGGCCTCGGTCCGGGTGAGCGCGATCTGGGCGATCTGGCGCATCTCCGGCGTCCAGCGACGGAGCGACTCGACGAATTGGCGGAGCGTCAGGCTGCCGGCCGGCTGGGGGCGGAACCGGTGCTCATGGGGCTGCTGCACGGGCCCGTATACTAGCCGCCGCATGCCCCGCCTGAGCCCAGCGGGCCGGTGGCCCCTCCTCGTGGTCGGGGTGACCGTGCTCGCCCTCGCCATCCTCGGCTCGCTCCCCGCGCGTCCCGCCACGGCTGCCGGGCCCGAGCTCCGTTACCTGGGCGGGGAGCTCAAGACGCTCGATCCGGCCTTCATCTCCGACGCCGCGGACGTCCAGCTCCTGCTCCAGCTGTATGCCGGCCTGACCCGCCTCGACGAGAACGGCGAGCCGTACCCCTCGCTCGCCGAGTCGTGGGCGGTGAGCGACGACGGGCGCACCTACCGCTTCCGCCTGCGCGACGGGCTCCGCTTCTCCGACGGCTCCGACCTCGGGGCCGATGACGTACGCCGATCCTGGCTCCGCATCCTCGACCCCGAGACGCGTTCGAGTGCTCCCGACGTGCTGACCGTCATCGAGGGAGCGTCGCAGCGCCTGGCGGGCGGGCCGGAGCAGGACGTGGCGATCGTCGCGCCCGACGACCGAACGCTCGAGGTCCGGCTGCGCCATCCGGCGGCCTACTTCCCTGCGATCACTGCCACCCCCGCGGCCTTCGTGGTGCCGCCACGGGCCGATG
>DATBIK010000059.1:0-18068 GCA_036556985.1 Candidatus Limnocylindria bacterium | reverse complement strand
ATCGCCTTCGTGCGCGAGACGCTGCGCTATGACCGTGGCGATGCCGGCTGGCTGCTGCGCTGGCCGCGAGCGGTCTTCACCGGGCGCTTTGGCGCCCACGACGGCCACTTCGACCCCGGGCAGCGCCTCGCCAACGTGGCCATCGTGGGCCTGCTGCTGACGCTGATCGTGTCGGGCATCGGGCTCGTCTTCGTGCGCATCGGACCGGGCTTCGTGGTGCTGGATGCGATCCATCGGCTGTCGACCCTCGCCTTCACGCTCGTCATCGTCGGGCACGTGGTGGTGGCCTCCGGCGTGCTGCCCGGCTACAGAGGCGTGTGGCGCTCGATGCACCTGGGCGGCCGGCTGCCGGTCGAGGTGGCGCGCCGCGTCTGGCCCGGATGGGCCGAGCGCGCGCTCGCGAAGCCTGCAGGCACGGCCGAGGGCGAGCCGGAGAAGAGGGCCGACCGGGCGGCCTGAGGAATTGGTGGAGATGGGGGAGAATCGAACTCCCCGTCCAGAACCGAGTTGCCGGGAACGTGCTACAGGTGTATCCGGCCTACTTGCGCTTCGCTATCGGGCCCCCGACCGGCGGGGTGCTCCGTTCGCTATCCGGTGGCGCCTTTCGGCTCTTTGACGCCGCTCACCGGAGTCGGCGACGCCGCACCTCCCCTGATGACATCTTGGCCGTCCGGGGAGGGGGGACGACCGCGATGCTCACCGACTAAGCGGCGAGAGCAACTTGACGATTGCCAGTTGCTGGCTTGCCCGCGGTTTAACGAGGCCATGCGGGCGACCTCGACCTGCAGTTCCCGGTTCCTGGGCACTGTCGAAACCTGACATCCCCACGAACCGATTGACCGCTCCATTCTACCACCCGGGACGGCCGATGTGAACGCCTGTGCGGTTTGAGTTCGTCCCGAGTTCGGGCGCGTCAGGGGACGAGATGGACCGGGTTGCCGCGGATGGCCACCGACCAGGTGGTGGTGTCGTTACCGCTGTTCACCGTGTAGCGGATCTTCCACCATCCCGGCTCGTTGCGCGGATTATCAGGATCGGGTGGGGTGAGGCCGGCGGCACCGTAGTCGGCCGGGAGCGGAATGGAGATGGTGATCCACGAGTTCTGGTAGAACTGGCCGCCGCTGGTGTAGTTCGGGCATCCCGCAGGCGGAGCGATGCCGGTTCCGTTGCCGTAGGTCTGGATGCACGTCACGTCGTTGCCGCTCTGGTGCCCGGCTGCGGCATTCCCGTCGGCGACGTAGTCCATGGTGGCGGGCGTGTAGACGTCGCCGTCAGGAGACAGGATCTGAAGCCAGGCCTTGTCGCCCACGTCGCCGGGATCGAAGAGGGTGATCTCCAGCGTCTTGCCGGCCCCCGCCGCGCGGTCGATCTGGGCCAGGAAGAACTCCTGCTGGCCGGCCTGGATATTCGCGTAGGAGACCATCCGTCCGAGGCCGTAGACCTTCGGGTTGCCGCCCGCGACGACCTGGATCGACCACATGTTCTCGTGCATCTCGTTCTGGTTCGCGG
The DNA here is from genome assembly GCA_036556985.1 of Candidatus Limnocylindria bacterium. GTDB lineage: Bacteria > Chloroflexota > Limnocylindria > QHBO01 > QHBO01 > JAPSGM01. The sequence continues at coordinate 16,559 of DATBIK010000059.1, read as the reverse complement.
TCGGGTTCGACGGGTCGGTGGTCATCACCTGCAGACGGTACGTCCCTGCCGACAGGCCGGTGGCGATCGGCCACCAGCGGTTGTGCCAGTAGCGGCCCTCGCTCGTGTTCGACGTGGCGCCCTGCCGGCAGTCGGCCGGGGTGGGTGTGCCATTCGTGCCGGGCTCCCTGCCGTCGGCGAAGTTGTCGTCCGCGCCACCCGCCGAGCTGGCCTGGGAGTAGGCGCTGCTCTTGTCCACGTGGTACTCGTTCACGAACAGCCCGTCGTCGCTCACCGAGTCGGCCCGCGTGTCGTCGGCGATGCTCACCGTCCCCTGCGTGTTCCACAGGCGGTAGTAGGTCGATACCGGCTCGGCATTCACACTGCCGCTGTTGATCCAGTGGTCTCCCGTGCCGAGGTGGCCGCCGCCCGGCCCCGACGTCGTCGCGCAGAACGTGGGGTCGAAGACGTAGACCGCTCCGCCGTCCTGTGGGACCTCGATCTCATAGTCGTAGCCCTGCGGGTCGTACTCCGCGTTCACGCTGGGCCGCGGGTTGTAGCCGGTCGCGTAGGCATCGCCGGTCGATCGGTTCGCGCCCTGGCCCTCGATCGCGCCGAAGAATCCCTGCGAGGACAACGTCCCCCCGGTCGCGCCGGTGATGTTCGGGCAGCTGATGGAGCTTCCGCTCACGCGGCAGAGGCGGTACACGCCGTAGTAGTTCAGCGGGCTGCCCATCGGGATCGGGCGGATGTACTCCGCGCTCGCGGTGCGGGTGATGTTCAGCGTGTGGAAGCCGACCACGCGCATGAAGAACGTGTCGATCTGGGTGGTGATTGTCACGTTGAGGCGGCGAGGGTTGCTCGCATCCTGCTGCGGGGTCACCACCGTCGGCCCGGCGCCATGCTGGTAGCCGTTCTTCGTCGCCTCGCCCCGGGCCAACGTGTAGGCCTGCGGCGCGTCCGCGGGGAGCTCGACGACCCCCGCGAGCGCGGCGGCATCCGCCGCCCGCTGGACGCGCAGGACGTTGTCCTGGTACCAGCCGAGGTCGATGACGAGCCCGACCAGGGCGATGAGGATGGCGAGGATGCCGCCGGTGATGACGAGGATCTGCCCTCGCGGTGCGTTCATCGGTCTCACTCGTCCGGGTTGAGCGCCATGACCGTCCGGTCCGACATCGGCAGCGTGCCCAAGCCGAGGAGGTTGGCGAACGGCGTTCGCAGGCGGTACGTGTACGTGAGGCTCACCCCCAGCGAGTCGACGGGCTGGAGGTTGCTGCGGCTGCAGGCCGGCCACCCGACCGGCCCCGGCGAGAAGTCGATGGGGACGCCGTCGACCGGCGGCCCGGCCCCGGGCGTGTAGGTCCAGGCGTTCGACAGCAGGCCGATCGGGTTGCCGGCGGCGTCGGCGCGGTAGATCCGGATCTCGCTCACCTCGTCGACCTCCACCGGCGAACCGCTGCTGGTCAGCACGCGGTCCACCGCCGCCACGATGGCGGTGTCGACGTCGGCGCACGCGATCGAGTCGCTTCCGTCGGCCAGCGACGCGCCGACGCGTGCGCCCTCCCGCGTCGCGTACTCGAGCGTCAGGTGGTGGTTGAACACGAAGCCGAACTCGACGGCGCCCAGGATGAGGAGCAGCAGCAGCGGCAGGATGACCGCGAACTCCACGAGGCTCTGGCCGCGCGGGTCTCGCCCGCTGCCGGCATCGGGGAACGGTCGCGGACGCTGGCGGCCGAGGCGACTCACAGGACCGGCTCGATGCGCATCTGCTGATCCGCCTGGAACGTGAGGGCGGGTGCCATCTGCAGCAGGCCAGCAAGCGGCGTCTTCCAGCGGTAGTCGTAGGTGATTCGCACCCCCAGGGTGTCGACGCCGGGATGCGCCGGCGTGAGGGCGTCGCACCCCGCCAGGACCGTGCAGCGCTGGTTCTCGGGGTACGTCGACCCGGCCTGGAGCGTGTACGGCAGGGTGACGCTGTCTCCCTTGACGGTCGTGCAGCTCAGGCTGCCACCGCGCAGGTACACGTTGCGCGCGCCGTGCAGCACGTTGCCGGCGTCGTCGGACCAGAAGATCTCCACCTGGGCTATGCCCGACCGGTCGGAGGTGGCGCCGAAGGTGCCCTCCAGCCCCTGGAGCATGCTGCAGTCGGTTCCCTGCCGATCGCCGCCCTCGACGCCCACGCGGGCGACGTCCCGGGCCGCGAAGCTCAGCGCGTTCAGCGTGCTGAAGGCGAACGCGAATTCGATGATCGCGATGAGGAGGAAGAGGAAGAGCGGGAAGACGAGGATGAACTCGACCGCTGCCTGCCCCCGCACGGCCGGCTGCGACCGACCGCACCGAAGCGCCCGCGCCAACCGGCGGGGGTCCCACCACGCGCTGGATCGGGGGTGGCCGAAGTTCGGCCGGCTCGGGCTGTCCACTGGCCGCGACCATACGCTGGCGACCTTGCCGGGTCCATGACAAAGAGGTGGTCCTGACCCCTGACCCGGGCCGTACTTTCGTCAGCCGCGGCGGCCTCGGCTCAGAGCTTGATGCGGGCTTCCTTGGCCTCGCGCTCCAGCTCGCGGCGCATGTCCCGCTCGGCGATGGTCCGGCGCTTGTCGTGCGCCTTCTTGCCGCGGGCGATGCCGACCTCCAGCTTCGCCAGCCCGTCGCGGATGTAGAGCCGCAGCGGGACGAGGGTGAAGCCCTTGGCCTGCGTCTTCCCGATGAGCTCGGCGATCTGGTCCCGATGGAGCAGCAGCTTGCGGGTGCGCGTCGGCTCGTGGTTGTTCCGGTTGCCCTGTTCGTATGGCGCGATGTGGGCGCCGATGAGCCACGCCTCGCCGCGCTCGATGCGGGCGTAGGCCTCGGCCAGGTTGGCGCGGCCGGCCCGGATTGACTTGATCTCCGTCCCGGTCAGCACGAGGCCCGCCTCGAGGGTGTCCTCGATGGCGTAGTCGTGGCGCGCTCTGCGGTTGACGGCAACGGTGTGCTCGGTCATCGGTCCATGGGCATGATCGGTCCCGGGAGGCGGACATGGAAAGAGCCGGCCGTATCGGCCGGCTCCTCCGACGCTACCACGCGAGAGGTGAGTTAGCGCACCGCCTCGGTGGTGGCGTGACAGGAACTACTCACTGCACACCACCTCCTTTCGTTGCCGGCGATGCTAGCAGCACCGACCGCCGGCGCGCAACGGGTGCCTAGGCGGCCGCCCGCAGCTGGCCGCCGGGGTCGTAGGAGATCGGTCGGCCGAGCGGGCCGAGCGGGGTGACCGCGATCGGCGCGACCGCCGCGGGCGAGGCGTCCTCCTCGACGAGCTGGAGGCCCGCGGTGATGAGCTCGACCGCGCGCTCCAGGAAGAGGTCCTGCTCCGGCGGCGTGCCGTCCGGGATCTCGACGACCTCGTCCGGCTGGACGCCGTCGGGCGCCACGCTGTTATGGTCGGGGGTGAACCATCGGCTCACGGTGATCCGCACCCCGCCGCCGTTCTCGAGCTCGGTCCATACCTGGACGGTGTTCTTGCCGTAGGTCGGCTGGCCCACGATCGTGGCCCGCTCGCGCTCCTTGAGCGCCGCCGCCACGATCTCTGAGGCGGAGGCCGAGCCGCCGTTCACGAGCACGACCACCGGCAGCTCGGGGCTTGTGGCCAGGCCCTCGTCGGTCGCGGTCCACTCCTTCACCTCGTCGCCGGACGACTCCTGGATGAAGACCGTCCCGTCGCCGATGAACTCGGAGGCCACCTGGTTCGCGATCTCGATGTAGCCGCCCGGGTTGTTGCGCAGGTCGAAGACGATCCCGTCGACGCCTGCGTCGAGCAGCTCGCCGATCGCCGTGTGCAGCTGGTCCGCCGCCGCCCGGGAGAAGCCGTGCAGCGCGACGTAGCCGACCCGCCCGCCGGCGATGACCTCGCTCGTCACCTCGCGCATCTGGATCTGGGCCCGGGTGATGGTGAGGTCGAACGGCTCCCCGTCGCCGCGGCGAATGGTGAGCGTCACCTCCGTGCCGGCCTCGCCGCGCACGCGCTGGATGGCGTCGTCCAGGCTCATGCCGCTGACGCTCTCCCCGTCGACGGCGGTGACGATGTCTCCCGGCTGGAGGCCGGCCTTCTCGGCCGGCGAGTCCTGGAGCGGGGCGACGACGACGAGCACGCAGGCGTCGCTGAAGGCGGCGCAGGCCTCGAGGTCCTCCGGGTCCTCGAGGTTCTTCACGCCCATCTCGGCGCCGATGCCGGAGAACTGCCCGGACAGGTCCTCCTGCGCCCGCGCGTAGTCGTCGGGCGACATGTAGCCGCTGAACGGGTCGCCGAGGCCCTGGAACATGCCCTCGATCGCGCCTTCCACGAGATCCGCCTCGTCGGGGTCGTCGACGTACTGGTCCTGGATGCGCTCGTACGCCTCGCAGAAGGCGGCGAACTCCTCGGTCGGCGCCGCGCAGGAGCCCGCCCCGCGCGCCCCCGCGGCGAGGTAGCCGGCCACGAACAGGAGCGCGCCGACGAGGGCCGCAAGCGCCAGCGACACGGCCCAGGTGAGCGGCGAGGCCCGGCGCACCGGGCCGGCGGGCATGAGCGGCGGCTGGGTGCTCACGGGGTGCGGATCGGTCATGGGGCGGCGAGTCTAGCATCGGGTCACGGCGGGCAGGTTACCGGTCGATTACGTTTCGCTTACGCTCGGCGGCAGCGCTCTCCCTGGCGCTAGGTGGCGGCCGAGAGGTTGGACCGTACGCTGATCCAGCTGCCGAGCGCGCTCACCCCCAGCCCGGCGCCGAGCACGACCGCCGACAGCGTCGCCAGGAAGCGCTCGCTCACCGCGGTGGGCATCTGGAAGACCTCGTACATGACCGGCTGGATGGGGTCCCACACGATCGCGACGAGCACGATCGTGACCGCGGCCCCCACCACGCCGCACAGCAGTCCCTCCAGGATGAACGGCCAGCGGATGAAGGAGTCGGACGCGCCCACCAGGCGCATGATCTCGATCTCGTTCGCGCGCGAGTAGACCGCAATCCGGATCGTGTTCACGATCATGAACAGGACGACCAGCCCCACCAGCACGAGCGCCACGATCCCCACCGTGCGGATGACGCCGATGATGCTCAGCAGCTTGTCGTACTGGTCCTGCTGGCTGGTGATGCGGTCGACCTCGGGCCGATCCTCGAGCGCCGCCGACACCGCCGCGGAGGCATCGGGGTCGACGAGCGAGATCTCGATCGAGGCGTAGAGGCTGATCTGCGCCCCGCCCAGGTCCAGGATCTGGCCGCGCTCGCGATAGGCCTCGCGCAGGCGTTCCATCGCCTCGTCCGGGCTGACGTACTCGACCGATGCCACCTCGGGCAGCCCCTCGGCATAGGCGATCAGCACGTTGCGCTGGGACTCCGGCAGGCCGCCCACCAGCCGGGCGGTGACGCCGACCTTGTTCTCGATGAACTCGAGCCCCGAGTTCAGCCCGGCGATGACGATGAACAGGCCGGACAGCAGGACGAGCATGAGGATGACGGTGGCCGTCGCCGCCAGGCTCATCATCGCGTTGCGCCAGAAGCCCTGCCAGGCGCGGACCACCGCGAAGCCGATGAAGCGGGCGAAGGCGAGCGGCGACATCGGTCAGTACTCCCGCTCGTAGGCAGCGCCGGACTCGTCGCGAACGAGGGTGCCGTGCTCCAGGGCCAGGACCCGGCGGCGCATGGCGTTCACGATCTCCTGGTTGTGCGTGGCCATCAGCACGGTGGTGCCAAGGGCGTTGATCTGGATGAGGAGCTGGATGATCTCCCAGCTCGTCACCGGGTCGAGATTGCCGGTCGGCTCGTCGGCGATGAGCATGGCCGGGTCGTGGACGAGGGCACGCGCGATCGCAACGCGCTGCTGCTCTCCGCCGGACAGCTGGGTGGGCAGGTGATCGGCGTGATCCTGCAGCCCGACCAGGCTGAGCAGCTGCGGGACGCGACGGCGGATCTCCCCGCCGGGCGCGCCGGTGACCTCGAGCGCGAAGGCCACGTTCTCGAACACCGTCTTGCCTGGCAGCAGCCGGAAGTCCTGGAAGACGATTCCGATCCGCCGCCGCAGCTTCGGCACGTCGCGCCGCCGCAGTCGTGACAGGTCGCGCCCGGCGACCACCACGCGGCCCGAGGTCGGCAGCTGCTCGCGGATGAGGAGGCGGATGAAGGTCGACTTGCCGGCCCCGGACGGCCCGACCAGGAAGACGAAGTCGCCGGCGGGGATGCTGACGTTCACGTCGGCGAGGGCGACCTTGCCGTTCGGGTAGGTCATCCCCACATCGACCATGCTGATCACCGGCCCGTCGGCCGCCTCCCGCGATCGGCCCAGCGGCCGTGACAGCGCGCCGATCACGTGGCCGCTCCCTCGCCGATCCGCGAACGGAGGTAGCCCTCCATGAACGCGTCGAGGTCGCCGTCGAGCACGGCGGTCGGGTTCGCGGTCTCCACCCCGGTGCGCAGGTCCTTCACCATCGTGTACGGCTGGAGGACGTACGAGCGGATCTGGTTGCCCCAGCCGGCTTCGACGTGCTCGCCGCGCAGCGTGGCCATCTCGGCCTCGCGCTCCTCCTCGGCCCGTTCCACGAGCTTCGCGCGGAGGACGGCCATCGCCCGCTCGCGGTTCTGGATCTGGCTCCGCTCGTTCTGGCAGGTGACCACGATCCCGGTCGGCAGGTGAGTGAGGCGCACCGCGCTGTCGGTCTTGTTCACGTGCTGCCCGCCGGCGCCGCTGGCGCGGTAGGTGTCGACCCGCAGGTCCTCCTCGCGGATGTCGACCGCGGCGGCCTCGTCCACCTCCGGCATGACCTCGACGAGCGCGAACGAGGTGTGGCGGCGCTTCTGGGAGTCGAACGGGCTGATGCGCACAAGCCGATGCACCCCCCGCTCGCTCTTCAGCCGCCCGTAGGCCCATCGCCCGTCGACGCCGAAGGTGACGCTCTTCAGCCCCGCCTCCTCGCCCTCGGTCTGGTCGAGGATCTCGGTCTTGAAGCGGTTGCGCTCCGCCCAGCGCAGGTACATGCGCAGGAGCATCTCGGCCCAGTCCTGGCTCTCGGTGCCGCCTGCCCCGGCGTGGACAGAGACGATCGCCGGGCGCTCGTCGTACGGGTCGGACATGAGGAGCAGCCCCTCCATCCGGTTCCAGTCGCGGGTGAGCGCGTCGAGGTCGCGCTGGAGGTCGGCCTGCAGCGCGTCACCGTCCGCGGCCCCGACATCGGCCTCCGCCAGCTCGGCGATCTCGGCGAGCGCATCGGCCCGGGCGCGGAGGTCGGTCCAGGCGCCGATCTCGGAGCGCAGCTCATCGGCCCGGCGCAGGACCATCTGGGCCTGTGCCTGGTCGTTCCAGAGTTCGGGATCGGCCGACTTCGTCTCTAGCTCGGAGAGCTCGGCCTGCTTGGCGGGCAAGTCAAAGGCGCACCGCCGTATCGGCCACGAGGCGCGCCAGTCGCAGCGCCTCGTCCTTAATTGCGTCCAACCGCAGCCACCGTGGGAAGTTCCATCTCGCCCGGCCGCAGTCCCTTGCTGCGAACCTTGGCCGGGTTCACACAGGGGCAGTATGACTGGCGCGGGCAGGAGCCGCAGTTGCCGTCGCAATCGAGGGTGAACGCGTAGCTGCAGCGCATGCAGTCGCGCTCGCACATGATCAGGTCTTCGTACGGCTGTTCCGGGTCTCGGAAGCGGGTGACGAGCGGGAGCTCTGCTGCCGGTTTCGATGGGGAGGGGAGGGCTTCATCCGCGATCTCCGCTCCTCGTGTGGGGCCGGTCAGCTGCTTCACGAAGGCCTCCATCTACGCCGGATGGCGAGATCACCGCGTCTCGCCGTCCAGTGGCCATGCTAGCGACTCGATCCTGGTTCGCCAACCCCGCAGAACGGCCCGATTGTGGGCAACTTGTGGATAGGTTGCCCTTCGCTGCGGATAGTCTGCGGGTAGCATCGGTCCATGCCCGACCCAAGCCTGCTGATCTGGGGGCTCATCGCGGTGGCGGTCGTGCTGCTGTGGCCGATACGCAACTGGATCCGCTCCCGGTACGACCGCGACGAGGAGGGCGACGGATGACGGCCGCGCTGTGCGGCGGTGACGCCGAGCGCGCTCGATTCACCAGCGGGTGGTGACAACGATCACGAAATGGCTACATCCTGGCCAACTTGGTCACCTGGTGGTGAATTTCGGCGTAGATACCCCACTCTTGCACCCTCGGGCCGCGACATCTTGCCAGCAGCTGGTGAACTCGGAAGGCCGGCGGCAGATGGGGCAGCCCTACGTCGAGAGGCCGCTCCAGGGTGCCTCGTCGCGCGGCACGACGGCCGCGGCGTAGGCCTCGAGGATCCGCGGCCAGGCGCGGGCCGCGTCGAACTCGTCGCGGTACGCGGCGCCACCCTCGCCGTGGCGCTCCCACCCGTCGTGCACGAGGCTGACCAGGGTCCCGCCGCCGCCGGCGGGCTCGAAGCGGACCTCGACATGGCTCGCGTTGGCCGGGCTCACCTCGGGCACGCGGTCGGGCCCGACCTGCCAGCTGAAGGCGAGCCGATGCGGCGGCTCCCATGCCACCACGCGCCCCCAGTCCAGTCGCATCCCGCCCGGACCGATCTCGTGGGCGAAGCCGCCGTGGCGCGGCTCGATGGCGATCCGCTCCAGCGCCTGGCCCGACCAGGTGAAGCTCCGCGGCCACCAGGCGTTCATCCCCTCGCTGAAGGCGGCGAAGGCGTCGGCCGGCGGGACGTCGACGGTGACCTCGTGCCGGATCGGCGCGGGAGCGACGCGCTCGCGGCTCATGCGCCGTGGCAGCGCTTGTACTTCTTGCCGGAGCCGCAGTAGCACGGGTCGTTGCGGCCGATCTTCGGGCCGGTGCGCACCTGCTGACGGCCGGCGGCGTTCGCCCCGTTGCCGCCACCGGCGGTCGCCGCCACGACCGGGCCTCCCGCCGCGCTGGCCGCTCCCGCCGCTGCGCCGGCTGCGGGGTCGCCCATCTCGAGCCGGCCCTCGGTCATGCGCCGCGGCTGCTGCGGCTGCGGGGCGTCGCGGGTCACCGACACACGGAAGACGGTGTGGCTCACGTCGTGGCGGATCGTCGACTTGAGCTCGTCGAACATGCGGTAGGCCTCGACCTTGAACTCGTTGAGCGGGTCGCGCTGCGAGTAAGCGCGCAGGCCGATGCCGCGCCGCATGTCGTCGACCGCGGTGAGGTGCTCGATCCACAGGGCGTCGATGACCCGCAGCAGGACGAGGCGCTCGAGGACGCGCATCCCCTCCTCGCCGGTCTCCTGCCGCTTGGCCTCGTAGGCCTCCTCGACGGCGCCGATGATCTCCTCGGCGAGCGCCTGAGGATCGGTCGCGGTGTCGACGCTGGCGAGGAGGCGAGGCTGGAGGCTGGGGACCATCTGCTGCAGGCGCGCCTTCAGCCCCTCGCGGTTCCACTCGTCGCGGTCGCCGGCGGTGTGCTCGGCCACGAGGCTGGCGATCTCGTCGGAGACCATGGCCAGGACTGTGGGCGCCAGGTCGCGCGCGCGAAGGATCCGCTCGCGCTCGTGGTAGATCGTCTCGCGCTGGCGGTTGATGACGTCGTCGTACTGCACGACGTGCTTGCGGGCGTCGAAGTTGTAGCCCTCGACCCGGCTCTGGGCGCCCTCGATGGTGCGGCTCACCATGCCCGATTCGAGCGCCGTCTCCTCGTCGAAGCCGAGGCGTTCCATGATCGACTTCACCCGGTCGGAGGCGAAGCGGCGCATGAGGTCGTCCTCGAGGGACAGGTAGAAGCGGCTGCTGCCCGGGTCGCCCTGCCGGCCCGAACGGCCACGGAGCTGGTTGTCGATGCGCCGCGCCTCGTGCCGCTCGGTGCCGACGATGTGCAGCCCGCCGGCGGCGAGCACCCGCTCCTTGTCCTCGGCGCAGATGCGGTCCGCCTCCGCCAGCGCGGCGGCGTACTGCTCCGGCGACGCCTCGAGCACGTTCGTGCCCTGCTTGTGGAGGATGTCGGCCGCGAGCATCTCCGGGTTGCCGCCGAGCAGGATGTCCGTCCCGCGGCCGGCCATGTTCGTCGCGATGGTCACCGCGCCGGAGCGGCCGGCCTGAGCCACGATCTCGGCTTCCTTCTCGTGGAACTTCGCGTTGAGCACGTTGTGCTTGATGCCGCGCCGCTTCAGCATCTCGCCCAGCATCTCGCTGATCGCCACGCTCACCGTGCCGACGAGCACCGGGCGCCCGCGCTCGTGCTCCTCCACGATCTCCTCGACGACCGCGTTCCACTTGCCGTTCTGGCTGGCGTAGACCAGGTCGGCGAAGTCGTCCCGCACCATCGGCCGGTTGGTGGGGATCACCACGACCTCCAGGTCGTAGATCTTCGCGAACTCCTCGGCCTCGGTCTCGGCGGTGCCGGTCATGCCCGCCAGCTTGTCGTACATGCGGAAATAGTTCTGGAAGGTGACGGTGGCCAGGGTCCGCGACTCGGACTGGATCTTCACGCCCTCCTTGGCCTCGACCGCCTGGTGCAGGCCCTCCGACCAGCGGCGGCCGGGCATGAGGCGGCCGGTGAACTCGTCGACGATGATCACCTCGCCGTCCTTGACGACGTAGTCGCGGTCGCGCTGGTAGAGGACCTGGGCCTTCAGCGCCTGGTCGAGATGGCGAGCCATGCTGAAGTCGCTGCCGAACAGGTTGTCGACGCCCAGCCAGCGCTCCATCTTGTCGGTGCCGGCCTCGGTGATCGCCACCTGCTTGAACTTCTCGTCGACGATGTAGTCCTCCTCGGCCTGCAGTCGTGGGACGATCCGTGCGAACTGGATGTACTTGTCCGCCGACTCCTCGGCGGGGCCCGAGATGATGAGCGGCGTGCGCGCCTCGTCGATGAGGATGTTGTCGACCTCGTCGACGATGGCCATGAAGTGGCCGCGCTGCACCCGCGCGCCGAGGTCCACCACGAGGTTGTCGCGCAGGTAGTCGAAGCCGAACTCGTTGTTCGTGCCGTAGGTGACGTCGGCCGCGTAGGCCTCCTGGCGCGCGACCGGGCGCAGGTTGCGGAGGCGCTCATCGGTCTGCGGGAAGTCGGGGTCGAAGAGGTAGGCGGCGTCATGCTGGATGGAGCCGACGCTCATGCCCAGCTCGTGGAACACCGCGCCGATCCACTGCGCGTCGCGCTTGGCAAGGTAGTCGTTCACGGTCACGACGTGCACGCCGCGCCCGGTGAGCCCGTTGAGGTAGGCGGCCAGCGGGGCGACGAAGGTCTTGCCCTCGCCGGTCTTCATCTCGGCGATGGCGCCGGAGTGCAGGACCATGCCGCCGAGCAGCTGGACGTCGTAATGCCGCTTGCCGAGCGCGCGCCGCATCGCCTCGCGCACCGCGGCAAAGGCCTCCGGCAGCACCTCGTTGAGGCCGGCGTCGATCTCCTGGCGCTCGCGCTTGCGCTGCTCCTTGCGCTCCTCGGAGTGGCGCGCCGGGTCGCCGCCGACGAGCTCAGTCTCCTCCTCCTCGCCGGGAGCCAGGTCGCGCAGCTCGATCGGCGTGAGCAGGTCGCCGAGGTCATCGCGCAGGCGCTGTCGCAGCGCGTCGGTCCGGGCGCGCAGCTCGGCGTGCGTGAGGGCCTGGAACTCGGGTTCGAGCGCGTTGATCTGCGCCACGATCGGCTCCAGCCGCCGGACCTCGCGATCGTTCGAGTCCGTCAGGCGGGAGAGGAACTTCAGCATCGGAAGGCCGAGTATAGACCGATGCCGCCGTCGGGCCGGAAGGGCCACCCGGACCTGTCCGGGGATGCCGCTGTACCGATCTATCGTCGGTTCTGCACCAGGGCCGCGTCCTGGGTGCGGCCCGTCGCATCTATCGGTACAGGCTCAGCCTGACGGGAACCTCCCGGTGCGGCCCAGGCTCGCGGTGTACCGATGGATCGGCCAGGCGGCGCCCCGATGTCGCTTCCGGCCGATTCCGTACCGATAGATCGGTACGCCGGGCCCGCCTGCTGCGTCACCACACATCGCCGGGTCGCCACTCGCAGCTGATCGGCGCGCCGAGGTCCAGCGGCGGGGTCAACGGCGTGCGGAGGACCATGATGTAGCCGTCCTCCTCCGGCGTGGGTCGCTCGCCGTCGGTGGTCCGGACCGATGAGGGGCCGCGCCAGGTCACCCAGCCAAGCCGCTCGTAGAAGCGGTGGCTGCCGGTACCGAGCGCGCCGAGCTCGTAGGCGTCCAGGTGATCTGCCACGGTGCGCATGACCTGAGTACCGATGCCGTGGCCCTGTCGGTCGACCGCCGTGGCGACGGCCTCGACGTAGCCCGTGCGCAGCGGCCGCCCCCCGACCCGGATGTCCCGCGCCACGAGCGCCGCGTGACCGACGATGCCGTGGTCGTCCTCGGCCAGGACGTGGATGCCGCCCAGCGCGTGCGCCCAGTCGTCATCGCTGAAGCCGCCGTGCTCGTCCGCGGCGAACGCCTCGGCCATGAGCGCCTTCAGGGCCGTCACCTCGGCGTCCGTGAGCTGATCCGTGGCGAGGGAGCGGATGCGCGGCACGCTCACCGGCGGCCGGCCGCGCGGAGCACCCGCAGCGCGTTCAGCGTGAGCATGCGGTCTGCCTCCTCGCCCCAGTCCACCGCCTCGGGCGCGCGGCTCGAGCCGGGCGGGTTGCGCCAGGCGGCGCTGGCGTGCCAGCGGCCTCCGGAGCGGCGGCGGTCCTCGAGGAGATCCAGCGCGTCGGCGGCGCGAGGATCGCGGACGTAGCCGGCCCGCGCGAGGAGGTGCAGCGCCTGCCCGATGTCGTAGTGCCAGTACGGCGGGTAGTGGAGCACCGTCCACGACGGGTGGATCCGCTCGCCAGTCCCTCCGCGGCGATACAGGCGATGGGAGAGGAAGAGCTCGGCGCCGCGTTGCGCCGCCGCTCGCGCCGCGACCGATCCGGTGGCGCGGCCGTACTCCCACAGCCCCCAGGTCGGAATGAGGCTCTCGTGGAACGACGAGCGCCGGCCGCTGGCCCGCGCGTCGCAGTTCCAGCCGCCGTCGGGCCACTGCCACGCGACGAGCGCCTCGGCGAGCATCTCCGCCCGCGGGTCGTCGGCGGCGCCGAGTCGGCAGGCGACCGCCAGCGCATTGCCCTCGATCGAGGCGTCCGACAGCGGCTGGCCGCCCGGCAGGCGATGCACGCGGGAGAGACGGCCGCGGGCGGTGAGCCAGTCGAGGACGCGATCCAGGGCTGCCATGGCCCGCGGCTCGCCCGGCGGGACCGCCAGCTCGACCAGGCTGACGAGGCGCCAGTGGGCGCCGGTCCACTTGCGGTACGGCTGCCGTTCCCAGTCGCCGTCGGGCCGCTGCCCGGCGAGGAGGGCGCGCACCAGGGGTCCGTCCAGGACCTGGTGCAGGTCCGCGGGATCTCGCTCGTCGAGGAGGTCGCGGCGCGCCATCCCGCGAATCGCCGGCTCGCGTGAGGCGAGCAGCCAGGCGATGGCGGACGCCTCCGCGTCCTCAGCGCGCGACGGAGAGGTTCGGAGGCTCCTCGACCTCGTCATCGTCCTCGGCATGGCTGCCCCAGAAGGTCATCTCCTCGACGAGCTGCACCTCCGACGAGAACAGGGCGCCGACGCTCTCGCCGCGATGGATGCGCTTGATCGCCTCGCCGAAGAGCGGCGCCACCGAGAGGACGGTGATCCGGTCATGTGGCGCTTCCGCGGGGAGCGGGATCGTATCGGTCACGATCACCTCCTTCAGCGCGCTGGCCGCGATGCGCTCGAGCGCCTGTCCGGAGAAGACGCCGTGGGTCGCGCAGGAGTACACCTCGCGGGCCCCCTCGGCCACGAGCGCGTCGACCGCCTCCATGAGCGAGCCGGCGGTGTCGATCTCGTCGTCGATGATGACCGCGGTCTTGCCCTCCACCTCGCCGATGACGTTCATGAGCTCGGTGCGATCCTCGTTCCCGAGGCGGCGCTTCTCGACGATGGCGAGCGGCGCGGACAGCTTCTCCGCGAAGTTGCGCGCCTTCTTCGCGAAGCCCAGCTCGGAGACGACCACGACATCGGGCAGCTCCTTGGCCTGGATGTAGCGGCACAGGATGTCGACAGCGGTGAGCTCGTCGACGGGGATGCTGAAGAAGCCCTGGATCTGGCCCTGGTGCAGGTCCATGGTCAGGACGCGGTCGGCCCCCGCCACGGTGAGCATGTCGGCCACGAGACGCGCGGTGATCGGCACCCGCGGCTGGTCCTTCTTGTCCGAGCGGCCATAGCTGTAATACGGCATCACGGCGGTGATGCGCCCGGCGCTCGCTCGCTTGAAGGCGTCGATCATGATCAGCAGCTCCATGACCGAGTCGTTGACCGGTCGGGAGGTGGGCTGGACCAGGAAGACGTCCTGCTCGCGAACGTTCTCCATGACGCGCACGAAGATGTTGTCGTTCGCGAACTTGAAGACCTGCACCTCCCCCATGTGCGTGCGCAGGTAGCGGCAGATGTTCTCGGCCAACGGCTTGTTGGCGTTGCCGGCGTAGATGCTGAACTCGTCGGCGTACACGATGGCGTCTCGTGCGGGGGCTCGCGCTGCCGATTCTAGCGGACCGGCAGCTATTCCTCGGCCTCGGGCGGCGGTTCGGCCAGGCGGTCGTCGACGAATACGGCGATGCTCACGATCCGATCGTCGGGTCCGGGCTTCATGACCGTCACGCCGCGCGAGGCGCGGCGGTATCGGTTCACGCTGGCCACGATGGTGCGCAGGATGGTGCCCTCCTGGGTGATGAGCATCATCTCCTCGTCCTCGCGGCCCACCACGCGCACCGCCGCCACGTCGCCGGTGTCCGAGTTCAGCGAGTTGGCGATGACGCCGCCGGTGGCCCGATGCTTCACCGGGAACTCGTCGAGCGGCGTGCGCTTGCCGTAGCCCTGCTCGGTCACGACCAGCAGCTCGCCGCCGGGCTTGACGATCTCCATGCCGATGACCTCGTCGCCCGGGCGAAGCCGGATGCCGGTCACGCCGCGCGTGTCGCGGCCCATCGGCCGGACCTCCTTCTCCTGGAAGCGGGCAGCCTGGCCCTTCCGGGTGGCGAGGATGATGTCGTCCTGCCCATCGGTGAGCCCCACCCAGCGCAGCTCGTCGCCGTCGACCAGGCTGATGGCGATGAGCCCGTTGGCGCGGATCTTCGCGTACTCGGCCAGGGAGGTCTTCTTGATCATCCCGCGCTTGGTGGCCATGACCATGTAGTGGTCCGGCTCGAACTGCGGGAAGGTGATGATCGCGCTGACGTACTCGCCCGAGTCGACCTGGACGCCGGGCAGGTTCACGATCGGCAGGCCCTTCGCCTGGCGGCTCGCCTCGGGCAGGGTGTGGACCCGGGTGATGAAGACGCGCCCCCGGTTCGTGAAGAACAGGATGCTGTCGTGCGTGTTCGCCACGAGCAGGTAGCGGACGGCGTCCTCCTCGCGGGTGATCATCGCCAGCTTGCCCTTCCCGCCGCGGCGCTGCGAGCGGAAGGTGCCGATCTGCTGGCGCTTGATGTAGCCGCGTTGGCTGAGCGTGACGACCACGTCCTCGGCGGCGACGAGATCCTCGGCCGTCAGCTCGCGGTTGGCATCGGCCTGGATCCGCGTGCGGCGGTCGTCGCCGTACTTGCGCTTCAGCTCGGCGAGCTCGTCGGTGATGACGAGCAGGATCTTGCGTGGGTTAGCGAGCAGGTCCTCGAGCTCAGCGATGAGGCGGATGACCTGCTCGTACTCGTCCTCGATCTTCTTGCGCTCGAGGGCGGCAAGGCGCCGCAGCTGCATCTCCAGGATGGCGTTGGCCTGGACCTCGGACAGCTTGAAGCGGGTCATCAGCGCAGAGCGGGCGGTGTCCACGTCCGCCGAGGCGCGGATCGTCTTGATCACCTCGTCGAGGTGGTCGAGCGCGATCTTCAGGCCCTCGAGGATGTGCGCCCGCTCCTTCGCTCGGGCCAGGTCGAACTCGGTGCGCCGCCGCACGATCTCGCGCCGATAGGCGATGTAGTGCTCGAGCATCCGCTTCAGGCCGAGCGTCTGCGGCTGGCCGTCGACGAGGGCGAGCATGTTCGCGCTGAAGCTGGTCTGCAGGGCCGTGTGCTTGAAGAGCTGCTGCATGACCGTGTGCGGCGACCCGTCGCGCTTCACCTCGACCACGATTCGCATGCCGGTTCTGTCGCTTTCGTCGCGTATGTCGCTCACGTCGGTGATGCGCTTCGCGCCGACGAGATCGGCCATCTTCTCGATGAGCGTCGTCTTGTTGACCTGGTAGGGCAGCTCGGTGATCACCACCGAGATCCGGCCGCGCGCGTCCTCCTCGAAGGCGACCTGCCCGCGGATGACGACCCGCCCGCGCCCGGTGGCGTACATGTGGCGGATGACGTCGACCCGCTCCTTCTCGCCGGTGATCGTGTTCCGCTGGTCCTCGAAGCGGAAGATGGTGCCGCCGGTCGGGAAGTCGGGGCCGGTGACGATCTCGCACAGCTCGTCCATCGTCAGCTCGGGGTTGTCGATCAGGGCCGATACGGCCGAGCAGATCTCGTTGAGGTTGTGCGGCGGGATGTTGGTCGCCATGCCAACCGCGATGCCCGACGAGCCGTTGACCAGCAGGTTCGGCAGCCTCGCCGGCAGGACCGATGGCTCGCGCAGGCGCCCGTCGTAGTTGTCGCCGAAGTCGACG
>DATBIK010000058.1:0-14421 GCA_036556985.1 Candidatus Limnocylindria bacterium | reverse complement strand
GATGCGTGCGTCCGCCGCCCGGGCGGCCGGTGCCGGAACGCCGGCCGCGCTCATCGTCAGCGCGGCGCCAGGTGCTCGGCGATCTCGCTCGGCACGAACGGTCGCGCCAGGTACCCGAAGGCCGGGATCAGGGTATCCCGGAACAGTTCGACGAGAGCCGAGGATTCGAGCGCGTCGTAGAGGCTCTTGATGATGCCCGCGCCGGCGGTGATCGACTCGGGGGCGGTGCGGAAGAAGGTGTCCATCACCACCACCAGGAAGCCGATGAACAGCGCGGCCCACAGCAGTCCGAGCGCGGCGCCGCCGAGCTCGTCGAGCTGGCGTGCGATCGGCAACCGCGTGCGCTGGTAGAGCGCGCGGACGACGAACCAGCCGCCGACCACGAGCCCGATGAAGAGGAGAAGGAAGAGGATCTGCTCGCGGAGGAGGGGGTTGAACGCCTCCCAGAAGCCGAGCGCGTTGTACAGCGGCCCCTCCAGGATCGAGGCGATGACGAACGCGACGAGCACGACGACGACGTTCAGCGCATACCGGATGAGGCCCTGGGTGAAGCCCGCGAAGACGCCGGCGGCCAGGACCAGCACGATGAACAGGTCCATCACGCTCAGCTGGCGCAGGAACTCCACGCGGTCACCTCCTCGGCTACTCGGGCGGCGGAAGGGTACCAGCCCGCCTCGCGGCGCGACAAGGAATCGGCGCGGGGATCAGCGGATCTGAGCTCCGAGGTGGTGCTCGAGCGAACCACGCACGCGCCGCATGGCTCGCTCGATCGACGGCTCGTCGCCGGCGGACTCCGGCTGGAAGCGCAGCGCGACCGCGTACGAGACCTTGCCGTCGCCGACCTGCTCGCCGCGATAGACATCGAACACGCGGGCCGTGCCCAGCAGCGGCCCTGCCGAGGCGCGGACGACGCGGACGAGCTCACCGAGCGGCGTGGCCTCGTCGACCACGACGGCCAGGTCGCGGTCGATCGGCTGCGCGGACGGCACGGGCGCGGCGCGCACGCCCTCCGGCACGAGGGCGAACAGCTGCGGCAGGTTGATGGCCGCAACGACCGGACGGCCCGGCAGGCCCCACGCCTCGGCGACCGCGGGGTGGACCTCGCCGGCGCTCCCGTACGCGTGCCCGGCAACGTCGACCATGCATCCCGCGCGTCCCGGGTGGAGATGCGGGTGGCGCTCCTCGGGCGTCTCCGCGCGCCAGGAGGGCGGCGGCGCGCCGAGCGCGACGTGCAGCGCCTCGACGACGCCCTTGAGGTCGGCGACGTCCGCCTGGCGCTCCGGATCCCCCGGATGCACCGGCGCGACCGGCCCGAGCATCCCGATCGCGACGTGCCATGCCTCCCAGCGCCCCGTGCCGGCGCTCTCGGCGCCGGCCGGCCCGCGCTCCTCCCCGAGGTGGTGGTACGTCTTCCCCACCTCGAACAGGAACGGGTCGTGGCGTCGCTGCCGAACGTTCTCGGCCAGCGCCGCGAGCATCGACGGGTACATGACCGGGCGGAGGATGGCGTGCTGCTCGCTGAGCGGGTTCGCCACGTGGACGAGCGACACGTCGGCCGGGTCGTAGCCAGAGCGCGCGAGGTCGTCCGCGCCGATGAGCGCGTGACCCACCACCTCGTCGAGGCCGAGCCCGGCCAGGATGCGCCGCACGCGGTGCCGCGGCTCCCCGGGGTCCGGGCGGAATGGCGGCAGCTGGGGCATGCTCAGCGTGGCCGGCACGCGGTCGTAGCCGTATGCGCGAGCGATCTCCTCGGCCACGTCCTCGGGTGCGACGACGTCCAGCCGGAACGACGGCACCGTCACGTCGACGCCGCGGTCGCCGGCGGCCGCGACGCCGAACCCGAGCGGCGTCAGCAGCTCCCCGACCCGCTCGCCGTCCAGGCCGATGCCGAGCAGGCGCTCGATGCGGTCGAGGTCCACCGCAACCACGCGTGGGTCGGGGGCCGACGGGTCGTTGTCGACGATGCCGCTCGCCAACCGCGCGCCGGTGACCTGGACGATGAGCCGCGCAGCGCGGTCTGCCGCGTAGCGCGGCAGATCGTGCCCGATCCCCTTCTCGTGGCGCATGCTCGCCTCGGAGCGCAGGCCGAGGCGCCGTGCCGCGTTGCGGATCGTCGGCCCGTGGAAGATGGCCGACTCGAGGATGACCTCGGTCGTCTCGGCGGTGACCTCGGTATCGGCGCCGCCCATGATCCCGGCCAGGCCGATGGCCCGCTCGCGATCGGCGATGACGAGCATCCGCTCGTCGAGCGTGCGCGTCTCGTGGTCGATCGTCTCCAGCCGCTCCCCGGGCCGACCGCGGCGGACGACGATCTCGCCGCCGGGCAGGGTGGCCGCGTCGTAGGCATGCATCGGCTGCCCGAGCTCGTGCATGACGTAGTTCGTCACGTCCACCACCGCCGATATCGGCCGCATGCCGGCGGCCAGCAGGCGGGACTGCATCCACGCCGGTGACGGCCCGTTCGCGACGCCGGTGAAGGCGCGCGCCGTGAACCGCGGGCAGGCCGGGTCCTCGATCCGGACCGACACCAGCTCGGCCGCCTCGAGCGCGGCGTCCTCCGCGACCGAGGCATCGGGCAGGCGCAGCTCGGCGCCGGTGAATGCCGCGATCTCGCGCGCCAGGCCCACCATCGACAGCGCGTCGCCGCGGTTCGGCTTCACGTCCACGTCGAGCACCACCTCGCCGACGATCGGCCCGAGGTCCGCGCCCAGCGGCAGCTCGTCGCCGTCGCCGAGGATGTGGATCCCGTCCGCGTTCTCGCCGAGGCCGAGCTCGACTGGCGAGCACAGCATGCCCTGCGACTCGACCCCGCGGATCTTCGTGCGCTCGATGCGCCGCTCACCGGGGAGCACGGCACCCACGCGCGCCACCGGCACGAGCTGGCCGGGGGCGATGTTGTCCGCGCCGCACACGACCTGCAGCGGTGCGTCGCCGCCGACGTCGACGCTCGTGAGCCAGAGCTTGTCCGCGTTCGGATGGCGCTCCACGCTGAGCAGGCGCCCGACGACGACATCGGTCCAGTCCGCCCCGGTGACCTCGACGGCCTGGACCTCCATGCCCCGCACGGTGAGCGCCTCGGCCAGCGCCTCGGGCGTCAGGTCGACGTCGACGTAGTCGCGCAGCCAGGAGAGCGGCACGCGCATCGGCCTACCGCCCTCCCGCGAACTGTTCGACGAAGCGCAGGTCGGCGGTCATGAGCAGCCGCAGGTCCGGGATGGCGTGGCGCAGGAGCGTGGCGCGGTCGAGCCCCATCCCGAAGGCGTAGCCCTGGAACTCGTCCGGGTCGATCTCTCCGGCGCGCAGGACGCGGGGATGGACCATGCCGGCGCCGAGGATCGTCATCCAGCCGCTGCGCTTGCAGGCGGAACAGCCCGGGCCGCCGCACACCAGGCAGGCGATGTCGAAGGCCACGCTCGGCTCGGTGAACGGGTAGTAGCCGGGACGGAAGCGGGTCCGCGTGCCGTCGCCATACAGCGCGCGGGCGAACTCCTCCAGCATGCCCTTCAGGTCGGCGAGGCTCGTGCCGCGGTCGACGACGAGCCCCTCCACCTGGAAGAACTCGAAGCCGTGGCTGGCATCCGGGGCGTCGTGGCGGAAGCAGCGTCCCGGCGTGATGACCCGCAGCGGCGGCCGCAGCTCGCGCATGGCGCGGATCTGGACCGGGCTGGTGTGGGTACGCAGGATCGTGCCGTCCTCGGCGGGGCGCGGCTCGCCGGACGCCACGCTTCCCGGTTCGGCGACATACAGCGTGTCCCACAGGTCCCGGCTCGGGTGGTCGGGCGGGATGTTCAGCGCCTCGAAATTCCACCACTCGGTCTCGATCTCGGGGCCTTCGAACACCTCGAAACCGAAGGCGTGGAAGATCTCGCGCAGGTCGCGCTCAGTGCTCATCAGCGGGCTGAGGTGACCGACCCGCACCGGTCGCCCGGGAGCGCTCATGTCGATCGTCTCCCCTGCCAGGCGCTCCTCCAGGCCGGACCGATGGAGCTGCGCGAGCCGATCGCCGATTATCCCCTCCACTTCGGCACGCACGCGGTTCGCCACCTGCCCGACGGCGGGCCGCTCCTCGGCAGGCACGCTTCCCAGCTCGCGCAGGAGCGCAGTCAGCGAGCCGTTCCGTCCCAGCACGGCGACGCGCAGCGACTCGACCGCCTCAACGTCGGGCGCAGCGGCGAGCGCGTCGAGCGCGTCCCGGCCCTCCTGCTCGAGCCGCTGGCTGAGGCTGCTCATCGGTCCACCTGCATCATCCGCATCATCGGCGAAAAACGAACGACCCCGCTCCATGATGGAGCAGGGCCGATGGGCGCCGGCGTCGATTCGACGCCGGCTAGCTGGTAAACGAGGTCTTCGCGGTCTCGACCATGGTGGCGAACGCGGCCGGCTCGCGGACGGCGAGGTCGGCGAGGACCTTGCGGTCGACCTCGACCCCGGCAGCCTTCAGGCCGGCGATGAAGCGCCCGTAGGGCAGGCCGTGCTGCCGGGAGGCGGCGTTGATCCGCTCGATCCAGAGGCGGCGCATGTCGCGCTTCCGGCTCTTGCGGTCACGGTAGGCGTAGACGAGGGCGTGGAACAGCGCCTCGCGGGCGGGCCGGACGAGTTTCGAGCGTGTTCCGCGACGGCCGCTGGCCTGCGCCAGCAGGCGCTTGTGGCGCTTGTGCGCGGCGACGCCGCGCTTCACTCGGGCCATCTGCTCAGCCCTTCCTCGCGTACGGCATCAGCCGCTCGAGCTGGTCGTTGTGGGTCTTCGAGACTTCCGCCTTGCCGGCGTAGCGTCGGGTGCGGCGGCTCGACTTGATCTCCAGGTGATGGCCGCGCCACGCCTTCGGCCGGACCCATTTGCCCGATCCGGTCTTCTTGTAGCGCTTGGCCGTCCCCTTGTGGGTCTTCATCTTCGGCACTGGTCTCATCCCTGCTCCGCCGGTTCGGGCTTCTCCGCTGGGGGCTCTGCCTCGGCCGTGGCGGCCGGGGCGATGCCCTTCGCGGCGAGCCTGTCGCCGATCGTCTCTCCGCCCTCCGGCGGTTGCTCCGGCTGCGACGTGGCGCCCTCGGTGGTCGCCTCGTCCTCGCCCCTCTTCTCGGGCCGCTTCTCGAGCGGCGCCATGACGATGTACATGTTCCGGCCCTCCATGAGCGGCTGGCGCTCGATGGTGCCGTGCTCGGCGAGCATGTCCGCGGCTCGCGTGAGCAGGTCGCGTCCCAGGTTGGCGTGGGTCATCTCGCGGCCCCTGAACTGGACCGTGACCTTGACCCGGTCGCCCTCGTCGAGGAACTCGGCCGCCCGGCGGGCCTTGGTGCGGAGGTCGTTGACGTCGATCTTGACCCGGAGCCGGATCTCCTTGAACGTCTGCGACTTCTGCTTCTTCTTCGCCTCGCGCTCGCGCTTCTGAAGCTCGTACTTGTACTGCCCGTAGTCGAGGATGCGGCAGACCGGCGGGACCGCGGTGGGCGCCACCTCGACGAGGTCGAGGCCCTTCTCCTGTGCCAGCGCCAGCGCCTGGAAGGTCGGCATCACGCCGAGCTGCTGGCCTTCATCGTCGATGACCCGTACCTCGCGGATCCGGATCATCTCGTTGACTCGCAGGTCCCTTGCTATGGTCGAACCACTCCTTCAACAGCAAGGCCACCGACCGATGACGGACAGGTGGCCCACATCTTCGCGCGAAACGCCGGAGGATCTTACAACGATTTCGAACATCCGGTCAATGAAACGGCTCGAGGACCGCCGGGCACCAGCGGTCCTCGAGCCTGTGTGACGGGATCGGCGAGCGATCCCGGTCTGTTCAGTACCAGCGATGCCCTGCCCGGATGACCAGGTCGAGCGGCGACGGTACCGTGACGGTCGGCATGGGGGATCCCCCGATGCACACTGGCGTGCGCATCGTCAGTTCCACCGCATCCCGGCTGCCAGGGAGAGGGCCATCGACGCCAGGATCGCCACGGCCCAGGTGAGTCGCGTCAGCTTGTCCTTCACGCTAGTTCACCTCGCTACAAGCGACGTGATCGGAGCCGGCAACCGGGCGGCCTCGGCGCGGGAGCGACGAGGTCCCTGGCTTTGCGTCCCCGCCTCGCGGCGGGTTTGCCCTGGACGGACGATCGACGGAAGGCGAATGTCGCCTTCACCGCGCAGGGTCGTCAGCGCGACGACGCTGCGCCATCGGTCGTCGGTACTCGTGGGCCAGTACTCTGGGGGGAGGTTCCCGCGCGCACCGGCCCGCGGCCGTGGAGCAGCGCGACCACGGCCCATCCGATGCCGGCCGCGATCAGGACGTCCCCCACGCTGAACAGGTTGGCCCACGGCAGCCAGGCAGGAAGGGCGAAGAGGTCGGTCAGAGGCGCGAGCGCCGGCGCCTCGACCACCGCGCTGTTCGAGTACCCCGTGTTGATCTCGCGGCCGAGCGCCGCGAGCGCTCCCGGCGAAGCCGGCATATAGCCGCCATTGGCCACGATCGCGGCCAGGTTCGAGACGGCCCCGAGCGCCACCAGGGCCAGCCCCGGGATCGCGACGTTGCGGAGCACGGCGGCGAGGACGAGCGCGGTCGAGCCGACATACAGTGGCACGCCGAGATCGCCCACGCGCTCGGCGACGGGGCCGAAGAAGACGATGAGCTGGGTCAGCAGGCCGGCCAGCGCGAGCGGCGCCCAACGGAAGCGTGCCTCGCCCAGCCGTTCGAGGCGGCCGCCGGTGAGCAGGCCGATGATCACGCCGAGCGGGATGGCGTACAGGATGAACACGTCAGTCCCCCGCCCCCATCCACCGCGAGAGATGCTGCTGGCTGGCCGCGGCCACGGTCGGCGCATCGCCGTCGCTGGCTCCCAGGCGCTGCGCGATGGCGTCGAACGTCGCGGGCCGCGCGAAGAGGAAGCCCTGGCCGTACTCACAGCCCATGGCGAGCAGGCGCTCCAGCTGGCCGGGCTCCTCGATTCCCTCGGCCACCACCGCCAGCCCGAGCCGGCGTCCGAGGGCGAGGATGGCGCCGGTGAATGCCCATTCCGGGCTCTCCTCGCGACCGTTCGCCCGCGCGGGGCCGATGAAGTCCTTCGCGATCTTCAGCGTGTCGACCGGGAAGCGGCGCAGGTACGTGAGCGACGAGTAGCCCGTGCCGAAGTCGTCGACGGCGATGCGAACACCCCGCTCGCGGAGGGCACGAAGCTTCTGAATCGTCGCCTCGGTGTCTCGGAACATCGCCGACTCGGTGATCTCGAGCACGAGCCGATCCGGCCGCAGCCCGCTCGTGGCCAGCACCTCTTCGACCTCCGCCAGGAACGTGGCCTGCTGGAGCTGTACCGCCGACACGTTGACGCTCAGGAAGACGGCGTCGTCACTGGCACTTCGGTTCCATTCCTGGACCTGCTCCGCCGCCTGGCGCAGGACGAAGTTGCCGAGCGGCACGATGGCGCCCGACTCCTCGGCCAGCGCGATGAACTCGTCCGGCTCCACCAGTCCCCGGGTGGGATGGCGCCAGCGGACGAGCGCCTCGACGCCGACGGTCCGGTTGCTGCCCAGGTCGAGGATCGGCTGGTAGAGGACGAGCAGCTCGCTGCGCGCGATGCCGAGGGTCAGCTGTGCCGACAGCTCGTGCCGGGCGATGATCGCCGAGTGCAGGCTCGGGTCGAAGACGGCGAAGCGGCGGCGGCCCTCGGCCTTGGCGGTGTACATCGCCACGTCCGCGTTGCTGAGCAGCTCGTCGGGAGACTGCTCCCGCCCGGTGCTCATGGCGATGCCCACCGAAGCGCCGACGACGACCTCCGTGCCCTGGACGGGGAAGGCGACCGCCATGGCCGCCACGAGCCGTTCCGCGATGCCGACCGAGTGCGCCAGGGTCGGCTGGTCGCCGATGAGGATCGCGAACTCGTCGCCCCCGAGCCGGGCCGCGAGGTCCTCGGTGCGGACGCAGCTGCGGATGCGCTCCGCCACCATGAGGAGCAGCTCGTCGCCGGCTGCGTGGCCGAGCGTGTCGTTCACGTTCTTGAAGTCGTCCAGGTCCAGCAGCAAGATCACGGGCCGCTGGCCGTCCTCCCAGTCCCCGAGCATCCTCGACGCGGCGGCCTCGATGAACGCGACGCGGTTGGGCATGTCGGTCAGCGGATCGTGGTACGCCTGGTAGCGGAGCTTCTCTTTCAGGCGCGAGAGCTCGGCGAGCGACTGTTCGAGCTGCCCGTTCTCGAGCGCGACCGCGGCCTGGTTGGCAAGCGTCTCGAGCAGGCGCAGGTCGTCGACGGCGAACTCGGTGCCCTCCGTCAGCCGGTTCGCGATCGTGAACAGGCCGATGACTCCCGCCTCGCCGACGAGCGGGGCGACCATCGCCCGCCGCATCCGGATGAGCTGGCCGCCCGGGGTCTCCGGCAGGGTGACGAAGCCGGCGCGCCGCTCCTCGATGAGCTCGCCCACGGGCCGTGCGACGTGCATGCGGGCGATCGGCACGAGCGCCTCGGACGCCCCGTCATGCGACGATGAGCTGCGCAGGATCTCGGGCGTCTCGCCGCCCGACTCGAGCACGACCTCGGCCAGCTCGGCGCGGAACATGGCGCGGGCGTGGTCCAGCAGCGCGAGGAGCGCCACGTCGAGCTCGGGCGAGTGTTGGAGGATGCGGCTCGACTGGTAGACGAGCTCGAGGCGCTCGTGCTTCTCGCGCTCGGAGACCCATGCCCGATAAGCCAGGAACATCGTGACCACCGGGATGCCGAGCAGCCAGACCGCGCCGGGACTGAACCACAGCACGGTGACCGCCAGCAGCGCGATCGAGGTGTTGGCGACGGCCACAAGGAGTCCGAACTGGAGCATGTCCGGCAGCTTCTTGTACTGCGGCGCGCCGCCCGACAGCGTGATTGCCGAGGCGATGCTCACGGCACCGACCACCGTCGACACCCCGGTGGCGGCAAATGCCGCCCCGTAGTCGACGAGCCCCGGTGCGCCCGTGCTCGTCTCGAGCGCTCGGAACACGGCGATGGCGACGACCGCCAGGAGCAGGTAGTTGGCGAGGTTGAAGACCAGCTTCACGGGCGATTGACGGGAGCCGATCATGAGGGCCACCGCGGCGCCGACCATCAGGGCGAGCAGGTACTCGTTCGCGCTCAGGAAGAAGAGCCCGACGACCGCCGGCACCTCGCTGAGCGAGAAGGCGTGCGACTCGCGGCGGAAATGGACCTCGATGACCTTCACGTCCACGAGCGCGAACGCGGCCGCCATGACCCACCATGGGATCTCGAACGGGATGTTGAGCCGCGGGGCGTCGCGAACCAGCGTCAGGTACAGCACCGCGGCCAGCGCGGCGAGCCCGGCTGAGAACAGCCAGACGCGTCCGGCCGGGGCTGACAGACGACGGGTCGCCCGGGCGAAGTGGTGGCGCACAACCACGTGCGCATGGTGCGGCCGGCGCGCTCCGGACGCCGCCCACCGTTCGTACCGCGCCGGCTAGTACCCGTCCCCGGAGCGAGCGGGTCGCGGCCCGCGTCGCCTCAGCCCGGATAGACGTAGAAGACGGCGACCTGGCGGCCGTCGGGATCCGCGATCCGGAACGAGCGCATGCCCTCCCATCGGTCGCCCGACGGTGGTGCGAGGACGGCGAAGCCGCGCTGGGTGAGCTCCTGCGCCCAGGCGTCCACTTCCGCGGCGGTATCGACCCGGAAGCCGATCTGGATCCCGTCGCGTGTCGCCTTGTCGCCGCTCCGGAAGCTGAGCTCGAAGCCGCCGAGCTCCAGGTCCACGCCGCGGTCGTCCCCCGCACGCCGGCGGAAGCCGAAGGCCGACTCGTAGAACTCCGCCACGCGGCCCGGATCGGTGGAGCGCAGGGCGAGCTGCCCGACGCCGCGCATCTTCCTCATCCGCGGCTCACTCCGCGTAGGGCCACAGCTCCCGGCGATCGGCCCGGCCACGGAGATCGGCAACGAACTCGTCGAGTGGCACGCCCTGAGACGACTCGCCGGTGCGCAACCTCGGGGAGACGGCGCCCGCCTCCTCGTCGCGGTCGCCCACCACGAGCATGACCGGCAGCTTCTGCTCCTGCGCGTCGCGCACCTTGGCCTGCATCCGCTCCGAGCGGTCGTCGACCTCGGCCCGCAGGCCGACGTCGTGGAGTGCCTGGCGGACCCGCTCCGCGTACGGGACGTGGCGATCGGCGATGGGGATGACCATGACCTGCACCGGCGCCAGCCACAGCGGGAAGGCGCCGGCATAGTGCTCGACCAGGATGCCGGTGAAGCGCTCGAAGGACCCGTAGATGGCGTAGTGGATGATCACCGGGCGCTCGAAGCCGCCGTCCGCGGCGCGGTACTCCAGGTCGAAGCGCTGCGGCAGCTGGTAGTCGAGCTGGACCGTGGCGAGCTGCCATTCGCGGCCGAGCGCGTCGTCGATGAAGATGTCGATCTTCGGCGCGTAGAACGTCGCCCCGCCCGGATCCTCGACGTAGGCCACGCCATCGGACTCGAGGGCGTCCCGCAGCCGGCCCTCGGCCATGTCCCAGAACTCGTCGGATCCGAGCCGCTTCTCCGGCCGCGTGGCGAGCTTGAAGTGCGGCGCGAAGCCGAACGGGGCGTACTGGCGCCGCACGAGGTCGAGCGCCAGGTTGACCTCGTCGCCGATCTGGTCCTCGCGGCAGAAGACGTGGGAATCGTCCTGCACGAACTGGCGCACCCGGAACATGCCGGACAGCGCGCCGGTCAACTCCTTGCGCATGAGGACCGAGTAGTCGTTGAAGCGCAGCGGAAGGTCGCGGTACGAGCGCAGCCGCGTCTTGTAGATGAGGATCTCCTGCGGGCAGTTCATCGGCTTGGCGCCGGACAGGTGCCCGTAGTCGTCCAGGACGAACATGTTGTCCTGGTACAGCTCCCAATGGCCGGACTGCTCCCACAGCTCCTTGCGCACGAGGCTCGGCGTCCGGACCTCGTGGAATCCGCCCGAGCGGCGCACCTCCCGCGACAGGTCCTCGAGAGCGCGGTACAGGGCCATACCGCGCGGGTGCCAGAACGGGGCTGCCGGTGACTCGGGATGGAAGGTGAACAGGTCGAGGTCGCGGCCGAGCTTGCGGTGGTCGCGCTTCCTCGCCTCCTCGAGGCGCCAGACGTAACGGTCGAGGTCGTCCTGCGACTCCCAGACCGTGCCGTAGATGCGCTGCAGCATCGGTCGCTTCTCGTCGCCGCGCCAGTAGGCGCCGGCCGAGCTGAGCAGCTTGAATGGGCCGACCTGCGCGGTGGTGTCGACGTGCGGGCCTCGGCACAGGTCGATGAATTCGCCGTGCCGGTAGAAGCTCACCGTCTCCGACTGGTCCGGCGGCAGGTCGCGGATGATCTCGACCTTGTAGTCCTGGCCCTGCTCGCCGAGCATGGCGAGGGCGGCGTCGCGGCCGAGCTCGGAGCGCTCGAAGGGCAGGCCCGCGGCGACCTGCGCGCGCATCCCCTCCTCGACCGCCTCGAGGTCGGCGGGCGTCAGTGGGCGCGGCAGGTCGAAGTCGTAGTAGAAGCCGTCCCGGATTGCCGGACCGATGCCCAGCTTGGCGTCCGGGAAGAGCTCGAGCACGGCCGCCGCCATGACGTGGGCGGCGGAGTGCCGCATGCTGTCCAGGCGGTCGTGGGCCCCGGCATCGAGCAGCTCATCGGCCTGGGAACGGATCTCTTCGGAGTCGATGGCCATACCCGGCGAAGCGTAGCGCCTCGTCGGCGCCGCCGCAGCCGCCGGGCGGGAGTCGGGTGTCAGCTCGGGACGAGGGTGTTGGCGAAGACCTGCCAGGCGAGGAGCGACTTCGCGACCAGGCTCAGCAGGATGTAGACCGACTCGCCGAAGAGGTAGCTGCGCCACGGGCCGACCTGGCGGTACTGCAGCACCATGTTGAGCGCGAAGCTGTTGAAGAACACGAACAGCGACACGAAGATGACGTACACGAATCCCGGCGGCTCGGCCGAGACACTCGGGCCCCACAGATATATGCCGATGGCGATCCAGGGCACGGCCCCGGCGACGCAGCCGAAGATGAAGCTGATCCAGTCCGGCCGGCCCGGCTGCTCGTAGCGCTCCATCAGCCAGCCGAACAGGATCATGCTGGCGTTCACCCCGAACAGCGCGATCAGCGCCGCCACGTCGCTGATGCCGGTGATCATGGCGATGAGCACGATCATCAGGCTGGAGCTGAGCGAGTACTCGACCCAGCGGGCGTAGTTGCGGTTGCGCTCCAGGTTGTCCCGGTACCAGCCGAACACGCCCGGCGCGGCGATGATCCAGTGCGCCGCGGCGCTCAGGAACAGGAAGGCGGCGACCGCGGGCCCCAGTGGCAGGGTGAAGAGCTCGCGCAGCACGCCGGTGCTTCCGGGCGGGCCCTCCATGAAGGTGGCGGTCACCGGCAGGCTGAAGTCGTTCGAGAGCAGCAGGATCGCCACGCCCTGTGCGGCGTGGACGAGGCCCATGACGAGGTTGTACCAGCGCAGGCGTCGGAATCGAGCGGTGTCCATCGTGCTCGGTACGGTGCCGGGTGGACGTCGGATCTGGGAAGTGCCGTTCAGACCGTCTTGAACTGCTCGAACGGCTGGCGGCAGTCCGCGCAGTGGTGGATCGCGCGGCACAGCGTTGGCCCGAACGGGTTCTCGAGCGTCGTGTTCCGCGAGCCGCAGTACGGGCACTCGGCGGCGGCGATCATGAGCTGCAGCTCCTCGCCGCTGAACGTGGGACCGATGCGAACCGGCGGCGCGAACCCGCTCCCCCGCAGCTTCTCGCGCCCTTCCGGCGTGATCCGGTCCGATGTCCACGGCTCGGCGAAGCTGACGTCGACGCGAACCTCGTCGACGAGATCGAGGCCGCGCAGCCGCTCCCCGATCTGCTGTTGCATGACGTCGATGGCCGGGCAGCCGACGAAGGTGGGCAGCAGCTCCACGGTGAGCCGCTCCCCGCCCTCCGGGCGCGGGGCGAAGGCGAAGCCGCGGATGACGCCCAGCTCGACGACGCTGATGGCCGGGATCTCCGGGTCGGCGATCTCGTCGAGCGCCGACCACACCACCACGTCGCGGGCGTCGCGGGCCACGGGCGCTACCACGTGGCCGCCTCCTCGGATCGGGCCACCATCGTCAGCTCGCCGTGGAGCCAGGCGAAGTCGTCGGTGCGCCGGGTGCGACCGTCGCCGTCCGGCGACGGATCGGCCACCGGCAGCCCCAGCGGCTCGAGGACGGCGCGCACCCGCTCCAGCCAGCGGGCACGGAGCGCATCCATCGGCTCGGGGAGGATCCCGGCCCCGACCAGCCGCGCCTCGCCGGCGAGCGGCGTGAACACGGTCGCCGCGTCCGGCCACAGGCGATCGAGCGCCGCCGCAAGGCGCTCGCGCGCGTCGCCGCCCGCCTCGGCCAGCCGCCGGATCCAGACGTCGAAGTGCATGAGGTGGTACGTCTCCTCGCGACGCATCTTCGCGGCCAGCTCCGCCAGCGGCGCGTGGCTCGAGCGCACGAGCGCCTCGAGCCGGGCGGCATCGGCGTGCTCGTACAGGAAGCGGCGCGCGACGGTGAAGGCCCAGTCGGTGCGGGCGTGGTTCATGAGCGCCGCGTGCCGGTAGTCGTCCGGTGCGCGCCCGTAGGCGATGCGATCGGCGTCGTCATCGGTCAGGCCGGCCAGCAGCTCGTACCAGGCCCGGGCGTGCCCGATCTCGTCCTGGCTGACCGAGCTCATGGCCACGTCCTCCTCGAGCATCGGCGCGATGCCGGTCCACTCGGAGTCCCAGTAGCCGATGACGAACTCGTCGTCCGCCAGCGTCAGCAGCAGCTCCGCCAGGGCCTCGCGCGTGGCCTCATCCACCGGCGGACCCCTTCGCGCGCTCCTTGGCCGCCTCGAGCTTGTGCTTGATGATGTATCCGCCCGGACGCTTGAAGGACCGATCGAACGGCGGGTCCAGGAGGTCGGGGTCCGCCAGCTCGACGATCGCCTCGCGCGGCACGACCCACAGCCGATGGCTCTCCTGGCGCCGCCCGTAGAACTCGCGCGCGTAGTGCAGCGCCAGCTCCTCGTCCGGGGCGCGGACGCTGCCGCCGTGCACCATCGGGTCGCCGTCCGCCTCCTGGCGAAAGACTTCCCAGACCCGATCCTGTGGCGTGCTCACGATGGCAAGCGTACCGCGCGGTCTCGCCGGGCGCATTGACGGACGTAACCGTCACCCGGTGACGCTTATCCAGGTAGCTTGGGCGAAATCCGCCCAAGCGGAGGGGTATCTCTCACGGGGTGAACGTTAGATACCGCTGCGAACGCGGGTCGACAGATAGGCAGCACGTGGTGAGAAGTACGCCGGCTCGAAGCGGGCTCAGGCCGCAGCGACTGCCTGTGGGCCGATGATCGCATCGCGCACCCACTGGGTCACGTCACGCGCATCGCGGCGGAACTGGAGGCGCTCCTGCGACTTCGGGCCATGGCCCGTGACCACCGAGCGCAGCTCGTCCCAGTCGGGCTCGGTATAGCGC
>DATBIK010000057.1:0-3947 GCA_036556985.1 Candidatus Limnocylindria bacterium | reverse complement strand
CCGATCGCGATCTTGATCTCCTCCGCGGTGCGGTCGCCGATCATGAGGTTGTACTTGCGGCGGATGTAGTTCGTGATGGCCTCGTCGAGTTTGTTGCCGCCGACGCGCACGCTCTGGCTGACGACGATCCCGCCCAGGGCGATGACCGCAATCTCGCTCGTGCCGCCGCCGATGTCGATGATGAGATTGCCCGACGGGGACGAGATCGGCACGTTCGAGCCGATCGCCGCCGCCAGCGGCTCCTCGATGAGGAACGCGTCCTTGGCGCCAGCCTTGAGCGCCGCGTCCCGGACCGCCCGCTTCTCGACGCTCGTCACGCCGGAGGGGACGCTGATCATGACGTCCGGCTTGAAGATGCGGACCCGCGCCACCTTGTTGATGACGTAGCGCAGCATCGCCTCGGTGATGAGGTAGTCGGCGATGACGCCGTCGCGCATCGGCCGGATGGCCCGCACGTTGCCCGGCGTGCGCCCGATCATCTCGCGCGCCTCCTCGCCCACCGCCACGAGCCGGTTGTCGTCGTCGCTGATGGCAACGACCGATGGCTCGTTGAGCACGACGCCCTTGCCCTTGATGTAGACGAGGATGTTCGCGGTGCCGAGGTCGATCCCGATCTTCATGCGCGCAACGTGGTCCTGCTGCTGGGTCTGGCGGGGCGCTCGCAGTATACCGATGTGGTGGCCGCATCTCGGCCCGCGACCTTCGGTCGAGGCCTGGCTACCATCGGTCCATGCCCGAGGGCGACACGATCTTCCGCAGCGCCGATGTCCTGCGCCGCCACCTGCTCGGCGGGGAGATCCTCGAGGCCTGGTCGCAGCCCCGGCCGGGGCTCGTCCGCGTCCCCCGGCTGGACCGGCTGGTGGGACGGCGGGTCGCATCGGTCGAGGCCCGCGGCAAGCACCTGCTCATCGGCTTCTCGGGCGGCCTGTGGCTGCGCACCCACATGCGGATGCGCGGCTCCTGGCACCGATACCGGCCGGACGAGCCGTGGCGCCTGCCCGTCGCCCGGGCGTCGGCCGTCCTGCGGACGGCGTCGGCGGTCGCCGTCTGCTTCGACGCCCCGGAGGTGGAGCTGCTCACCGCCGCCGAGCTCGCGCGCCACCCGCGGCTGGGCGCGCTGGGCCCGGACCTGCTGGGGGCGACGTTCGATGCCGACGAGGCCGTGCGCCGCCTGCGCGCAGCACCGTCCGTCGCGCTCGGCGAGGCGCTGCTCGACCAGCGCGCCGTGGCCGGGATCGGCAACGTGGTGAAGTCGGAGGTGTGCTTCCTGGAGCGGCTGGACCCGTGGGCGGCGGTGGGCACCGTGGCGCCGCCTGCCCTGGGCGCCGCGCTGATCACCGCCCGCCGCGTGCTCAAGGCCAACGTGCGCGGCGGCCGGCGGGTGACGACCGGCGTGGATCGCCCCGGGCGGTCGCTGTGGGTCTACGGTCGGGCCGGGCGTCCGTGTCGCCGCTGCGGCACACCTATCTCGGGGCGCCGGCAGGGAGAGCAGGCGCGGATGACGTACTGGTGCCCACGCTGCCAGCCGGCCGTCAGTCCTGCTGGCGCAGGCGCTCCAATGCCTTCTCGAGCCGCGCCTGGCGGGTCTCCGGCTTCTTCGCCACGGCGATCGGCTCGGCCAGCTCGCGACGCCGGCTGAAGGAGAGGGCGTCGAAGCGCTCGCGCAGCGTCGGATCCTTGCGGAACGCCGCCTCCAACTCGGGCGCCAGCTCGAGCGTGCGCGGGACGTCGTCACGCACCAGGGTGAGCTCCACCTCGTCGCCGATCTCGGCGCCGGCCTCCTCGCGCACCGCCTTGTGGATGCCGACGTAGAAGGCCCCGCGGTACGGCATCGTGCTGCTGCGGAACGGGGTCCCGTTCAGCGTGCCGGTGACCCGCATCTGCCGGTTGCCGCCCAATGCGTCGCGCACCTCGGGCGGCACCTGCGCGGCGGCCCCTCCCCCGGTTGCCGCCTCGATCGTGGTCCGGAACCGATGCTCCTCCGCCATGGTGCGCAGCCTACTCCTCTGTGTAAGCGCGTGGTACGCGGCGGGTAAGGGGTCGTGGGGCAGCATCGGTCCCGTGCGCGACCTCGAGCTGGGGCGGCTGGTGCGCGCCATCCGCCGGCGCCGGGGATGGCGCCAGCTCGACTGCGCCATCCGCGCCGGGGCGCATCGGTCCACCTGGTCGAGGCTGGAGTGCGGGCAGCTCGACGGTCTGCCGGTGGGAACGCTCCGGCGATGTCTCGCCGTCCTGGAGATCCGCGTCGACCTCGTGCCGGCCTGGCGAGGCACGCACATCGACCGTGTCCGGGACGAGCGTCACGCGATGCTCGAGGCGGTGTGGAAGGAACGCCTCGAAACGTGGCGGTGGCAGACCTGGGCCGAGGTCAGCTACAGCCGGTACGGCGAGCGCGACCGTGTCGACCTCGTCGCCTGGGATCCATTCAGTGGCGTGCTGATCATCATCGAGGTGAAGTCCGAGATCGTGGACGTCCAGGCACTTCTCGGCACCCTCGACGCGCGGGTGCGGCTCGGACCGATCATCGCCGCCTCTCTCGGGCTTCCGCGCCCGACGACAGTCATCCCGATGCTCCTCGTCGTCGACGCCACAGCCAACCGCCAGCGAGTCGCGCGGTTCGCGCCGCTCTTCTCACGCCTGGACCTGCGTGGCCGGGAAGCCGTTCGCTGGCTGCGGCACCGGCAGGTCGACGGAAGGCCCGTGCCCGGTGGTCTGCTCGTCTTCTCCGACTTGCGTCCTGCTCATGGCTCGCACCCTACGTCGGTCGGGAGCCATCGAGTCCGGCGTCCGGGCAGCGCCCCGAGCGTGATTGTGACGGGCAGGGCCGCCCTGCCCGACCGCCAACGGACGTAGCGTGCACCTCATGCGCGGCGCGTTCGACCGCGGCCTCCAACGCCCGTCATGCGCACCACCTGCACGCGACGGTCGTCGGAGCCGGATGGCGGGTGACGGCGAGGCGGTCAGCGAGCCAACCGAACCGACCGCCGCTAGGCGTCGATGCGGTGGATCTGCGCGCCCAGCGCCACGAGCTTGGCCTCGATCTGCTCGTAGCCGCGGTCCACGTGCTCCACCCCGGAGATCACCGAGGTCTCGTCCGCGGCCAGCGCGGCGAGCACCAGGGTGGCGCCGGCCCGCAGGTCGGCGATCGTGACCTCCCGCCCGTGGAGCTGCGTCGGCCCGGCGATGCAGGCGGTGTGCTGATCCTCGACCTCGATCACCGCGCCCATCTTCACGAGCTCCATCGTGTAGTCGAGCCGGTCCTCGTAGATCGTCTCGTGGATGCGCGAGTCGCCATCGGCCTGGGTGAGGAGCACGGCGAGCGGCGCCTGGAGATCGGTCGCGAAGCCGGGGTAGGGCGCCGTCTCCACGTCGCAGGGCCGGTACGCCCCGGGCGCCGAGCCCACCCGCACGCCGTCCGCGGCCGTCTCGAACGGCACCCCCATCCGCCCGAGCACCTCCAGGAACGAGCCGAGGTGCTGCGGATCCACGCCCGTCATCTCCACCTCGCCGCCGGTCACCGCCGCGGCGATCGCGAACGTGCCAGCCTCCAGCCGGTCGCCGATGACCCGATGCTCCACGCCGCGCAGCCGCTCGACGCCCTCGACCTCCAGACGATGCGGCGCGGTCCGCTCGATCCGCGCGCCCATGGCGCACAGCATCGCCACCAGGTCGTCCGTCTCCGGCTCGCGCGCCGCGTTCTCGATCACGCTCGTGCCCCGGGCCAGCACGGCCGCCAGCAGGGCGTTCTCGGTGCCCATGACCGTGACGTACGGGAACGAGATCCGCGCCCCGCGCAGCCCCTGCGGCGCGTTCGCGAAGTAGTAGCCGTTCTTGTACTCGATGGTCGCCCCCAGCGACTCCATGGCCGCCACGTGGAGGTCCACCGGCCGCCGCCCGATCCGGTCGCCGCCGGGGTTCGAGATGATGACCCGGCCGAACCGGGTCAG
>DATBIK010000056.1:0-10734 GCA_036556985.1 Candidatus Limnocylindria bacterium | reverse complement strand
AGTTAAGCACACTCTAACCAAAAACGACTCTCTAACGAACAGCTCAAGCCCCACCCTGCGGACCTCGTCCTTGAACAGGTAGCGCAGCGGCTCGATGAGCTGGAAGCGCAGGTCGGCGGGCAGCCCACCGACGTTGTGGTGCGTCTTGATCTTCTGCGCGGCCTTGGTCTCGGGCGCGGTCGATTCGATCACGTCGGGGTAGAGCGTGCCCTGGGTCAGGAAATCAATCTGCCCCAGCTTGTGCGACTCCTCCTCGAAGACGCGGATGAACTCGTCGCCGATGATCTTGCGCTTGTGCTCCGGCTCCTCGACGCCGGCGAGCCGCGCCAGGAAGCGCTCGCGCGCATCGACCATCACCAGCTGCATGCCGAGGTTCTCGGCGAAGGTCGCGCGCAGCAGCTCGGACTCGCGCTTGCGCATGAGCCCGTGGTCGACGTAGATGCACGTCAGCTGTTCGCCGATGGCCCGATTCACGAGGGTCGCCGCCACGGCGGAGTCCACGCCGCCCGACAGCGCGCAGATGACGTGGCCGGTGCCCACCCGATCGCGGATCTCGGCCACGGTGGTGTCGACGAAGCTGGCCGGAGTCCATTCCGGCCGCGCGCCGGCGATCTCGACCACGAAGTTGCGGAGGATGTCGCTGCCGCGCGGGGTGTGCGCCACCTCGGGGTGGAACTGGATCCCATACAGGTTGCGCGAAGGGTCGACCAGGCCGGCGTACGCGGTCGAATCGGATTGCGCGGTGGCGAGAAAGCCCTCCGGCGGACGAACGATGGCGTCGCCGTGGCTCATCCACACCGGCTGCTCGCGGTCGAGCCCGCGGAACAGCCCGTCCTCGGTCGTGATCAGGACCGATGCCGGGCCGTACTCGCGCTTCGCGCTCGGCACGACCTCGCCACCCAGCTCGCGGGCCATGAGCTGAAGCCCGTAGCAGATGCCGAGCACCGGCACGCGGCCGGACCACACCGCCGGGTCGGCCGTCGGCGCGCCATCGTCATAGACCGATGCCGGCCCGCCGGAGAGGATGATCCCCTTCGGTCGCCGGCGCTCGATCTCCGCCCACGGGGTGTCGTGCGGGAGGAGCTCGGAGTACACGTTCAGCTCGCGCACGCGGCGGGCGATGAGCTGGGCGAACTGGCTGCCGAAGTCGAGGATGACGATGGTGTCCGGCCCTTCGGGCGCGCCCTCCTCACGGGTCGGCGGGGGCGCGTGCAGCGCCTGTTCCAGGTAGGCCTCGACCTCCGCATCGTCCGGCGCCAGCACCCGGTGGCCCGCGTTCGCCGCCTCGCCGTGAACCGTCCGCCCGCGATCACGCGCGAGCGGCTGCACCTGCTCGGTTTCGTTCTCCGGATCTGGCGGCTGCACCTTCCTCGGAGTCTACCCAACCGATGCCCTGCCAGATCAAGCCGAGCGGCACTGGACCACGCGATCGCACCTCGGCACGCTGAAGGCTCGCCGGCATGCGTCGCTGTGCCGGCGCCGGAGGACGGACATGGACGTCACGATTCAGCGGGTCCCCGGACAGCCGACCGCCTGCGTGCACGCGCACGCCTCGATCGGGCAGATCGGGGAGACGTTCCGCGAGGCTCTGCCGCGCGTCATCCATCACGTCGAGGAGGTCGGGGCCGTCATCGCGGGACCGCCCTACACGCGGTACCTGGCCTATGGGCCGGAGGGGGTCGACATGGAGATCGGCTTCCCGACGGTCACCGAGATTCCGCACAACGGCGACGTCGCGCCGGCGGAGCTGCCGGAGGTCGAGGCCGCGATCGCGGTCCACGAGGGTCCGTACGAGCGGCTGGGCGCGACGTACGAGGCGATGGAGCACTGGATCCGGGAGCACGGCCACGTGCCGGCCGAAGGGATGTGGGAGATCTACCTGAACGACCCGGGGGCCGTGCCACCCGATCAGCTGCGCACGGAGATCGTCTGGCCGCTCAAGAGCTGAAGCTCTCCGGATCGATGGCCCGCCGTGCGGCGGCGGCCAGCCCGCGGCGATCGATCCCCAGCCCGTCGAGCGCGCGAGCGGCGGTGCCGTGCTCCATCTCGGCCACCGCCGCCACCACATGGGCGCCGTTCAGTGCGGTGCGCCTCCGCTGCTGTGCGAGGGAGGCCGCGGCACGAAAGGCCTCCTGCGCGGATGGTCGCGAGTGGAATACTCCGCCACCCTGCGCTGGCTCGAGTGGCCGAGGCGATGCGAGGGCCTTCGCGTGCTCCTCGTCCATCCCGATGCCCACCAGGGCGCGCGCGTGCTCGGCAATGATTGCCGCGCGCAGGCGGTCGTGGTCCACGCCGTGGACCCCAAGCAGGCGCTGGGCGGCCCCATCGGGGAGCTGGAGCGCGGAGAGGAGCAGGTGCTCGGCACCCGGCTCTTCCTCGCCCATGCCGCGCGCCTCGCGCTCCGCGCCTTCGAGCAGCCGCTTGATGGTCTGCATGTCCTTCAGGTAGCGCATCGGTTCACCTCGATAGCCCGGCGTCGCGCTGCCGGCGAGCGTGCTTCTTGTGGGCGGCCTGTCGCGTCACGCCAAGCGCCTGGGCCACCTGGGCCCAGCTCCACCCGGACGCCATTGCTCGGTCAACGGCCTGTCGCTCGAGCTGGTCCGCCAGTCGGCGCAGCGCGATGACGGTCGCCATCGCCGCGGCAGGGTCCGCGTCCGCGGCGGGGTCGGGACCTGGTGGAGTCATGGTCCGAAGGGTAGCCGTGCGCGTCGAATCTGTCAATGTAAGTTGACGGACGCGACCTCCGACCAAGCCAGCTGTGTCATAAGACGTTGACACGCGACGGCCCGTGCAGATCGACCTACACTGGTACCGTCCGAGACCGTTTCTTGGAGGTCAAGCATGCCCGACACCGACTTCACCGCCGAGTTCCGTGACGCGGATCCGCAGCCTTCGGTCGTGGTGCGGGTCACGGCCCCGACCCCCACCCTGGGTGAGCTCTTCGACCTGCACCTGCCGAACATCGCCGACCGCATCGCCGACCTCGGAGGCGAACCGGCCGGTGCCCCGTTCGCCCGCTACCACGACTACAGCTCAGAGCGCGTCGACGTCGAGATCGGCATCCCGGTGCGCGCTCCGGTGGCGAACCTGCGAGGAGTGGACGATGCCGAGCCCGGCGAAGTGGCCGCCAGCCAGCTCCCCGGTGGCCGGATCGCGGTGGCCGTGCACCGCGGCGACTACGAGGGCCTCAACGCGACCTACCGCCGCCTCGACGAGTGGATCGTGGGCCAGGGGCTCACGCCGGGAGCCGGCCCGTGGGAGTCGTACATCGACGACCCGACCGAGGTCGAGGACGTCGGCCAGCTGCGGACCGAGGTGGTCTGGCCGCTGGGCTAACCGGCCTCAGCGGTCTCGGCTACCCGCCGCGGGGATGGTGCGGCGGGTTCTCCAGCTCGTGGTGGCCGCGGTCGAGGGCCACGCGCGTCGTCTCGGCCGGATACGGCGAGGCGGCGAGCACCTCGTCGACGCCGATCGTCCCGGACATGGCCGACTGGATGAGGCGCGCCAGCAGGCCCAGCTCACCGGCATTGCGCTCCACGAAGTCGCGTCCCGCGGGCCGGCCGTGGCCCGGCACCACGACGTCGCGGACGAGCGGCAGCAGCCGGTCGGCGACGGTCTCGGCCCAGGCGATCGGGTAGCTGTCCCCGAACGACGGAGCCGCGTCGTTCTCGAGCAGGTCGCCGGCGAACAGGACGCCGGCATCGGGCACGAGCGCCACGATGTCGTTGTCGGTGTGCCCGTGGCCCAGGTAGCGCAGCTCGACCACGCGGTCGCCCAGGTCAAGGGTCGCGGTCTCGTCAAAAGTCCGGTCCGGCGGCACGATCCGCAGCGCCGCCAGCTCCTCCGCCAGCTCGGGCAGCTGCTCGATCACCCGCCGGCGCATCTCCTCGCCGCCGTCGCGGAGCGCGGCGGCGCATCGGTCATGCCCCCAGATCGGACCAGGCGCGAAGCGCTCGTTTCCGAAGGCGTGATCCCAGTGGTGGTGCGTGTTCACCACGCTGACGGGCGCATCGGTCAGGAGGCGGAGGTCGCGCATGAGCTCGTCCGCCTGCGGCCCGATCGAGCGCGTGTCGATGACGACCGCACCCGCTCCGCCGACGACGGCGCCGATCGACTGGTCGAGGAACGCGTAACGGCGGACGAAGACGCGGTCGGCAACCTCGGTCCAGGGAGATTCGCGCATCGGTCGCGATCAGGCGCCGAGACGGACAGCGGTGCCGGAGGCGCTGACCATGAGCACCAGGTATTCCGTGATCTGCCGCCCATCGACGGACGGGGTGGTGGTGAGGATCAACTCGACTCCTCCCGCATGTAGTACTCGGTGAAATCCGCGCAGCGGCCGTCGGGCGCGAAGCGGAGCAGGAAGGCATTGTGGAAGGTTCGCTCCGGGCCCTTGTCGGACGCGAAGTACCGGCTCGTGCCGGTCGCGACGGCGCGGTCGCCGTCGACGGCGAAGACGGTGTAGGCGGCTTCCCAGCTGTCGGGCGGGTCGTCGTCCTCCAGCCAGGCCGCGACGATGGCCTCACGACCGATGACCGCGTGCGCGTCGCCGCCATATGGCCGGTACCGATACGTCGCGTCGTCGGTGAAGAGCGCCGCGACCTGCGCCGGATCGTTCGTCCGCCACGTCTCGACGTAGCGGTCCAGCCAGGCCTGGACGGCGTCGCGCTCCATGCCGGCCATGCTACGCCGTTCCCGCCGTCACGAAGCGCTCCAGCCGATGCGCCTCGTCGTCGAGCGCCGCGCGCTCCGCGGCCGTCAGCCGGCGCAGCGGCTCGAGGGATACGCCAGCACGGTCGTAGCGGAACGTGCCGGCCACCCGCCCGTCGAGGAGAAAGGTGTGCCAGGACCGCGGCGTCCGCGTGTTGAAGATGATCGGGCGGAACGCCTCCGGCAGGACGCCGGTGCGGCGCGCCTGCGTCAGGAGCATGGCGTCGAAGGAGCCGATGAAGCGCGGCGGCGCCGGCGTCTCCGGATCGGGCAGGGGCCCGTCCGGGTTGTCGAGCAGCTCGCGACCCGCCTCGTCACGGAAGCGCCGCAGCTCCATCCGCCCCGCGAGCGGCCGAAGGTCGGCGACCGCCACCCCCATCCAGCTCGCGGCATCAGCCAGCGACGCCGGCCCGAACCCGCCGAGGTAGCGGCGCAGCAGGAAGGCCCGCGCCGCGTCCTCGCCCGGCGGCTCCGCCACCGGCAGCCAGCGTTCGGCGAGCTCGTAGCGGTCGGCCCGCGGACGCTCCCAGGTGCCGTGGGGCGGGACGCGGACGAGGTCCACCCACAGGGCGGCGCCGTTCGTCTCCTCGCGGCTGAAGCCACGCGCCGCCGTGCGCGCCACCAGCTCCCGCTGCCGCAGCGGTCCGTCCGCCAGCTCCTCGCGCACGACGCGCGCGGCCTCTGCCATGCGCGCGTCGTCCGCGCGCCAGCTGCGCCGCCAGAGGTCGCGGCGCGGCTCGCGGACCGCCACTGCCATCGGCCAGTAGTCCGCGGCCGTCACGGTGTGGATGGTGGCCCGCATGACCCAGCCCTGGACGAGCCGCCGTCCCTCGAGCGCGGCGGTGTAGTCGTCACGCGCCATCCCCTCCAGCCGCGACCAGAGGCCGATGTAGCCCGACGGCGCGTGCTGGGTCTGGAGCCCGCCCATGCCCTCGACCACGGTCTCCATCGGGCCGGCGGAGCGCTGCAGCAGGTGCTGACGGGCCAGCAGCGCCCGGTTCAGCGCGGGTTCGCTGAGGATCGGGCCGGCTACTCCCGGCCGGCGAGCTGCCAGGACTTGCCCTCGGTGGCGATGGCCGGGGCGATGACCATCTCGACCTCGTGCATCTCGCGGATCGTCCGCGCCCCGAGGGCGGCCATCGACTGGCGCAGCGCACCGACCAGGTTCTGCGTCCCGTGCTGGGTGGCGGAAGGGCCGAACAGGATCTGCTCGAGCGGCAGCCGCTCCCCGATGCGGATCCTCGTCCCGCGCGGCAGGGTCGCCGACGGAGCCGCCATGCCCCAGTTGTAGCCGCGGCCCGGCGCCTCGAGCGCGGCGGCGAACGGGGAGCCGAGCATGACCGCGTCGGCGCCGGAGGCGATCGCCTTGGCGATGTCGCCGCCCGTCTTCATCCCGCCGTCGGTCACGATCGGGACATAGCGGCCGGTCTCGGCGTGGTAGCGGTCGCGAGCGGCGGCCACGTCGAGCGTGGCGGTCACCTGCGGCACCCCGATGCCGAGCACCTCGCGGGTCGTGCACGCGGCGCCCGGCCCCACGCCCACGAGGACCGCGGCGGCGCCCTGGTGCATGAGCTGGTAGGCAGCCTCGCCGCTCACCGTGTTGCCGACGAGGACCGGCAGCTGCAGCCCGCCGGTGAGGTCGGCGAGCGACAGGACCCGGGTCGAGGTCGAGATGTGCCGCGCGCTCGAGACCTGCGACTGGACGAGGAAGAGGTCGGCGCCCGCCTCGGCCGCCACCTCGGCGTGTTGCCAGGCCGATGCCGGGGTCGTCGCCACCGCGGCCACCCCGCCCTGGGCCTTGATGCGGGTGATGAGCGCGGTGATGAGCTCGTCGCGGACCGGTGCGGCATAGGCATCGGCCAGGACCGCCCCGGCCGCCTCCGCGCCGTCGGCCGCGGCGACGCGCTCGATGATCGGCGTGGCGTCCTCGTAGCGGGTGTAGAGACCCTCCAGGTTCACGAAGGCGACGCCGCCGTGGCGGCTCATGCGCACCGCGAAGTCAGCGTCGGCCACCGCGTCCATGGCGGCCGCGATGAACGGGATTTGGAGCCGATGCCCCCCGATCTCGGTCTCCAGCGCGACCTCGCCCGGATCGGCCGTCACCTCGCCCGGGACGAGCGCTACCTCATCGAAGCCGTAGGCGCGTCGCAGGCGCGTCTCGCTCGCCAGGCGGACCGGTGCGTCCCCGATCACGAGCCGGTCCGGATGCAGAACGCCCGGATGCAGAACGCCCGCGCGGCACGGCGGCGCGGGCGAGGGCGTGACGAAGGTTGCTTGACGGCGCGGATTGGGTTCACGAGTGCCACCCTGCGGCTTTGGCGAAGTATACGGCGCGGCTCGCGGCCGGCGGCGGCGCT
Source organism: Candidatus Limnocylindria bacterium (assembly GCA_036556985.1). GTDB lineage: Bacteria > Chloroflexota > Limnocylindria > QHBO01 > QHBO01 > JAPSGM01. The sequence goes on along the minus strand of DATBIK010000056.1, from coordinate 3,667 downwards.
GACGCAGGGGCGCTATCTCAGCGGGTCGTGGCCCCAGTTCATCAGCGAGTACCGCCAGCGAGTCTCGCCCACGTCGCCGCGGGGGCGCTGCGCGGCATGGCGCGCCACGAAGCCGATGACCCGACGCATGTGGGCGAAGTCCGCCTCGTCGAACTCCGCCTCGTCGGCTCGCAGCAGCTCCACGGTGCGCCGCCCCGACTCGTGCCCGATGGACTCGCCGCCGTCGCGCTTCTGCCCCACCGCCATCGACGGCTCGGTCCGAAGCCATGCCTCCAGCTCGGAGGCGCTGAGGTTGACCGCCTCCCGGAACCGTCGGATCGTCCTTCGCCGCTCGTCGACCGCCGCGGCGAAGGCAGCGTCGGGGTTTGTGGCGCGGGTCGCCCTCACCGCGAGGGAAAGGTGCCCTGCGCGGAAGGCGATCGCGCGGCGTTCCGGTCTCGTCACGTCCCCGGTACGGGCCAGGCCGCGAGCCGGATGGCCGGAGAGTCAGTCGGAGGGGAGCAACCTCGGCTCGGAAGCCGCGGGCCCGGCGGCGCGGTCATCCTCGGCCTCGAGCTGTCGGCGCACGGCATCGCGGATCTCGCCGGCGCGGTCGACGGCCCGCGGCTCCGCCGGCGCATCGGTCTCGACCGGAGCGGCGGGCGGATGGTCGACGATGTGGCGTGCCGGCGGGCGCACCGCGCGGCGCAGGGCCGCTGCCTGATCCTCGGCGATGCGGTCGGCGATGCGCCGCACCTCGGTGGTCAGCCACAGCCAGGCGGTGGAATCGGGCCGGTAATCGGCCTCGCCGAAGGAGTGGATGCGGCCGTCGCGCTGGAGGGCGCTGATTTGCTCGAACTGGCCCCGCGAGCCGCGCTGGTAGACGCCGAAGGTCAGGCCGCCGTTGCCGCGCACGACGCTCCAGGCCGGGACGTCGGATGGGCCGTCGGCGATGTAGATCATGTTCGCGAACGGCACCCGGCGCATCTCGGGCGGCAGGGCGGAGTTGACGTGGATCTCCGGCGCCTTGTTCGTCCCCTTGTTGATCTCGAACAGCGCGCGCGTCTTGCTCGTGTTGTCGATGGCGTAGGCCAGGCCGGTGATCTCCGCCCGCGGGAAGAGCTGACGCTGCTCGGGCGATGCGAAGCCCGGCGGATGGTGCGCCTCGATGAACTCGCAGGCCCACACTTCGTCGAGGTGGGGGCGGATCGAGCTGCCCTCGATCATCGGTCGCAGCCCGGTGGAGACGACGTAGTGCTCGACGCTGATGTCCAGCCGCTCGTACGCCGGCTCCTCGCGGACGACGTCGCGCAGCGTCTCGAGGAAGTCGGGGATGCCAGGGTGGAACGTCAGCTCGGCGCCGAGCTCGCGCAGGACCGCGTTGCTCAGGCCCTGGAAGCGTCCGGCGCGCACGTACTCGAGGATGTGGTTGAGGTACAGCGAGTCGTCGTTGACGCGCTCCGCGCCATGCGACAGGTAGAAGGAGCGCAGCTGGTCGACCTCATCCCAGAAGGCGCGCTCGTCGACGCCGTAGCGGCGGAAGAGCGGCGCCTGCATGTTGCCCGGGATGAGGGTCTTGTCGAAGTCCCAGACCACCGCGATGACGGTCTGGGGAAACGGTGCAGCCATCGGATCGACGAGTCTAGCCCGGTGCGTCAACGCACCCCATGTGCCGATGGTCCTGTTTCCATGGTGATGCCCGCCGCTCGCGCGTCCTCGGCCAGCGCCTCGAGCGGCTCGTTCGAGTCCGCGCTGGCCTGGAGCAGTCCCATGACCCGATGCAGCCCGAGGTCGGCCAGCTCGCCGAGGTACGCGATGCGCCGATCGCCCGCGGCGCGCCACTCGTCGTCGCCCCACCAGGCATGAAGGCTGATCCGGAGCGTGGCCGGGTCGCGGCCGATCTCCTCGCACCGGCTGCGGATGACCGGCAGCGCCTCGCGCAGCTCGGCCGGTGACAGGCCGTCGAGGTTCAGCTCGTTGGCGAAGCGCGCGGCGATGCGCCAGGTGACCTGCGGGCCGTTGCCGCCGACCATGATCGGGATGCGCGGCTCCTGCAGACCCCGGGGATTGTTGATGGCGCCACCCGCCCGGGCGTGCTTGCCCTCGTAGGTCGCCCGCTCACCGGGCTCGCCGCCGAGCATCCGGGTGATGACCTCCAGCCCGTCGGACAGCATCCCCAGCCGATCCCGCGTCGGCGGGAACCCGTATCCGTAGGCCTCCCACTCGTCACGCTTCCAGCCGGCGCCGATGCCGAGGTCGAACCGCCCGCCGCTCACCACGTCGAGCGTGCCGGCCATCTTCGCAGTGAGCGCCGGGTTGCGGAAACCGTTGCAGATGACGACGTGCCCCAGCCGCACGCGCTCGGTGAGGGCGGCGAGGGCGCTGAGCGAGACGAACGACTCGAAGGTGATCTCGTCGGTCGGCTTCGGGGTGGTGTGGAAGTGGTCGAACAGCCAGATCGACTCGTAGCCCAGCCGCTCCGCCTGCCGGGCGACGGTGACGCTGCGGGCCCACGCCTCGGCGGGCTCGCAGCCGTCGTACTCGCCGGTCCACCCCTGGGGAACGATGACGCCGAGCTTCATGCGCTCCCCACGTGCACGTTGCGCGCCTGCCGCTCCCGAGCGCCTGGCTCGCGCAGGATCATCTGGGCCCGCTCGGGCCCCACGCTGACGTGGCTGATCGGCGCGCCCGCCAGCTCCTCCAGGCGCTCGACGTAGGCGCGCGCCGGCGGCGGCAGCTCATCCCAGGCGCGGCAGCCGGTGGTATCGGTCATCCAGCCCGGCAGGTCCTCGTACACCGGCTCCAGCCGCTCGTAGACCGATGTGTCGGCCGGCACGGTCTCCCAGCGCTCGCCGCTGAGCGGGTCGCGGTAGGCGGTGCAGACCCGGATCGTCTCGAACATGTCGAGCACGTCGAGCTTGGTGAGCGCGATCGCGCTGTAGCCCGCCAGGCGCACGCTGAAGCGGACGGCGACCGCGTCGTACCAGCCGCAGCGCCGCGGTCGGCCGGTGGAGGTGCCGTACTCCGCGCCCCGCTCGCGGAGGCGCTCACCGGCGGCATCGTCGAGCTCGGTCGGCAGCGGACCGGAGCCGACGGCGGTGGTGTATGCCTTCGCCACGCCGAGGACCTGGTCGATGCGCACCGCGGGCAGCCCGGCGCCCAGGCTCGCCCCGCCGGGGATCGGGCTCGAGCTCGTCACGTAGGGGTAGATGCCCCAGTCGATGTCGCGCATCGTGCCGAGCTGCCCCTCGAGCAGGATGTGCTCGCCGTCGCGCAGCGCCGTGTCGACGAGCTCCTGCCCGTCGACGACCTGCGGCGCCAGGCGCTCGGCGGCGGCCAGGTACTCGGCCGCCACGGCCTCCGGGTCGAGCGCTGATCGGATCACCGCGTCGAGCTCGTCGTCCGGGCCGCCGGCGCCGAAATAGCCCTCCACGATGCGGCGGGCGCGGCGCAGGGCGACGTCGAGCCGCGCGCGGAAGCCATCGGCGTCGAGCAGGTCGACGACCCGGATCCCGCGCCGCGCGACCTTGTCCACGAAGGCCGGCCCGATCCCGCGGCTGGTGGTCCCGAGCTTCGCGGCGCCCCGCTCCCGCTCCTCGAGCTGGTCGATGAGGATGTGGTGCGGCATGACCAGGTGGGCCCGGTCGCTGATGAACAGGTTGCCGCAGTCGAAGCCCGCCTCGGCCAG
>DATBIK010000055.1:0-16922 GCA_036556985.1 Candidatus Limnocylindria bacterium | reverse complement strand
CGGCCGTGGCCACGGCTCGGGCCGCGGCAAGACCGCCGGCCGCGGGACGAAGGGCCAGAAGAGCCGGTCCGGGAGCAGCATCCCTGCCTGGTTCGAGGGCGGCCAGACGCCGCTCCACGTCCGCACCCCCAAGCTCCACGGTTTCAAGAACCGTTTCCGGGTCGAGTACGCCGGCGTGAACCTCGGCCGCCTGGCCGAGGCCGCGTCGGGGACGCTCATCACCCCGGACGTGCTCGTGCACGACGGCTTGCTGCGTGCCTCGAAGACGAAGGCGCGGCCGGTGAAGATCCTCGGCGGCGGCGACGCCCCGAAGGGCGTGACCATCCACGCCCACGCATTCACCCGCTCGGCGCTCGAGAAGCTGGCGGCCGCCGGCAGCACGGCCCAGCGCATCAGCTGGCCGGACGGGGCGCCGATCGACGAGGCGGCCGAGGCCGCCGAGGCGAAGGCCGCCGAGGCGAAGGCCGAGGAGAAGGCCGGGAAGCGCGTCGCGAAGGCGGAGGCGAAGGCCGACGCGAGCGAGGCTCCAGCCGCCGCCGAGGCGGACGCTGAGCCCACCGCGGCGAGCGCCGCGGCATCGGGCCCCGACGAGCCGACGGAAGAGGCCGAGACAGGATCGGACACTGAGACCGAATCGGGAGCCGACAGCGAGAGCGAGTCCTAGGTGATCGAGTCGCTCGTCACCGCCTTCCGCGCGCCGGACATCCGGCGCAAGATCCTCTTCACGCTCGGGATCCTGCTGATCTTTCGGGTGCTCACCAACGTGCCGGTCCCGAACGTGGACCAGGCACGCCTGTCGCAGCTGTTCGAGTCGAACCAGCTGCTCGGCCTGCTCGACCTGTTCAGTGGCGGCGGGCTGGCGACGGCATCCATCATCGGCATGGGGGTGAACCCCTACATCAACGCCAGCATCATCATGCAGCTGATGCAGGGCGTGATCCCGAGCCTCGGGGAGCTCGCGCGCGAAGGCGAGTACGGGCGCAACCGCATCAACCAGTACACCCGACTCCTGACCGTCCCGCTGGCCTTCGCCCAGGGCTACGGCTTCAGCGTCCTGCTCGAGGCGAACGGCGTCATCCCGCAGTCCGACCTGTTCAGCTTTGAGAAGGCGGCCCTGCTCATCAGCTTCACGGCCGGCACGATCCTGCTCATGTGGCTCGGCGAGCTCATCAGCGAGCGCGGCCTTGGCAACGGCATCAGCTTCATCATCTTCGCCGGCATCGTGGGGCGCATCCCCGACCAGGCGGGACCGATCGTCACCGGCCCGGACGGCCTGGTGCGGATCATCCCGTTCATCATCATCTCGATCATCGTCATCGCCGGCGTCGTGTTCATCAACGAGGGCCAGCGCAGGATCCCGGTCCAGTACGCCAGCCGCGTCCGCGGCCGGCGCATGTACCAGGGCCAGACCCAGTACCTGCCGCTCAAGGTGACTATGGCCGGCGTGATCCCGATCATCTTCGCCATCAGCATCCTGCTCTTCCCGGCGCAGATCGCCCAGTACTTCACCGCGAGCGACATCGACTGGGTGCAGGGCGCGGCGCAATGGGTGGTGAACAACCTGAGCTCGAACAACGTGCTCGTGTACGGGGTGCTCTATTTCATCCTCGTCGTGTTCTTCACGTACTTCTACACGGCATTCCAGTTCCGCCCTGACCAGACCGCCGACTACCTGCGCAAGAACGGCGGCTTCATCCCCGGCATCCGCCCCGGGCGGCCGACCGAGGAGTTCCTGTCGCGGGTGACGAACCGGATCACGCTGGGCGGCGCGCTGTTCCTCGCCTCGATCGCCGTGCTGCCGCTCATCGTGTCGGTGATCATCCCCGGCACCGAGGCGCTCCAGCTGGGCGGCACGAGCATCCTCATCGTGGTGAGCGTCGTGGTCGAGACCATGAAGCAGCTCGAGGCCCAGATGCTGATGCGCCACTACGAGGGCTTCATCCGGTGACCGATGCGGGCGCCGGCCTCGCCGCGCCCGAGGGGCGGCAGCTGCTGCTCCTGATCGGCGCCGTGGGCGCCGGCAAGGGGACCCAGGCGGAGCACCTGTCCCAGGAGCTCGGCCTGGTCCACCTCGCGTCGGGCAACCTCTTCCGCCAGGCGCTGCGCGACGGGACACCGCTCGGCGAGCAGGCGCGGGAGTACATGGAGCGCGGCGACCTGGTGCCGGACGACGTCACGATCGCGATGTTCATGGACGAGCTCGCCAAATCCGCCGCCGCGCGCGGGGCGATCCTCGACGGTTTCCCGCGCACGGCCGCCCAGGCCACCGCGCTCGACGCGGAGCTCGCGCAGCGCGGCGAGCGGATCGGCCGCGCCATCTTCATCGACGTGCCGACCGACGAGCTCGTCGAGCGGGTGAGCGGCCGCTGGGTGTGCCCCGAGTGCGGCACGCCGTACCACCTTCGCTCGGACCCGCCCGCGAAGCCGGGCGCCTGCGACAAGGACGGCGCGGCGCTCGCCCAGCGCGACGACGACCGGCCCGAGGTCGTGCGCGCCCGCCTCGCGAAGCAGACGCCGCCGATGCGGGAGGTCGTCGAGCACTACCAGCGCGCCGGCGTCCTCGAGCGGATCGATGGCGACCGGCCGATCGACGACGTCGCCGACGCCATCCTGGCGACGGTGCGTTGATGGGCATGCCATCCCGCGCCTCGATGGTCACGATCAAGCGACCCGATGAGGTCGCGCGCATGCGCCACGCCGGGCAGATCCTCGTCGACGTGCTCGAGGCCTTCGAGCGCGCGCTGCGCCCGGGTGTCACGACGGGCGAGCTGGACGCCATGGCCGAGGAGATCATTCGCGCCGGCGACGCCGTGCCCTCCTTCCTCGGGTACGGCAGCAACCCGCCATTCCCGGGGTCGATCTGCGCCTCGCTGAACGACGAGGTCGTGCACGGCATCCCGTCGCGACGTCGACGGATCGCGGAAGGTGACCTCGTCAGCCTGGACGTGGGCTGCATCTGGGAGGGGTGGCACGCCGACTGCGCCCGCACCTTCTACGTGGGCACGCCCCCGCCGGAGGTGGAGCAGCTGATCCGCGCCACGCGGCGGGGGATGGAGGCCGGGATCGCCGCCGCTGTCCCCGGGAACCGGCTCGGCGACGTGGGAGCCGCCATCGAGGCGGTCGCCCACGAGCACGGCTACGGGATCGTCCGGCCGTTCGTCGGCCACGGCATCGGCCAGTCCATGCACGAGGACCCCCAGGTGCCGAACTACGGGCGCGCGGGGACCGGCCTGCGGATCGAGGCGGGGATGTGCTTCGCCATCGAGCCGATGTTCACGCTCGGCGACGACGACGTGCGCGTGCTGCCCGACAACTGGACGGTGGTGACCGCCGACGGCAGCCTGGCGGCCCATTTCGAGAACACCATCGCGGTTGGCGAGTCGGGGCCCGAGATCCTCACCGAGCGGTAGCCGCCCAGGATTTCAGCCATGGGTATCCAACGGACAGCATGGGGCGCGATCCGGGCTCCACGGGGGCCGCTGCGTCGCCGCGACTTGCACGCATCGGTAAATCACGGACACGCAAGACGCCGTCCCTTTCCGTTAGTTATCCCACGCTGAAATGGCAGACACTGCCTGGCGTGGCTCCTTGCACGGGGGCGGCGAGCGGGCTATACTCTCCGTTCCGTGGGTCGCCCTGTGCGGCGGCCTTTCCGTGTGTTCAACCCATCAAGCAAGCATGCAGCAGACGAGGGTGCGTAGCGGTTGCCGAAGAAGGATGCCATCGAGGTCGAGGGTGAGGTGATCCTCCCCCTGCCGAACGCGATGTTCAAGGTGCGCCTGGAGAACGGGCACGAAGTGCTCGCCCACATCTCCGGGAAGCTGCGCCAGAACTTCATCCGCATCCTGCCCGGCGACACCGTCCGCGTCGAGCTGAGTCCCTACGACCTCACCCGGGGTCGCATCACGTACAGGATGAGATGAAGGTTTCTGCGTCCGTGAAGCCCCGCTGCGAGCGCTGCAAGGTGATCAAGCGCTCTGGCGTGGTGATGGTCATCTGCGTCATTCCCAAGCACAAGCAGCGGCAGGGGTAGTCCAGCTTTGGCACGCATCGCCGGCGTCGACATCCCCCGCGAGAAGCGGGTGATCGTCAGCCTCACCTATATCCATGGCATCGGGCCGACCTCCGCCCAGCGGATCGTGGAGGGCGCCAAGGTGTCGCCCGACGCGCGCGTCCGCGACCTCACCGAGGAGGAGGTCAACCGCCTGCGGGCCATGATCGACGGCGGGTTCAAGGTCGAGGGCGACCTCCGCCGCGAGGTGAGCATGAACGTGAAGCGGCTGATGGAGATCGGCTCCTACCGGGGCGTCCGCCATCGGCGCAACCTGCCCGTGCGCGGCCAGCGCACGAAGACGAACGCACGCCAGCGACGCGGCTCGCGCAAGACCGTGGGCGTCAGGCGCAAGAAGTAGCCGCAAGCGACATAGAGACACAGGAGTTCCATGGCTGAGCGAAAGCGCGCCGCGCGCACGAAGAAGCGGGAGAAGAAGAACGTCCCGGTCGGGCACGCCCACATCCAGTCGACGTTCAACAACACCATCGTGACGATCACCGACACGAGTGGGAACGTCATCAGCTGGGGCAGTGCCGGGCTGGTCGGCTTCAAGGGCTCGCGCAAGAGCACCCCCTATGCCGCCGCCCAGACCGCGGACGGCGCAGCCCGCCGCGCCATGGAGCACGGCGTGCGCCAGATCGAGGTCTTCGTGAAGGGTCCCGGCGCGGGCCGCGAGCAGGCGATCCGCTCGCTCCAGGCAGCCGGCCTGGAGGTCAGCGCCATCACCGACGTGACGCCCATCCCGCACAACGGCTGCCGCCCGCCGAAGCGGCGCCGGGTCTAGGGGAGCGAGATGGCCCGATACACCGATCCCGTCTGCCGCATCTGCCGCCGCGAGGGGCTGAAGCTCTTCCTCAAGGGCAGTCGCTGCTACACGAAGAAGTGCGCCTTCGAGCGCCGCGCCACGCCGCCGGGCATGAACACCCAGCGCCGCCGCAAGGTGAGCGAGTTCGGCCTGCAGCTGCGCGAGAAGCAGAAGGTGCGCAAGAGCTACTCCGTCATGGAGAAGCAGTTCCGCAACTACTTCGAGAAGGCCTCGAAGCACAAGGGCATGACCGGCGAGAACCTGCTGCGCATGCTCGAGATGCGGCTGGACAACGTCGTCTACCGCATGGGCTTCGCGCGTTCCCGCGCCGAGGCGCGCCAGCTGGTGAGCCACGGCCACTTCACCGTCAACGGGCGGCCCACGAACATCCCGAGCTTCGGCACGAAGGTCGGCGACCGGATCGAGGTCCGGGACAGCCGCCGGGGCCGCGAGCATTTCAAGACGGTGGGCGAGACCATCAAGGCGGCGCAGATCCCCGCGTGGGTGAGCACCGACGCGGCGAAGCTGTCCGGCACGGTGCTGGCCGAACCGGCCCGCGACCAGATGCCGCTGGAGTTCAACGAGCAGCTCGTCGTCGAGTTCTACTCGCGATAGCAGCAGGAGTCGAAACACCTTCATGATCGAACTTGAGACCACCCCGGCCCCGCGCATCGAGGAGATCGAAGCGGAGGACAACCGCTCGACCTTCGAGGTGAACCCGCTGGCCGATGGGTACGGCGTGACCCTCGGCAACGCACTGCGCCGCGTGCTGCTGAACTCCCTGGAGGGGGCGGCGGTCACCTCGATCCAGATCGCGAACGTCTTCCACGAGTTCAGCACGCTGCCGAACGTCAAGGAGGACGTCACCCAGATCGTCCTGAACATCAAGAAGATGCGGCTCCGCTCGTTCGCCCGGCACGCCGTCACGCTGAAGCTGGTGAAGCACGGCGCGGGGGCCGTCACCGCCGGCGACATCGCCGAGTCGGCGGACGTCGAGATCGTGAACCCGGAGCTCGTCCTGCTCACCCTGGACAGCGACGCCGGCTCGATCGAGATGGACCTCACCGTGGAGACCGGCGTGGGCTACCGCCCGGCGGAGCACACCGAGGACATGCCGATTGGCATCATCCCGGTCGACGCCATCTTCTCCCCGGTGCGTCGCGTGAACTTCGTGGTCAGCGACACGCGCGTCGGCCAGATGACGAACTTCGATCGCCTGACGATCGAGATCGAGACCGATGGTACGGCCACCCCCAAGGCCGCGCTCTCTCAGGCGGCCGAGATCCTCGTCAACGAGTTCAGCCGCTTCGCCGAGATCGGCCGCCGACCGGCCGCGGGCGAGGAGGAGGCCGCAGCCCCGGTCGCCGCCAACCTGCTCGACGCGCCGATCGAGGAGCTCGACCTGCCGATGCGGGCCTACAACAGCCTGAAGCGGAACAACATCACCAAGGTCGGCCAGGTCCTGGCGCTGTCGGACGACGAGTTCCTGCGCATGCGCAATTTCGGCAAGAAGAGCCTCGACGAGCTGAAGGAGCGCCTCGCCCTGCGCGGCTTCATCAGCCCGGAGGGCGCCGAAGCCGATGCCGACGCTGCCACCGACGAGTCCGACCTGCCGGCCTCTGCCGAGCTGGACGAGGCCGTCGCCGCCGAGCTGGACCGGGAGGGCTAGATGCCGCACCGGATGGCCGGGCGCAAGCTCGGCCGGAAGTCCAGCCATCGGCTGAGCATGCTCGCCAACCTGGCCGTCGCGGTCGTGCGCTACGAGCGCGTGAAGACGACCGAGGCAAAGGCCAAGGAGGTGCGCGGCATGGTGGACGGCATGATCACCACCGCCAAGCGGGGTGACCTCGCGGCGCGGCGGGCGCTGGTGGCGCAGATGCCGCACGAGCCCCTCATCGTCGACAAGTTGATGGGCGAGCTGGCCGAGAAGTACGCCGACCGGGCATCGGGCTACACCCGCATCACCAAGATCGGGGAGCGGCTGGGAGATGCCGCGCCGATCGTCCAGATCGAGCTCGTCTAGGCGCCAGCGCGCCGCGTCGGGCATTACAACCGCAGACGGACCGATGGCCGCGCCGGCGCGACGCTGCGCACGGGCGACCATCGCGTACGACGGGACCGCCTTCGCCGGCTCCCAGTACCAGCCGAACGCTCGGACGGTGCAGGGAGAGCTGGAGGAGGCGCTTAACAGACTGACCGGCGAGCGGGTGCGCATCCGTCTCGCCGGGAGAACCGATGCCGGGGTGCACGCCACCGGCCAGGTCGCGGCCTTCTGCCTCGCGCGCCGCCGGCGCGGCGAGGGGTACGGATGGGCCGAGCTGCAGCGACGGCTGAACGCCATCCTGCCGCCGGACCTGGCGGTGCGCTCCCTGCGCGCGGCGCCGCTCGGGTTCGACCCGCGGCGCGACGCACGGTGGCGGGTCTACCGCTACCGGATCCGGATGGCGGGCAGCCGCCGACCGGGTGATCGGCATCGGACGCTCGAGATCGGGGACCGGCTCGACGTCGCGGCCATGCGGGCCGCGGCGGAGCGGCTGCTCGGCGAGCGCGACTTCGGCGCGCTCGGCAGCGACCCTCGGGGCCGGACCGTGCGGCACGTGTCGCAGGTGCGGATCGTCGCGCGCGGCGCCTCCGTGGAGGTGGTCGTCACGGCGAACGCCTTCCTGCGGCGGATGGTGCGCAGCATCGTGGCCCTCCTCCTGGAGGCGGGACGCGGCAGGCTCACGCCGGACGACGTGCCCCGCCTCCTCGACCGCGGCGGTCGTGCCCTCGACGGGCGGGCCGCACCGGCGCGGGGCCTCACCCTCGAGCGGGTCGTGTACGAACCAAGGGCAAGGACGGAAGAGCAGGAAACGTGAAGACCTACGCAGTCAAGGCGAGCGAGATCGAGCGGCACTGGTGGGTGGTCGACGCTGCCGACCAGACGCTGGGGCGGCTTGCGACGCGCATCGCCACCCTGCTCGAGGGCAAGCACAAGCCGACCTACTCGCCGCACCTGGACACCGGCGACCACGTTGTCGTCATCAACGCGGCGCGCGTGAAGGTCACCGGCAACAAGCTGGTGCAGAAGAAGTACTACCGGCACTCCGGCTACCCCGGCGGCCTGAAGGAGGAGAGCCTGCAGGCACTGCTGGCCCGCAAGCCGGAGCTCGTCATCGAGCGCGCGGTGAAGGGGATGCTTCCCCAAAACCGGCTCGGACGGGCGATGATCAAGAAGCTGAAGGTGTACGGCGGCGCCGATCATCCGCACCAGGCGCAGCAGCCGACCGCCGCCGAGCTGTGAGAGGGATTCGACGCGCATGAGCACGAGCTACATCTACGGCACGGGACGTCGCAAGACCTCGGTGGCGCGCGTGCGCCTGCTGCCGGGCAACGGCGAGATAATCGTGAACGGCAAGGAGGCGGCTGACTACTTCGGTGCCGGCGCGAACCTGCATGCCCTCCGCGTGCCCTTCCGCGTGACCGAGACCGAGGGACGCTACTCGGCCTCGATCCTCGTCGGCGGCGGCGGCTTCTCCGGGCAGGCCGGGGCCATCCGCCACGGCATCGCCCGCGCGCTGCTGACCGCGCACCCGGACGCCCGCGCGGCGCTCCGCGCGGCGGGGCTCCTCACCCGCGATCCGCGGGCCAAGGAGCGCAAGAAGTATGGCCTCAAGCGGGCGCGCAAGGCGCCGCAGTTCACGAAGCGCTGAGCTCGATTCGAGCACGAATGGCCGATGGGCCCCGGCGGGATCGCCGGGGCCCTTTGGTATGATCGGCGCCCGAAGCTGAGGTCCTGCTCTCCAGCCCGTGCTCGACGCGATCCGCGACTTCCTCGACAGCTACCTGCGCGGCAACTGGTGGACGTCGGTCGTCGACATCCTCCTCGTGGCGATCGTCGTGTACTGGATCTTCATCCTGCTCCGCGGCACCCGGGCGGTGCGCATCGTCATCGGCCTGACGATCCTCTACCTCGTGTACCTCGTGGCCGAGGCGCTCGACCTGCGCCTCCTCTCCACGCTGCTGCAGACCGGTGCGGTGGTGGGCCTGTTCGCAATCGTCGTCGTGTTCCAGCCCGAGCTGCGCCGTGCGCTCGAGCAGATCGGACGCTTCGGCAGCTTCAACCGCTTCTTCGTGTCCAGCGACGTTTCGTCCGCCGAGCGGGTCGCCCGCGAGATCAGCCGCGCGGCACGTCTCCTCTCCGGGTCGCGGCACGGCGCGCTCATCGTGCTGGAGCGGGAGACCGGCCTGTCCGATCTGGCGGCCGACTCCGGCGTGCCGATCAACGCGGACCTGCGGGCCGAGCTGCTCGCGACCCTCTTCTACCACGGCACCGCCCTCCACGATGGGGCGGTGATCATCTCCGGCGAGAAGATCCTCTCCGCCGGCGTGCTCCTGCCGCTCTCCCAGAACGTGCTCGACAGCGAGCGGTACGGGACGCGGCACCGGGCGGCCATCGGCATCAGCGAGCAGACCGACGCGATCGTGCTCGTCATCAGCGAGGAGACGGGCTCGATCAGCCTCGTCATGCGCGGACGCATCGAGCGCAACCTCACCGAGGAGCAGCTGCGGCGCAGGATCTTCAACCTCATCCGGCCGCAGGCCCCGCGCCAGCGCATGCCGCTCCTGCGGCGCTCGATCGAGGGTCGCTGGCAGGTCAGCCGGGACCAGGAGCCCCCCGCGCCAATCGACCCCGACGAGCGCATCGTTTCGGCTGACGGGCGTCCTCGATGACCTGGCTCGTCCGGAACTGGCACCTCAAGCTCGGGGCGCTCGCCCTGGCGACCGTGCTGTACACCGGATTCGTGTACTCCGGCTCGTTCAGCGAGCTGACCTTTCCCGGGGTGCCCGTGCAGGCCATCAACCAGCCCTCGCAGGCCTATCCGCTGACGCAGAACCTCGGCACCGTCGACGTCCGCTACCGACTGGCTGCGGACGTGGCATCGCGCGTGACGGTGGAGTCGTTCGCGGTGACGGTCGATCTGTCGGAGTACGACATGGACCGCGCGCCCCAGCCGCAGGCGCTGCCGATCAGCGTGCAATCGCTCTCCGACGGCGTCGAGGTCCTCGACTACAACCCGAAGACGGTCGCGGTGGAGCTGGACCGGCTCGGCGAAAAGGAGGTCCCGGTCGTCGTTGATCGCGGAACGGTGCCCGAGGGCCTCGCCATCGGGACGCCTGATGTCTCGGAGGAGTCGGTCATCGCGGTGGGGCCGGAGAGCCAGCTGGGGCGTGTCGAGCGCGCCGTGGCCCGGGTGCAGATCTTCGAGACCGCGATCGACATCCAGCGCCAGGTCGACCTCGTGCCGGTCGACGTCGATGGCGCGGAAGTCGACTCGGTCGAGCTCATCCCGGCCACGGTGACGGTCGAGATCGACGTCCGCGCCGTCGAGACGTCGAAATCGGTGCCGGTCCGTCCACAGACGACGGGGGCCGTCGCGAACGGGTTCGAGATCACCACCATCACGGTCGAGCCCGCGATCGTCACCGTCTTCGGAATGCCCGAGGATCTTGCGGCGGTCGAGGAGGTCAGCACCCGTCCGCTGAGCATCGACGGCATCGCCGCGACGACCAGCCGTGAGGCGCGGCTCACGCTCCCCGAGGGCACGCGCCTCTCGGCGGATGTCGACGAGGTGGTCGTCACCATCGAGGTGGAGCCGGTGATCGCCACGCGCACGCTCCTCGTCGGGGTCGTGTGCCGGAACGCCGGCGGCAACCTTGCCTGCCTGCCGCAGCAGGACCAGGTGGCGGTGCTCGTCAGCGGTCCCGCGTCCGCCCTGGCCGACCTCGCCGCAGCCGACCTCTCGGTCGTCGTCGACGCCGGCGGACTGGATGCCGGCGAGCACCAGCTCACGCCCAACGTGTCCCTGCCCGACGGCGTCGAGCTCGAATCGGTTTCCCCCGGATCGGTGACCGTCCTCCTGCAGGCGCCGGTGACGCCCTCGCCCGCACCCGGCTGATGCGACGCCTCTTCGGCACCGACGGGATTCGCGGCATCGCGAACGTGGATCTCACCCCGACGCTGGCCTACGACCTGGGTCGCGCGGTCGGCCACCTCATGGACGGCAACGGGCGGAGCGTCGTCGTCGGCCAGGACACCCGGCGCTCGGGCGACATGCTGGTCGCCTCGGTGGCCTCCGGGCTCGCCTCGGTCGGGACCGATGCGCAGCTGCTCGGCGTGGTGACCACGCCGTGCCTCACCCACGTGGCGGCGGCCGGCGGCCATCCCGCGGGCATCATGGTCTCCGCCTCCCACAACCCGGCCGAGGACAACGGCCTCAAGGTTGTCTCCGGCGGCCGCAAGATCGACGACGAGGTCGAGGACCAGCTCGAGCGGCTCATTTTCCAGGCGGAGCCGCTTCCCGGCAGGGCGAACGCCGAGCTTGGGCGAATCGTCCCGGACGCTTCGCCAGTGGCCGGCTATCGGAGCCACCTGACCGAGGCGGCGGGCGACGCGCTTCGCGGCCTGCGCATCGGGCTCGACTGCGCCAACGGCTCGGCGTCGGCGATCGCCCCGGGGCTGTTTGCCGAGCTCGGCGCGGAGGTTACCGTCCTCTTCGCCGAGCCTGACGGCACGAACATCAACCGCGACTGCGGCTCGACCCACCCCGAGACGCTCGCGGCGCGGGTGCGCGAGCAGGGCCTGGATATCGGCTTCGCCTTCGACGGCGACGCCGACCGGCTCATCGCGATCGACGAGCGTGGCGGCCTCGTCGACGGCGACGGGGTGATGGGAATCTGCGCCCTCGAGCGCCTGGCGGCGGGCACGCTGCGCAACGGAATCCTGGTCGCCACCGTCATGAGCAACGGCGGCCTGCAGCGCGCGATCGAGGCCGCCGGTGGCCGGCTGCTCCGCACACCGGTCGGCGACCGCCACGTGTTCGACGCCATGGAGCGGGCCGACGCCGTGCTCGGGGGCGAGCAGTCGGGCCACATCATCTTCCGCGATCGCGCGACGACCGGAGACGGCATGCTGACCGCGATCGAGCTGGTGAAGGCGGTGCGCGCTTCGGGGAGCACGCTCTCCGAGCTCGCCGCGCGCATTCCGAGGCTTCCGCAGGTGGTGATAAACTCAGCCGTCCGCCACAAGGACGCGTGGCAGGTCGATCCCGAGTTCGCGGCGGCGGTGGCCCGCTCGGAGGCGAGCCTCGGCACCCGTGGACGCATCCTCGTCCGACCCTCGGGAACCGAGCCGAAGCTGCGGATCATGGTCGAGGGCGACCAGCCCGACGAGATCAACGCGATCGCCCAGCAGCTCGACGAGCTGGCCCGGGCGCGCCTGAGCTGAGCACGAAGGAGGAACGCCGTGTGCGGGATCGTCGGCTACGTCGGCCCGCGTGACGCTGCGCCCATCCTGCTCGAGGGCCTCCGTCGGCTCGAGTACCGCGGCTACGACTCGGCGGGCATCGCGGTCCGCACCAGCGAGGGCAATGTCTTCGTCGAGAAGCGTGCCGGCAAGCTCACGAACCTCACCGAGCACCTGAACGGTGACTCGCCTGCCGGCCAGCCTGGCATCGCCCACACCCGCTGGGCCACGCACGGCAGGCCGAACGACACGAACGCGCATCCCCATACCGACTGCACCGGCCGGCTGGCGCTCATCCACAACGGCATCATCGAGAACTACCTCGAGATCAAGGAACGGCTGGCGGCGTCCGGGCATCGGTTCACCTCGGAGACCGATACCGAGGTGCTCGCGCACCTCATCGAGGAGCGCTATGACGGTGACCTCGTGGCCGCCGTGCGATCCGCGCTCGCCGACGTGCGCGGTGCCTACGCCATCGGCGTCATGCACACCGACCATCCCGAACGGATCGTCGGCGCCCGCATGAACGTGCCGCTCATCGTCGGGCTCGGCAAGGGCGAGGGCTTCCTGGCCAGTGACGTCCCCGCCATCCTGGAGCACACGAAGAACGTCGTCATCCTCCACGAGGGTGACGTCGCCGACGTCACGCCCGAGGGGACCCGGATCTACCAGCTCGACGGGACGGAGGTCGAGCGCGACGTGACGACCATCCGCTGGAACATCGAGGCGGCGGAGAAGGGCGGCTTCCCGCACTTCACCCTGAAGGAGATCTACGAGCAGCCGCACGCCATCCAGGAGGCGCTCCGCGGCCGCGTGGCGCCGAACGGCGAGATCAAGCTCCCCGAGCTCGACGCGATCCGCGACAAGCTGCTTGCCGCGGAGCGCGTGTACGTCATCGGCTGCGGGACGGCGCACTACGCGGGCGCGGTCGGCGCCCACCTCGTCCAGCAATGGGCGGGGCTGCCCGCCATGCCGCAGATCGGCAGCGAGATGCGCTACTCGCCGCCGCCGATCGACGAGCGGACGCTCGTCATCAGCGTCAGCCAGTCCGGCGAGACGGCCGACACGCTCGCCCCGCAGAAGCTCGCGGTGGAGCGCGGCGCGACGGTCGTCGTCGTCACGAACGTGGTGGGCTCTGCGATCACCCGCGAGGCGGACGCCGTCTGCTACCTGCAGGCCGGCCCGGAGGTTGCCGTGGCCTCCACGAAGGCCTTCGTCACGCAGGTCGTGGTGCTCCAGCTCATCGCGCTGCACCTCGCCTGCCTGCGCGGCACGCTCAGCGACCACCAGGTGCGGACGTACGGCATCGGGCTGCGCGAGCTGCCGCGCCTGGCGGCGGAGACGCTGAAGCTCGCCCCGCAGGTGAAGAAGCTCGCCAGGCGCTGGAACCACGTGCGCGACGTGATGTACATCGGCCGCGCGCTCGGCTTCCCGATCGCGATGGAGGGCGCACTGAAGCTCAAGGAGCTCAGCTACGTCCATGCCGAGGGCTACGCCGCCGGCGAGCTGAAGCATGGTCCGATCGCTCTGCTGGACCACGACACGCCGCTCGTCGCGGTCGCCACCCGCGGCGCCACCTACGAGAAGGTGGTGAGCAACATCGCCGAGGTTCGTGCCCGCGAGGCACCCGTCGTGGCCGTGGCGACCGAGGGCGACGAGGAGATCGACCGCTACGCGCAGGACGTCTTCTTCGTGCCCCCGACGCTCGAGCAGCTTGCGCCGGTCATCGCCATCCTGCCGCTCCAGCTGCTCGCCTACGAGGTGGCCGTGGCGCGCGGCACCGATGTCGACCAGCCGCGCAACCTCGCCAAGTCGGTCACCGTCGAGTAGCCGTCTCGATGGGCCGGCACGAGATCGGGGTGGACCTCGTCGACATCGACCGCATCGTCGGGGTCCTCGAACGCCACCCGGAGCGCTTCATCAACCGCGTCCTGACCGATGCCGAGGCCGCCTATTGCCGCGGGCGAACCGAGCGCATCGCCGGCCGCTGGGCGGCGAAGGAGGCGATCAGCAAGGTCCTCGGCCTCGGGGTGCGCGGCGTCGGCTGGCGCGAGATCGAGATCCTGCCCAACCGAGCCGGGGCGCCGCAGGTCTACCTGCATGGCCGTGCCGCGCGCCGGGCAGAGGCACTCGAGCTCGACGAAGTCACGGTCTCGATCTCCCACGAACGGCGCCTGGCCGTCGCGGTGGCGGTGGCCCACCGCCGGCACGCGTAGCCTGATGGCGACGACGGCTCGCTCGATCACGCAGCGTTGGGTCGCCCGCAACCTGCCGGCGCGCCCCGACCGCGCGCACAAGGGGGATTTCGGCCGGCTGCTGATCGTGGCGGGATCGCTCGACTTTCCGGGCGCTGCGGTCCTCAGCGCGCTCGGCGCGATGCGCGCGGGCGTCGGGCTCGTCCGCATCGCGGCGGCCGAGTCGGTCGCGGCGCGGGTCGCCGGAAGCGTGCCGGAGGCGACCTGGATGGCCCTCGACGAAGAGGCCCCCGGCCTGATCGGTCCGGGCGGCTGGCGGCGAGTCACGGCCGAAATCGGCGAGCACGATGCGGCCGTCATCGGCCCCGGTCTCGGCGCCCAGCCGGCGACCCAGAGGCGCGCCCGGCAGCTCATCGCGGCGATCGACGTGCCGACGGTCATCGATGCCGACGGCTTGAACGCGCTCGTTGGTCAGCCGCGATGGTGGCAGGGGATCGCCGGCCCGCTCGTCCTGACGCCGCACCCGGGGGAGTTCGCCCGACTGACCGGGGAGCCGGCCCCGGGGGGGTCGGACGACGCGGCCCGTGCGGCCGCAGCAGCGGACGCGGCCCTCCGCTGGAACCAGGTCATCGTCCTCAAGGGCGCCCGGACCGTGGTTGCAGAGCCCGGCGGCGAGCTCCTGCGCTCCGACGTCGTGACTCCGAGCCTCGCGACCGCCGGGAGCGGCGATGTCCTGGCCGGAGCGATCGGCGCGTTCCTGGCCGGAGGCGCCGAGCCGATGGTCGCAGCCGCCTGCGCGGTCGCGATCCATGGGGCAGCCGGCCTGCTGGCCGCGGAGCGGATCGGGCGCGCGGGAGTCATGGCCCGCGACATCGCCAACCTCCTGCCGGAGGCCATTGCTCAGCTCCGCGGAGAGCGTGCGTGACCGCGCCGCGCAGCCCGCACCGTGCCTGGGTCGAGATCGACCATGATGCGATTCGCGCCAACCTGGCGCTCGTTCGGAGGCTTGCTCCAGGGGCGGCGGTCATCGCCGTCGTGAAGGCCAACGCATACGGTCACGGCGAGCTGCCGGTGGCGCGAACGCTGGTCGACGCCGGCGTCGAGCGCCTGGCCGTCGCGACCCTCGACGAGGCGACGCGGCTTCGAGCGTCGGGGATTGACGTGCCGATTCTGCTGCTGTGGGGGATCGGGCCGGCCGAGGTCAACGACGTTGCCACCCTCGGGCTCGAACCGATCGTGTACGACGAAGCCACCGTGGCGCTGCTCGAGCGGGCGCCGGCACCGGTGCGCGTACACCTGAAGGTCGACACCGGTCTCGGTCGACAGGGGATCGAGCCGGGAGCAGCGATCGGCCTGGCGGCACGGATCGGGAGGAGCCCGAGCGTGTCGCTGGCCGGCACGATGAGCCACCTCGCGGTCCCGGGCGACGATGACGCCTACACCGAGGTCCAGCTCCTCCGGCTGGCGCGGACGGTCGACGCGATGCGCTCGGCAGGCATCGATCCCGGCCTCGTCCACGTTGGGGCGACCGGTGCGATCCTGGCGGGCAACATCGGTGAGGCAACCGCGATCCGGCCGGGGCTGGCCCTCTATGGCCTGGCGCCGGCGTGGGCAGCCGGGCGGGACCTCGGCCTGCGGCCGGCTTTGAGCCTGCGGGCATTGCCGCTGCGCCTGTTCGACCTGGCCGCGGGCGAGGCGATCGGGTATGGCCTTCGCTTCCGGGCGCAACGATCCACGCGCATCGCGACGCTCGGGATTGGATACGGAGACGGTTGGCCGCGGTCACATGCGAACAATGGCTCGGTCCTGGTGCGAGGCCAGCGAGCGCCGATCGTCGGTGCGATCAGCATGGACGGGCTGACCGTCGATGTGGGTGGAATCGCTGGTGTAACCTACGGCGACGAATTCACGCTCATCGGCGAGCAGGGCGGGGCCCGAATCACCGCGGAGGAGGTGGCCGGCGAGCGTCGAACGATCAACTACGAAGTCACGACCGCCCTGCGTGGACGGCTACCGAGGCTCCACATCGGGGCGGCTGACCCGGGCGAGGCGGGGAGCGAAACAGCGTGATGGCAGTGCCGATCGAAATCGATGTATGGCAGGGGGAGATCGCGGAGCTCGAGGTCGACGCGATGCTCGTTGCGGCCACGGAGTCGCTGTTCATGACGGTCGGCGCGGCAGCGTCGATCAAGCGCCTCGGTGGCGACGAGATCGAGCGCGCGGCCGTCGACCAGGGTCCCATCGCCCCCGGATCCGCGGTCGTGACCAAGGCCGGATCCCTGGCGGCCCAGTACGTCATCCATGCCGTCGCGGTCGGGCACGATCGGGTCGCCGAGCCCCGGACGCTGGCCTCGGCCATTCGATCGGCCCTGGCGTTTGCCATTCCCCTGCAGCTTCGACGGATTGCGGTCGCCCCGCTCGGAAGCGAGACGGGAGCATTCACGCCCGAGGAGGCGGCGGGGATCATCGTCCCGGCCCTGCTCGAGGCGGCCCGTGGCACGCCGATCGAGTCGATCGTCCTCGCCGCACCACATCTTCCAGAGGTTCGCGCCCTCGGCGATGTCATTCGCGCCATTGACACCG
>DATBIK010000054.1:0-16585 GCA_036556985.1 Candidatus Limnocylindria bacterium | reverse complement strand
GCCGGCGCGCGCAAAAGCGCGCGCAGCGGACGCGACAGCACGGCCTCGCCGACCCGGACGAGCCGCTCCTGGGTGGCTCCGGCGCCCATGTAGCCGCGCGGCGGCAGGGTGATCGTCCGCCGGCGCCCGAGGTCGCGCAGCCCGCGGAGCGTGACGAGGTAGCGGAAGCCGGCCTCGCGCAGCGCATCGGGCAGGCCGGCGGTCGCCAGCCAGGCCGGCGGGCAGAACCCGGTCGCCGCCAGGCCGTGGCCGTTCAGCCAGTCCCGGCCGGCCGCCACGCGGCGCCGGACCTCGTCGTCCGGCAGGGAGAGCAGCTCGGCGGCGTCGCCGGCGAAGAGCCGCGCGCGCAGGCGGTCGCGGAACGAGCCGCGCAGCGGCCCATCGGCGCGGTGGCTCCAGCCGTGGAGCACGATCTCGGAGCCGTTGCTCGCCTCCCGGCGGAGCCGGTCGACGAGCGGCGCATCGTCGCCCCCGGCCGGATCTGCCGGGATGACCTTGAGGACGCGGCGCTCGACACCCACCGCGTCGAGGCGCTCGAGGAGCCACTCGACCTCGCCGAGCGTGGAGGTCGCGACGTCGTGGATCGCGACGATGAGCACCGCCGGGCAGTGTACGCCCGGCCGGCGCGGCTACTCGGTCGCAGGCTCCTCGCCGGAGTCGCCCTCGGTCGGCGCACCGCCCTCGGCTGCCTCGCCACCCTCTGCCGCGGCGCCCTCGGCGCCCTCGGCAGCCTCGCCCTCGAGCTCCTCCTCGCTGACGACCGGCTCGGGCTCGACCTCGACCCGCGGCGGCATGACCTTGGCCACCAGCTCCTCGGAGTCGTTGAGGACGGTCACCGTCTCGGCGACGGCCACGTCGCGAACCAGGATGGCGGTGTCCAGGTCGACGAGGGAGCTGACGTCCACCGTGAACTCGTGCGGCATGTCGGCCGGCAGCGCCTTCACCTTCAGGAAATCGAGCGAGGTGAACAGTGAGCCACCCGTGGCCTCGACGCCCGGCGCGGTGCCGGTGAAGACGATCGGCACGTTCGCCTGCATCTCATGGGTGAGGTCGGGGGCGAAGAAGTCGACGTGGATGGCGCGCCCGGTCAGCGGGTTGCGCTGGACGCTCTTGATGACGACGCTCGTGGCGCCGCCGCCGTCGACCGTGAGCCTGATGATGCTCGTTCGGCCGGCCTCGCGGTACAGCGCCTCGAAGGCCTTGGCGTCGAGCTGCACCGGCACCGAGCCGGCCTTCTTGCCGAAGACGACCCCCGGCACGATGCCGTCGGCGCGGAGGCGCTTCGTAGCCTTGCCGGACGCGGTGCGGGCGTCGACGGCGATCTGCAAGTCCATGAGCGGGTGTCGAACCTCGAATCGAAATGCGCATCCGGGCATGGCCGGACGGCGGTTGGCGTCTGCGTGCGCGAGCCGGGAGGATAGCAGTCGACCCGCCCGGCGGCAAGGCGAGCTCCATCGGTCGGTCGTGCCCAGGGAATCCGGCCCGGTTCCCCCGGGTGAGCACACGCCGCCTTGCGCAGGCGCTGGCCACCGAACGCATGAGCCGGGTACACCGCCGCATCGGGCTATCATCGTGGGCCGATGGCCAGTCACATCATGATCGTGGAGGACGAGCCCGCCGTGGCGCGCGGCGTCCAGGTCGCGCTGGAGCGCGAGGGATACGACGTCAGCGTCGTGCCGACCGGCGAGGACGCCCTGTCCCGCTTCGGCGACATCGCCCCGGACCTCGTCGTGCTCGACGTGCGCCTGCCCGGGATCGACGGCTTCGAGGTGCTGCGCCAGCTGCGCCGCGAATCGCGCGCCCCGGTGCTCTTCCTCACCGCGCGCTCGGACGAGGTCGACAAGGTCGTGGGCCTCGAGATCGGCGCCGATGACTACCTCGTGAAGCCGTTCAGCGTCCGCGAGCTGGCGAGCCGGGTGAAGGCGCTCCTGCGCCGCGCCTACGGGGAGCTCGCCGACACGCAGACCGGGCGCACCCTGCGGCGCGGCGACCTCGTCATCGACCTCGAGCGGCGTCGGGTCACGCGCGACGGCGAGCGCATCAATCTGACCACGACCGAGTTCGACCTGCTCCGCCATCTCGCCGCGCGCCCGGGCCGGGTGTATACCCGCACCCAGCTGCTCGAGCTCGTCCGCGACTACGAGGCGCTCGAGGCCGACGAGCGGACGATCAACGTCCACGTCAGCCACATCCGCGAGAAGATCGAGCCCGATCCCGCCCAACCGCGGTACATCAAGACCGTGCGCGGCGTTGGATATGCCTTCGCCGAGGACTGACCGCCTGCTCTCGCCGATGCGCCAGGCGGCCGCCCTGCCGCAGCGGCTCAACGTGCGGCTCGTGCTCGCCCTGGCGAGCGTGGTCGTCGTGGCGCTCCTCGTCTCCGGCGTGGCGCTGTCGCAGATTCTGCCCGGCTACTTCGTCGACCAGGCCGAACGTCGCGCGGCCTCGGCAGCGATCTCGACCGCGATCCTCGTCGAGAGCGTCGCGGAGAACTACGACCAGACGAACCGCAGCGTCCTGCGCACCCCCGAGCTGCGGAACACGGTGCTCCTCGCCAACCTGGCGCAGCGCGCCGCGAACTCGCTGGCACAGGGCACGGTGACGATCCGCTACGACGACGAGAACGGGCCGATCGGCGCCCGCGCGACCCCGGGCGAAGGCACCGCGGCCGCGCTGCGAGAGGCGGGGTTGCTCCCCGATCCGCAGGTGGAGGCGCAGACGATCCAGGGCCTCGTCCCCGACGGGTTCGGGGGGACGATCCGCCTCGTCTACACGGTGAGCGACGTGTACACGAACCGGGAGAGCACGCTGCAGCGGGTGAACGGCACGCTCATCGGTGCCGGCCTGGCGGCGCTCGCCGTCTCACTCGTGGTCGGGGTGGTGGCGGCGCGCCGCCTGACCGGTCCGCTCGCCCGGCTGCGACGCGTGTCCGGACGTTTCGCCGCCGGGGAGCTCGACGAGCGAGCTCCGCGGTTCGAGATCGTGGAGGTCGACGAGCTCGGGCGCCAGTTCAACGTCATGGCCGACCGGCTGTCCGAGTCGCTCCGCCTGCTCGCGGCGGACCGCGACCGCCTCCGCGAGTTCGTGGCCGACGTCTCCCACGAGCTGCGCACGCCGATCGCCGCGCTGCGCACCTTCACCGAGCTCCAGCGCGACGGCGACGTGGAGGAGGGCCAGCGCCGGGAGTTCCTCGACCGCTCGACGCAGCAGATCAACCGGCTGGAGTGGATGAGCACCAACCTGCTCGACCTGTCGCGGATCGACGCCGGCATCTTCCCCATGGACGTCCGGAGCGGCGACCTCCGCGAGCCGGTGCGCGCCACGGTCGAGGCCCACTCCCAGCAGGCCGGGGAGCGCGGCGTGTCGCTCGTCTTCGAGGTGCCCTCCGCACCGGTCATGCTCCGCTTCGACCGCGAGCGGATCGTCCAGCTGCTCACCAACCTGGTCGGCAATGCCCTGAAGTTCACCCCGCGCGGTGGCGAGGTCGTGGTCGACCTTGTCGAGCGCCCCGACGAGGCGGTCATCGAGGTGCGCGACTCCGGCCCAGGCATCCCCGAGGCCGACCTGCCGCTCATCTTCGACCGCTTCTTCCGCGGCACGAACGTCGGCGACGCCCGCGCCTCGGGGAGCGGCCTGGGCCTGGCCATCGCCCGCTCGATCGTCGAGATGCACGGCGGCGGCATCGGCGTCACGAGCGCGTTGGGCGAGGGGGCCACCTTCACTGTGCGCCTGCCACGCGAACCCGTGAACGTCAATGAAACTTGACCCTTGGTGCACGGCGCGCGCAACGCGCGGCGACGAGCATGGACGCATGCCCGCCCGGATGAACCGAGAGAGAGCGATCCCGTGACCGATCCCCAGGCGACCTCACCCCGACGCGATCCGGAGGCGACCCAGCAGATGGAGGTTCGCCGTTACGGGCCGCCGCCGAGCCATTCGGCGCCGCCCCCGTCGTGGAGCTCCGGTGGATGGCCGACCCAGCCGCCCGCCCCGCCGCCGGCGCCGCGCCGCACGGGAGTCGGCGCGAGCGTGGTCGCCGTCGCGGTGGTGGCCGGCATCGTCTCCGGCGGGCTCTCCGCCGCCGCCGTGAGCGGCCTGCTCCGGGACGATCGGGCGACGCCGGCCAGCAGCCGGGCCCCGCTCGGCACGAACGTGAACAACGTGACCATCGACGAGTCGTCGGCGGTCATCAACGCCGTCGAGCGGGCGATGCCCGCCGTCGTGAAGATCGCCACCACCGCCGAGGACCTCGCCGGGGCGAGCGGCGTGGGCAGCGGCTTCATCTTCGACGCGGACGGCTGGATCCTCACCAACAAGCACGTCGTCGAGGGCGCGAGCCAGCTCACCGTGGTGCTGAACGACAGCCGCCAGCTCGAGGGACGGGTCTACGGCATAGACACGCTGACCGACCTCGCCATCGTGAAGGTCGACGCCACCGACCTGCCGACCGTGACCCTCGGCTCGAGCGACAGCCTCAAGCAGGGCCAGCTGGCGGTCGCCATCGGCAACCCGCTCGGGCAGTTCGAGAACACGGTGACCACCGGCATCATCTCCGGGCTCGGCCGCCAGATCGTGGCCGGCAACGGGCAGGCCGCGTCGGCAGAGCGCCTGTCGAACCTCATCCAGACCGATGCCGCCATCAACCCCGGCAACTCGGGCGGCCCGCTCCTGGATTCGGCGGGACAGGTCATCGGCATCAACACCGCGGTGAACCAGGAGGCGCAGGGCATTGGCTTCGCGATACCGATCGACGTGGCCAAGCCGATCATGGCCCAGGCCCTGGCGGGCGAGGAGCTCCAGCGCCCGTGGATCGGCGTGTACTTCGTGCCGGTCACGCAGCAGCTGGCCGAGGACGAGAACCTGCCGGTCGACGAGGGCGTGCTCATCGAATCGAGCAGCGCGGACGTGCCGGCCGTGTTCCCGGACAGCCCCGCGGCCGCGGCCGGGCTCGAGTCGGGCGACATCATCACCGCAGTGAACGGCGACCCTGTCACGGCAAGCGACGACCTCGCCGAGCACGTCCTGAAGCACGTCCCGGGCGACACGATCACGCTGAGCGTGGTCCGCGGCAGCCGGGAGCTCGACGTGGAGGTGACGCTCGGCGTCCTGCCGGGCGCACAGAACTAGGCCGGTTCGCCGCCTGACGCCCCGGGGCGCCGCACGCTGACCTCGACCGTCTCGAAGTCGCCGGGCAGCGGCGCCTCGGGCTTGCGCACGCGGACTCCGACGGATGCCAGGCGCGGAGCGTCAGTGCCGTGGGCGTCGACGACGGCCCGCGCGATCTCCCCGGCCAGCGCCTCGAGCAGCCGGAACGAGCGCCCCTCGACGATCCCGCCCACCAGGGTGAAGACCGCGGCGTAGTCGATCGTGTCGCGGAGCTCGTCCGTCTCGGCCGGACGGGCCAGGTCAATCTCCAGCTCGACGTCCACCTCGATCGGCTGTGGCTCGAGGCGCTCCTCGAGCTCGACGCCATGGCGGCCGAGGAAGCGCATGCCGCGGAGCGTGATGCGGTCGCTCACCGGCGCCACCGGGCGATGCCGTCCGCCACGCGGACGGCGGGTACGGCCTCCGCAACGTCGTGGACCCGCACGATGTCGGCGCCCTGCGCCACCGCCAGCGCCAGGCTGGCCAGCGTCCCCTCCAGGCGCCGCTCCGGCGGCGCGCCCCCGAGCAGCTCGCCGATGACGCGTTTGCGCGAGGTGCCCACCAGCATCGGATACTCCCCCAGCGCCTCCTTCAGCTCGCCGAGCCGATGGAGCAGCTCGACCGAATGCTCCGGCGTCTTGCCGAAGCCGATGCCGGGGTCGACGATGATCCGGCCCGCCTGCACCCCCGCCGCGAGCGCGTCGTCGATCGCGGCGCGCAGCCAGGCCACGACCTCGTCGAAGACCGACGCGGGGTAGTCGGCGCGCTCGCGATTGTGCATGAGCACGAGGTGCGCGCCGGACTCGGCGGCCGCCGCCACGGTGTCGGGGTCGTCGCGGCCGGCCCACACGTCGTTCACGATCGTTGCGCCCGCGTCCAGCGCGGCGCGCGCCACGCCGCCGCGGGTCGTGTCGATGCTGACGAGCGCCGCCGCGCCGTGCTCGGCGGCGAGTGCCTCGACGACCGGGACGGCCAGCGCGGCCTCCGCCTCCGGCGTCGGCCGCGGGTGCTCCCCGTAGAACTGGGCGGGCCGCGACGACTCGGCCCCGACGTCGAGGATGTCGGCGCCCGCCGCCACGAACCGGGCCGCCTGCTCCCGTGCCGCCGCGACGACGTCGCCGATCGCCCTGCCTGTCGGCGCCAGGCCGTCGCCGCTGAACGAGTCGGGAGTGAGGTTGACGATGCCCATCACGTACGTGCGCTCGCCCCAGCGCAGCTCCCTCATGCGTCGCTCCTCTCGCCGAGGAGCATCCCACGAACGGCGCCGACGAGGTAGAGCGAGCCGGCCACCACCACCGGCTGCTCCGGGCCGCGTCGCGCCTCGGCGGCCCGGGCCAGCGCGGTCCACGGGTCGTCGGCCACGCTGCCCCCGGGGCCGATGCGCCGCCAGGCGCGCAGCAGGTCGGCCGGCGGAATCGCGTTCGGGTCGGCGACGCGGGTGAAGATCGGCCTCGGCCGGAGCGGCGCCAGCGCCCGCAGCACGGCGGCGACGCGCTTGCCGCGCTGCGCGCCGAAGACGAACGGTGCGCCATGCAGGCCGAGGTCGGCCAGTGCAGCGGCCAGCGCGCGGGCGCCGGCGGGGTTGTGCGCCCCGTCGAGCAGCACGGGGCCGGCCGCCGTCGTGCGCAGCAGCTCCAGGCGTCCCGGCCAGCGCGCCGCCGCGAAGCCCCGCCGGATGGCGTGGTCGTCGAGGTCGTGGAAGGCCGCGCCGCGGCTCTCGGCCGCCTGCTGGATGGCGTCGAGCAGGGCGATGGCGACCGCCGCGTTCGCCGCCTGGTGCCGGCCGAGCATTCCCACCACGAGCCCGTCGAGCCGCCGGCCGCCGCCCCGCACGTCGAGCACCAGTCCGTCCCATCCCGCGTCGCGCACGGTGGCCCGGTACGCCTGGCGCGGGCCGGCACGCCGCAGCGGCACGTCGATCGACGCGCAGCGCTCCACGATCGGCAGCAGCCCGCGGCCCGTTGCCCCGGTCACGGCCAGGTCCCCCGGCTTGATGATCATCGCCTTCTCGGTGCCGATCGCCGCCAGCGTGGGCCCGAGGTGCTTCTCGTGGTCGAGCGCCACGTTCGTGACCGCCGCCACGCCCGGGTCGAGGACGTTCGTGGCGTCGAGGCGGCCGCCCATGCCGACCTCCACCACGGCCAGGTCCACCCGTGCCCGCGCCAGCTCGGCGAAGGCGGCGGCGGTGAGCACCTCGAACTCGGTCGGCGGCCCCAGGCTTCGGGCCACGGCATCCACCGCGGGCAGCACGCGGGACACCGCCGTCGCGAACGCCGCCTCGGACAGCGGCTGTCCATCGATGGCGATGCGCTCACGGTAGCTGACCAGGTGCGGCTTCGGCATGGTGCCCACCCGCAGGCCCGCCTCGCGCAGCGCGGCGAGCGCCAGGGCCACCACGCTGCCCTTCCCGTTCGTGCCGCCCACCAGCGCCCCGCGCAGTCCGCGCTCCGGGTGATCCAGCCGATCCAGGATGGCGGTCACCCGCTCCAGCCCCAGGCTGATGCCGAAGCGCCCCCGCGCGCGGAGCGCGTCGACCGCGGCGGGATAGTCGAGCCGCCGGCTCATCGGTCCCGGAGGGTCAGGTGCTGTCGTCCTCGTAGAAGACGCAGTCGTGGAACTGCCCGGTCAGGCACAGGTCGGTGACGTAGCCGGAGTCGAGGTGGACGCCGGGGCGCGCCTCGCAGCGGGAGACGACGCCTTCCTGCTTCATGAGCGTGCGCAGCATCTGCGGCGCCTCGATCGGCACGCGTCCCTTGGCGCCGTGGGTGAGGAAGAAGTTCGGGCACGAGTGCCGGCGTGGTCGGGTATAGCCGAGCGGCATGCCCCGCCGCCCGACGTGCACGGTGAGCGGCTCGGGTGCCTCGGCGAAGCGCTTCTCGGCGATGACGCAGCGGCCCGGCTCGCAGTCGATCTCGTTGTGGCAGCAGGCGCGGGCCGGCCCCACGCCCTCGACCGCCCACAGCTCCCAGCATGGGCGGCGCAGGATGAACGCCGGGCAGCGGTAGCGGATCGTCAACGAGCAGTTCTCGACCTCCCAGCACATCGTGCGGCGGTCGTCCTGCCGCCGCTCCGGGGCGAACGGGTCGCCGGCCTGGCGCCGGTCGGCGCCGGATCGGCGTTCGGTCTTGATGATCAATGCTCGGACAGCCCTCCCTCGTGCGGGGAGTGTAGCGGCTGGATCTCGCCCGGCTGGTGCGTCGCGACACCGCCGGAGATCGTGGCCGCATTGCCCACCAGGTGGTGATATCGATCAGAAAATGGGCGCGCAGGCGCTCCAGCGGGCCATTTCTACCCCGATTCTCACCACCGGCTGGCGAAATCGCGACGAAACGGCGGTTTCGTGATCGGTATGACCACGTGCTGGTGAACTTGCGTGGACCCGCCGCTCAGCCGGCGCGCGTCAGGCGAGGAACTGGGAGAGCCGGGCCTCCATCGCTTCCTGCGGCATGTAGCCGACCAGGCGCGCCGCCTCCTTGCCGTCCTTGAAGACGATGAGGGTGGGGATGCTGAAGATGCTGTAGCGCATCGCCAGCTGCTGGTTCTCGTCGGTGTTCACCTTGGCGATGTTGATCTTGTCGGCGTGGGCCTCGCCCACCGACTCGACCACCGGGGACACGAGCCGGCACGGCCCGCACCACGGCGCCCAGAAGTCGACGAGCGTCGGCTTCTCGGAGCTGAGCACCTGCGCCTCGAACGTCGACTCGTCGACCGTCATCGGGGCTGTCATGTTCGTGTCAAGACCTCCTGTGAGGCTCGGGGAACGATCGCCCGATGCTAGCACCAACCTCCGGGATGGACCGATGATGCCCATGGCGTGCGGCGCCCGGCGCTTCTCCGCGACAGCCATGCGTCAGGCGAATACCGATCACCGTGCGAGGGCGCCAGGTCGCCGCTGCATTCGCGTCGCGAATGACGTGGCAGCGCCGCCGAGTCTTCCTCGTCCGGCATTCGCTGGGCGTGTCTGGCGCCTTCGATTGGCCTCTCAGATCGTGGCCGTCTGCGTCGGAGTCGGCTCCGGTGTGGGCGTGGGCGGCGGGGTCGGCGGTGGCGTGGGCTGCAGGGTGGGGGTCGGCTCCGGGGACGGCGTCGGGCCGCTCGACAGGACGATGTCCACCTGCTCGCCACGCTCGACCGAGACGCCCTCGGCCGGGTTGCTGCGCAGCACCGTGCCCGCCGGCTGCGACGACGGCTCCTCGGTCACGCGGCCGAGCCGGAGGCCTACCTCGGTGAGCAGGTCGCGCGCCTCGTCTCGGGTCTGGCCGATGAGCCGCGGCACCTCGACCTCCTCCGCCCCGCGGCTGACGACGACGGTGACGGTGTCGCCGCGGCTCACGTCCTCGCCTTCTGCCGGATCGGTGGAGATGACGCGGCCCTGCTCGACCTCGTCGGAGAACTCGCGCTCCTCGTCGATCTCCAGGCCGAGGCTGTCCGCCTCGATGCGGACCTGGGTGAACGGATCGCCGACCCAATCGGGCATGGCGAACGTCTCGGCCGACGGGTCCGGCGTCCCGTTGGGGCCGAGCCCGCCGAGGATCTGCGCTCCCAGGAAGCCGATCGCGCCGAGCAGGACGATGGCGAGGAGGGCCAGCAGCCACATCCACCACGGCTGCCCCTGCCGCTCGGGCGGAGGCGGGGGTGGCGGGCGGCGCGGCGGGGCGTTCACGTTCACCGCGCTCGGCGCGCGGTCCGAGGGCCGGACCACCGGCGGGGGGACGTAGACGGTCGGCTCACCCGAGGGCGGCACGGGCGCCTCCTCAGGCGTCGGCGAGCCCGATGCGGCTGCCACCCCGGCGGCGCCCGCCCCGGCCATGCCGGCCGCGGCCGCGCCGGCTGCCGGGTCGCGCTGCCAGACGCGGAGCGCTTCGGCGAACGAGCCCGCGTCGGGGAAGCGGCGCTCCGGGTCGCGCTGGAGGGCGCGCATGACGATGGCCGACAGGCCGCTCGGCACGGGGCGGTACGTCTCCGGCGGTTGCGGGTCCTCGTTGAGCCGCTTGAGGGCCACGCCCGCCGCAGAGTCGCCTTCGAAGGGGCGGCGGCCGGTGAGCATCTCGTACAGGACGATGCCGAGCGAGTAGACGTCGGAGGCGCCGGTCACCTCGTCGCCGCGCGCCTGCTCCGGGCTGAAGTAGTGGACGGAGCCCAGCGTCGTGCCGGTCACCGTCATCGACGCCTCGGACACCGCGCGGGCGATGCCGAAGTCGGTGACCTTCACGTCGCCCTCGTCGGTGATGAGGATGTTCCCCGGCTTCACGTCGCGGTGGACGATCCCGCGCCGGTGAGCGGCCTCGAGCGCCGAGGCGACCCCGATCGCCACGCGAACGGCGTCATCGGTCGACAGAGCGGTGCGCTCGCGCAGGACGGAGGACAGGTCGTCGCCCTCGACGAGCTGCATGACGATGTACTGGGTGCCGTCCTCGCCATCGGTCCCGTAGTCGTAGACCGGCACGATGTTGTGGTGGGCCAGCGAGCCGGCGGAGCGCGCCTCCTGTTTGAAGCGGGCCGCGAAGCCGGCGTCGTTGCCGAACTGGGTGCGGAGGAGCTTGACCGCCACCTCGCGGTCGAGCTGCTCGTCGACGGCGCGCCAGATCGTGGCCATGCCGCCCTCGCCCAGCGGGGCGATGAGGCGATAGCGCCCGCCGATCTGCCGCCCGATCATCTCCACGCTCGCGCCCTCCGTCAGGGTCGTTCCGTCATTGACGCCCGGGCCGGCGCCAGTGTGTCGTCCGATGTGCCTCGTCGAGGCGTGTCGCGCGTCAGTCTCGCAGGTCCAGCCCGCGGATGTGGGCGCGGAACTCGTCCGCGTCCTCCGACTGGAGGCCGACCGCCACGTTCGCCTTCAGCCAGCCCAGCCGCGTCCCGGCGTCGTGGCGCTGCCCCTCGAAGCGATAGCCGAACACCGGCTGCTCCTGCATGAGCGCCTTGATCGCGTCGGTGAGCTGGATCTCGCCACCGGCCCCGCGCGGGGTTGACTCGAGCAGGTCGAAGATCTTCGGGGTGAGCACGTAGCGCCCGAGTACGCCGAGGTCCGACGGCGCCTCCCCCACGGCGGGCTTTTCGACGAGGTCGTTGATCTCGACCAGCCGGCCCTCGGTGTGGACCGGCGTCACGATGCCGTAGCGGGACACGTCCTCGCGGGCAACCTGCTGGAGGGCGATGACGCTGCCACGGTGCGCCGTGTACTGGTCGATGAGCTGGCGCGTCACCGGCTGGCCGCCCGGGTTGAGCATGACGTCGTCCGAGAGGAGGACGGCGAACGGCTCGTCCCCGACGAGCTCCTTGGCCATGAGGACCGCGTGCCCCAGGCCGAGCTGCTCCTTCTGGTGGACGTAGGCGATCGGCCCGAACTCGGAGATGCGGCGCACGATGCGCAGCATCTCGATGTCGCCGCGCTCCTCGAGCCAGCGCTCGAGGGCCGGGTTGGAGTCGAAGTGGTCCTCGATCGCGCTCCGGCCGGTGGAGATGACGATGATGATCTGCTCGATCCCCGAGGTCATCGCCTCCTCGACCGCGTACTGGATGATGGGCCGGTCGACGAGCGGCAGGACTTCCTTGGCGATGGCCTTGGTGGCCGGCAGGAAGCGGGTTCCGAATCCGGCGGCGGGGAGGACGGCCTTTCTGACGCGCACGGTGATCGTGGGTTCTCCTGTTGCGGGCTCATGCCCCGGGCGGTGAGCCGGTCGGCCGCAGGGCGGCCAGGGCGTCAACCGGCAGGGTTGCGAGGTTGCCTCACGGGGACCGAAGTATACCCTCCGGCCCCGGCGCTACAATCGCGGCCCGATGTTGAAGTCGCTGATCCGCACCTTCCGCGGACCCTCCACCGACCCGCGCATGGACTACATCAGCCGTCCGCTTCCCACCGGCCTGACCGATGAGGAGGTGCTCGCCGCGCTCGACCTCGCCTTCGCCGAGAACCCCGATCCGCACTTCCTGGTCGAGACGCTCGAGCCGGCGCTGCGGCAGGTGACCGGCCGCGACTACCAGGTCCTGGACCGATCGGTGCAGGACGTGACGAGAGCTTTCAGCAAGACGATGGTGATGATCCGCGACGGCGCGGTGGGGCTGTGGCCCGGCTACGAGGCGCGCGCCTACCCACTGCTCGCCCCGTCCGAGAAGGCCGAAGAGACGCGCCGCGCGATCGCCGCCGCCGAGGGCGAGGACGGGTCCGGCGAGCCGTCGCTCACCGACCCGGCCGGCAAGCCCGGCTGGGCGCCGCCGCCACCGGTCCGGCGGGTGAGCTCCGCGCCGGAGCCCGCCCCGCTCGAAGAGCCGATGGGTACCGCCGACGCCGGCGCCAGCCACGTCCAGGACGCCGGCTGATGGGCCGCCAGAACGTGCCGCGCGACCAGTGGCTGGAGATCGGCGCCGAGTGCCCGCGCTGCGGGGAGCGCATCGGCGAGGAGATGGTGTACTCCTGGCGGCCGCTGCCCGACGACCCGAAGCTCCTGCTCCTCTACTGCCCTGATTGCGGCGACCGCGTGGAGATCAACCACGTCTGAGGGGGTGGCGCCCCCAACCGGATTCGAACCGGTGATCTCCACCTTGAAAGGGTGGCGTCCTAGGCCTCTAGACGATGGGGGCTCGTGCCAGATGGTAGCGCAGGGCTACAGGTAGAAGGTCATCACCAGCACGACGCAGCCGGCCAGCGCCGCCCCGGCCAGGACGACCATCAGCCCGCCGGCCAGCGCGATCGCGACCGCCGTCCCGCCGGATCCGCGGCGGTACGTGCGCTGGGACCAGATCCAGGCCTGGATGAAGAGGAACAGCCCCACGCCGGCGGAGATGAGGCCGCCCACGAGCATGGCCAGGACCGACATGCTCGAGTCCTCGCCCAGGATGGCGATCGAGACGAGCCCGGCGGCCAGGATGAGGCCCACCCCGCCGATGATCAGGTTGCGGACGAACGGGTGCATGGCTGCCGATTCTCGCACGCGCCGGACGCCGGTCGCGGCATCGGTCCGGCACCGGCACAGATTCTGCAGATCGCTCGCTCGGGGATCGAGCCGTGCCCGGGCCGGCCGCAAGCGACGACGACAAGGAGCCATTCATGGCTGACGAGCAGAAGCAGGAACGGAAGCCCGAGCCGATGAGCGTCCGCGACGCGGGACGCAAGGGTGGGAAGGCGACGCGGGCGCGCTACGGCCCGGACTTCTTCGCCGAGATCGGCCAGAAGGGCGGCAAGGCGGTGAGCAAGCGCTACCCGTCGGAGCACTTCCAGGAGATCGGGCGCAAGGGCGGCCGCCGCGTGGCGGAGCTCGTGGAGCGCGCGAAGCGCCTCGAAGAGGAGAACGGCAAGGCCCCGTAGGCCTCAGTCGTCCGAGTACCTCTCCTCGCGCCAGTAGTCGGCCGAGTTCGAGTACCCGTTCCGCTCCCAGAAGCCGGGCTTGTCCTCGCGGCTGAACTCCACGCCGCGCAGCCACTTCGCGCTCTTCCAGAAGTACCTGCCCGGCACGATCGCGCGCAGCGGGTAGCCGTGGTCCGGCTCCAGCGGCTTGCCGTCGTAGTGCCACGCCAGCAGGCACTGCGGGTCCATGGCCACCTCGAGTGGCACGTTCGAGGTGAAGCCGCCCTCGGCGTGGAAGATGACGAAGCGCGCCTCGGGAGCCGGCTGCGCGACCTCGGCGATGTGCGTGAACGGCACGCCCTCCCAGGTCGTGTCGAGCTTCGACCAGCGCGTCACGCAGTGGATGTCCAGCGTCACCGTCGTGGTCGGCAGCTGCCGGAACTCGCCCCAGTTCAGGGTGAATGTCTGCGCCACGTCGCCGAAGACGCGGAAGTCCCACCGGGCCAGGTCGGGGTAGTCCGGGACCCGCCCGAAGTGGAGGACCGGGAACTTGTCGGTCAGCACCTGACCGGGCGGGATGCGCTTCGCGATCTCCGGGTCGGTGGCCGGCTTCTGCCACTTGAACATGTGCCGCCGATGCTGGTGGACCGATGCCTCGGCGTCAATATCACGTTCCCCGGCGGCCTTGGCCCGGCAGAGCGGGCCATTCTCCGCCCGAGCTGCCTTCCGGGTCCTGTTT
The DNA here is from genome assembly GCA_036556985.1 of Candidatus Limnocylindria bacterium. GTDB lineage: Bacteria > Chloroflexota > Limnocylindria > QHBO01 > QHBO01 > JAPSGM01. Next base: position 2,420 of record DATBIK010000054.1, on the reverse strand, counting down.
GGCTCGATACAGCGGGCCACCATGAGCGTGAGCCGCGCGGGAAGGAGCGCGTCGTGCTCGTGGTGGCCCGCACATAAGGCCAAATCCCGCCTGGACCAGCGCTCAGGCGTGGTTCGGCCCGATACGACGGGCCATCGTCCGCGCGGTCACGCCCCCAGCGTCTGGTCGAGCTCCCGCACGATGAGGCGCGCCTCGCCGGCGGTGATGGCGAGCGGCGGGCGGATCTTCAGGACGTTCTTCTCGCGGCGCGTGGTGCCGACCAGGACGCCGCGCTCGCGGAGCTCGTCGCGGATGTCGCGCGCTCGTTCGGTGGCGGGCTCGCCGGTGGCCGGATCCACAAGCTCGACGCCGGTCATCAGGCCGCGGCCGCGGACGTCGGCAATGACCGGGTGGCGCGCGGCGAGGTCGCGGAGGGCGGCGCGCAGCTCGTCACCGACCGCGGTGGCATGCGCCACCAGCCCCTCCTCCTCGATGACGTCGAGCACCGCGAGCGCGGCGGCGCAGGCCACCGGGTTGCCGCCGAACGTGGAGAAGAACGTCGTGCGCTCGGCCATGCGGTCGACGAGCTCCGCGCGCGTCACGACCGCGGCGATGGGGTGGCCGTTGCCCATCGGCTTGCCGAGGGCCACCACGTCGGGATGCACCCCCCAAGCCGGGAAGCGCCACAGCCCGTCGCCGCTCCTGCCGTGGCCGGACTGCACCTCGTCGGCGACGTAGAGCGCGCCGGCCTCGCGGGCGGCGCCCACCAGGGCGGCCACGACATCGGGCTCGGGGGTGAAGATCCCGTCGGCAGTGAAGAAGCCGTCCAGGAAGAGGGCGGCAGGCCGGCGGTCCCGGGCGCGCAGGCGGTCGACCGCGGCGGCCATGGCCGCGCGGGCGGCATCGGCATCGGCGTAGGCAGGGCGGAAGGTGTCCGGCGCGGGAAACGTCTCGACGCCGTCAGGATGCTCGTCGGGCGCCCACTCGGAGGGCGAGAAGTCGGCGATCGCCGCGGTGACGCCGTGGTACGCCCAGTCGGTGACGAGGCCCGCGTCACCCCCGCTGGCGATGCGGGCCAGGCGCCAGGCCAGGTCGTTCGCCTCGCTGCCGGAGTTCACGAACATGACCGTGTCCAGGCCGCTGCCCGACGGCATGGAGGCGGTGATCCGCTCCGCCAGCTCCACCACCGCGGCGTGCAGGTAGCGGGTGTTCGTGTTCAACAGGCTCGCCTGGCGGGCTATGGCGTCGACCACCCGCGGATGGGCGTGGCCGACCACCGGCACGTTGTTGTAGGCATCGAGGTAGCCGCGGCCGGCGGCGTCGTACATCCAGGCGCCGGCGCCGCTGACCAGGTGGAGCGGGCGGCGGTAGGTCAGTGGCTCGAGGGCCTTTCCGAGCACGCCGCGGCGGCTGGCGACGTCAGCGTCCGGAGGCGGGGCGGAGGAGCGCCCACGGCGGAGGGGCGCGCGGGCCATGACGCTGAGCCGACGGCCGGCCTCCTCCCAGCCGGCGGCTTCGAGCTGCTCGAGGAGGACCCAGGCCGGACCCTCCCAACCGGTGATGTAGTCGTTGTCCGGGAAGCGCGGCGTGCGCCAGGCGGAGATGAGGATCGTCTGCGCCATCCGTCCGGCCAGCAGGTCGCCGACCAGGTCCGCCTCCATCGGCTCCAGCGGAAGGACCGATGCGTAGGCGGGCAGGAAGGCACCCGCCACGGCGAAGATGTCCTCGCGCTCGCGTACGAGCGACTGGAGGGTGGCCGGCAGGTCGAGCACGACCGCGGTGTGCGCCATGTCGCCGAAGTCGATGACGCCGGTGACGTGCCCGTCCTCGTCGAGCAGCAGGTTGTCGAGGGTGATGTCGTTGTGGATGACCTGGGCGCGCAGCGCGGGAAGCGCCGGCTCCACGTTCCGCCGCCAGCGCTCGAGGACGCGGTGGAGGAGCGCGCGACGATCGGGGTCGGTGACGAGGTCCGCGTGCCGCATCAGCTCCGGCAGGTGCTGCTGGTCCCATTCGATGGCCCGGCCCGCGGCGGGGTGGAAGAAGCCGCGCAGCGCCCGGCCCATGCGGGCGGTCACCTCGCCGATGTTGCGCACCACTCTCTCGTCGAGCTCCGGCGGCTGCCAGGTGCGGCCGGGGAGCAGCGGGATGCATCGCACGAGGTGCGTGGCCTCGCCGAGCGCCACCTCGGTCACCGGGGTACCGTCGCGGGCCGGTCGCGCGACCGGCACCGGCAGCTCCGGGTCCATGCGCGCGACGTGCGCGACGGCTGCGACCTCCATCTCGACCACGCCCCGGTCCTCGGCGGCGTTCGAGACCTTCAGCACCCAGCCGGCGCCGTCGCCCTCGGCCAGGGCGAAGTTCTGGTCGCGCTCGCTGACGAGCGCGCGGACGCTGGCGGCATCCACGCCGAAGCGCTCGCGGGCGAGGTCGCGGGCCTGCTC